>JAGBLF010000002.1 GCA_017635595.1 Alphaproteobacteria bacterium
AAAAACAGATGGTTTAACTGATGTAGCAGTTGTAACAGCAATGTCTCGTGCAGATGTAGCGTATTGGCATGAAAAAACAATAAGTTGCTTAAAGAATAAAATGACACCCCAAGAAATGCAAACATTGCATGAATCATGGCCGGATAAAACTAAAGAATGTATGAAAGAATACACAAATATAATTAATAATATGGCGGCTCAAATATATCCAAAATTAAAAACATTGCCACAATATCAATTTAAGAAGTAGTTTCCTAAAAATGTTAAACTTTCCTGTCAATCCGCACAAAGTTTAACATTTTTTTGTTTGAGGTATTTTAGCCGTTTTCAAAACTATAAAATTTTGGGGCAGTCCTGATAATAACTACGGCTTCGTAGCGACTTATTGCAGTGCTTGACATTATAATTGGTATTATATAACATATACCTGTCAGTCACCTTTATATGGAAGTAATTTTATGGATAATCAAGAAGATACACAGATTAAACCGTATAAAAAGAAAAGTCTTTTGCTTGATTTATTGACATTTTTCTTTTCAAACGCAGGGTATTTTGGACGTTTAGATTATCTTGGCGTTGTTTGTATTTTTAGTCTCTTGTTAGAGCAAGTTATGAAATTAGGCTATATTTCGGCCGATATATGTGTCTATATGATGTTTTTTTGTGCTAGTATTGCTGCCGTGCAAAAAAGATGCCGGGATATAGGTATTAAAGGGACTTTTTTGGTGGCTGTTTTTTCAATATTACTCCCTGTTGAGTTTTATTTAAAATACTGTCGCTTGCATGATTTTGTTTTTCAAAATCACTGGAAAGCCGGTGTCGGTTTTGTTGTTTTAATATTGTTGTTATGTCATGTTTTTTTATTGTCGGTTCCGGGCAAATCTGAAAAGAATTCCGGGTTGACCAGTCCTTTGTTAAAATATCCGTATATTTATACAAGTATCTGTTTTATAGGTTATTTAATCGGATTTTATCTGCTGATACAATACAAAGGTTAACCGTTTTTACACCATAAATCAACCGATTTTCTATCTAAACAACACACAAATCAGATAATCGGTTCTCCCTTTTGGTAATTTAATAGATTTTGGTATCTATTTCTCTGATTTGCAGAGTCGGAATTTTCGGAATATTGCGTTTTGCTGCTGCATTTATTTTTTCGGTGCTTTCTGCAATATATTTATTAAATTGCTGCTTGTGCGCAAAATATTCTTGCAAGAAAGGAATTTCATTACTTTTGTCGGCAATATCCGTGAGATTATACATTGCAACAGGGACGCTTTGAGCGTTACTGGTTGTTTCGGCCGAGCTTCGATTAAAACTGTATTCGGTGCATAGTATACCTTTAGTTTCAGGATCTCGCACAGGTTGTCCGTTGTCATCAACTTGAGCTACACACAGTTTGAAATGTAAGCCGCTTCGCGTATTTCCGGTACTGCGTACAATACAGGCATAGACACCGGCGCCAATTCGGTTGTCGGCGGCATCACGCTCCATACGTTGAGAAACAGTCAGCCCTTTCGGATTGTTGATGTGCAAATCTTTACATGCAGCATTCAAATCTTTAATGATTTGCGGACAAGAGTTCATATTGCTCAGTAATTTATCGACAGTTCGCGCATATTCCGGGCATCCGCTTTTTATGGCAGCATCTTTGATGGTATTAAAAGCGGCAAAAGCACAGTAAAATCTTAAGCAGGCGGTTGGTACACTGCCAAAAATATTTTGCAATGCTTTTCTGCGATTGGATGTACAATATTTCCCAAAACGTCGGTCAGCTCTTTCCGCAGGTTGCATTTTTTGAACGCGCTCCTGAAGCATATTATCCAGTATATGCATAAAAGGTGCGCGTGTTTCGGCTAAATGATGTTGTTTATATTCATCATAGGTTGATATAACTTTTTCGATTGTGTCAGTTTTTTGATCTGATGTCTGCTCTGACTGAGCATGAGCCGTGTGGGTTGTCAAACCGATTGTGACCGCCAGAATAATTTGCTTAATGCGTTGCGGTATTGCTCGAAACGCTTTTTGCTGTTTATACTCCTGTAATTGTTTCTTATCCATATTATGCCTCAATCTTCTCGGTTGGAATGTATTATAACATAATTTTTTGTCAAAAACAAGATTCTTTGTAAGAAAAAATCATTTTTTTTACACAAAATCTGTATCATATACCATATAGACTTGAAATTTCCGATTTTGAAAGTATTATTTCTACAGAGGTGCTTATGAAAAAATATCTGTTTTATGTGTCCGTTTTATTTGTTTTGCTGGCAGCCGTTAAGGCTCAGGCAAAAGCAATCGATGAAGTTAAAGATTATGATTGTTCCGAAAAGGAAGATAATCGTATTTATTGTGTTTATAAAAATACACAGAAACCGGTTACGGGTAAAATCAAAAAACGGCAAGGCGATAATTATGTCAGTATTGAGAATTTTTCGAAGGGATATCTTGACGGATTATGCAGTTATTTTAATGCGGACGGCGGAATTCAGGAACGCTCTTATTATAAGCAAGGAATAAAAAACGGTACATCTAAACTTTATTACCCCAACCGCAGTTTTAAGAGCGTTATCAATTATAAAGACGGAAAACTTGACGGTATGATTGATATTTATGATAAAGACGGGCAGTTAATCGGCCGTATGAAATATAAAAAAGGTAAGCTTACACATGGATATTGTGTAAATTCAGAGGGTAAAAAAGAAGATTTTTCTCGCGAATTTATCAAAAATCACGAAGAAAATGAATTGGTAACATGCGGGGCTCAATGACAACAGGTTTAGTTCTCGAGGGCGGGGCTCATCGTGCCATTTATACCGCCGGTGTTTTAGATGCTTTTATGGAAAACAATATTACCTTTGATGGGGTGATTGGTGTTTCTGCCGGTGCGATTCACGGTTGCGCGTTTGTTTCCGGTCAGCGGGGACGGAGCATAGGATATACTCTAAAATACGCCTCCGATAAGCGTTATATGAGCTATTATTCGCTTATAACCACCGGGAATATGGTCGGTGAGCAGTTTTGTTATCATGAATTGCCGGAAAAGCTTTTTCCGTTTGACCATAAGGCCTTTGAAAGCTCGCCGACGAAATTTTATGTGACTTGCAGTAATTTGGAAACCGGTGAGGCAGAATATATTTATTGCGATGAACTTAGAACGAAAATGCCGTATTTAAGGGCATCGGCCTCTATGCCGTTTGTGTCGCAAATCAGCCATATCAACGGTAAAAGTTACTTAGACGGCGGTATCAGCGACAGTATTCCGGTACGCGCTTTTCAAAAACTCGGATACGATAAATGTGTGGTTGTACAAACGCGCAATGCCGGCTATCGCAAAGGTAAAAATAAATTGGCATGGTTGGCCCATCTGGTGTATCGGCGTTATCCTAAGTTTATTGAGGCAATTACAAACCGTCATGTTATGTACAATAAAGAAATGACGGATATTGAGCAAATGCAAAAAGAGGGCAAAGTTTTTGTTATTCAGCCGAGCAGATATGAAAAAATAAGCCATACCGAAAAAAATCCTGATATTTTGCGTAAAGTCTATGAGCTCGGGCGTGCTGATGCCTTAGCTGTTTTACCGAGAATGAAACAATTTTTACAATCTTAAATCAGCGTTTGTTTTTGAAAAATTCTTTTAAAACGGCCGCACATTCTTTGGCCATAATGCCGCCTTCAATATGCGGTTTATGGTGGCAGGTCGGGGCATTATAAAATTTAACGCCGCTGACAACGGCACCGCCTTTAGTATCTTCGGCACCGAAATATATATTTTTGATGCGGGCAAAAGAAACGGCTGCCGCACACATGGTGCATGGTTCTAAAGTGACATACATATCCATATCCCATAAGCGTGTCGTATTTAATTTTCGACAAGCTCTTTGAATGGCTAAAATTTCGGCATGCGCGGTGGCATCGCCGCTGTGTGCGCTTTGATTATATGCCTTTGCGATAATTTCGTCGGTTGCCGGATTAACAATAAGCGCACCGACGGGAACTTCATCTTCTGCAGCGGCCTGAAGGGCTAAATCGAGAGCAATTTGCATATATTCATCTTTAGTCATAGTTCACCTTTTTTTCATACTTTTAGGATATTATATATTCAATTTGGTAAAAAGGAAGTAAAATGACGGAAAGAATTGCAAAATTTATAGCACGGAGCGGCGTATGTTCCCGACGTGCGGCGGAGGAGCTGATTAAACAGCAACGCGTTACCGTTGACGGCAAAGTTATCGAAAGTCCGGCTTTCAATGTGGAGGGAACGGAAAAAATTTTGCTCGACGGCGAAAAATTGCCCGAAATTGAAAATACGCGGCTGTGGCTGTATTATAAGCCGGTCGGGTTGGTAACAACACATAAAGACACCGATGACCGTCCGACCGTATTTGATAATTTGCCGGTCGGGATGCCGCGTGTGATTAGTGTCGGGCGCTTAGATTTAAATTCTGAGGGGTTATTGCTTTTGACTAATAGCGGCGAGTTGTCACGTAAGTTGGAATTGCCGTCCAACGGGTGGAGCCGGCGATATAAAGTGCGGGTTCATGGGTTCGCCGATAAGAAAAAATTGGCAGATTTGAGCAAAGGTGCGTTAATTGACGGGGTGCAATACGGACCTGCCAAAATCGAAATCGAAAGTCAGAACGGTTCAAACAGTTGGCTTTTGGTGACTTTGACCGAAGGCAAAAATCGCGAAATTCGCAAATTGATGAAGTCCATCGGATTAGAAGTGGCACGACTCATTCGTTTGTCGTACGGACCGTTTCAACTCGGCAACCTGAAAAAAGGCGAGGTTAGGGAAGTGCCGCAAAAAGTTTTGAAAGAACAGCTGGGAAACAAAATATGAGAATAGTAGCTGGGAAATATCGCGGTAAAAAATTGTGGGCCCCCGAAGGTAAAGATGTTCGGCCGACATCCGAGCGTGCCAGAGAGGCGATTTTTAATATTTTATATTCGCACTTAGGCGGTGACTATTCAAATATGAATATAGCCGATATTTTTGCCGGCACAGGGGCCTTCGGGTTTGAGGCTATATCGCGCGGTTTTAAAAGTGTGACCTTTGTCGATATTAATACGATGGCCGTTGAGAAAAATGCCAAGCTTTTTACGACGGAAGCCGAAAAGATTAAAATTGTGCGTTCCGATGCCACTCGATTACCACGTATCCGACAAAAATTTAATATGATTTTTATGGATGCGCCATATGCCCGCGGTCTGACCGAAAAAGTTTTAGAACAAATTATCCAAAAAGAATGGCTTGCGGAAAAGGCCCTCTGTATTGTCGAGGTGCGCGAAGACGAGGTATTTCCGGTGTCTGATGCATTTGAATTGATTGATGAAAGAGAATATGGATTGGCACGTATTCTGTTTTTCAGATTAAAATAATTTTTTTGTCAAAAGTTGTTGCTATTTATTTTAATTTATGCTACATTTAAGGCAACATCATACTCAAACGGGAGGAAACATGGCCAAGACACATATTGAGAATACACAACTTCCTGATATTAAAGAAGAATATACCGAGGAAAGCGTTGCAGAAAAGCTCAATAACAAATTACGTGAGCTGCGTGCGGTAATGCGTGCCAATAATGAAGAAGAGGCGGAAGCTGCCGCTATGCTGGAAAAGGTTAAGCAGGATGCCGCACAAGATGAAGAAAATCATGTACAGCCGGCGTACAGTGCCGAAGAAATCGCCCGTGAAGAAAAAGCTCTTAAAGAGAGCTTTGATAATCAAAACTATATGGATGAAGCCAAAGAAATTACCAAACAACAACAATGGCTTAAAGAATACGGTCAGTCGTTTGTACAACTGTATCAGATTAAAGAAGAACATGATAAGCGCGGTGAGCCTGAAAAACTTGTTTTGACGGAAATTGATTTGGCTGAAAATAAAGATATTTTGACTGAAGATCAATACAATAAAATGAATGCCGATCCCGAAGGAAAATTGCGCGAGCTGGCTTTGCGTGTTGAGGGCGGCGAAGATAATTTTGATATAGTCATGACCGAATACAATATCCCGAACAGCGATAAAAAACTCAAAATGCAGCTCTCTTTTGATGATGATACCTTAGCGCAAATGAATGCCGAAAAAATGAAACGAATTTTTGAGTTTTGTGAAAAATACGGCTTGTCAACGGCAGATATGTCGGTTCATTACGGCTATGACGGAAGTATTGATATCAGTGAAGAATTACGTGTTCAGCAAGATCGCTTAAATGAAATGATGGCTCAGGCCAGAGATTTGATTGAAAAAGAAGGTCAGGCTCGTGATGATCTTGAGGGTAAGATAGTCGAAGAACATACTAAAGCCGTACAAAAAGAATATGATGAGATTGTGGCTGCTAACGGCGGTGTTGTTCCGGAAGGTTTGTCAAAAGAAGACATTGCCGAGGGGCCGATTATTGAAGATTCCGAATTGTTGGCTGAAGGTAAATCCAGTTTGTTATCGGCAGATCGAGATGAATTAAATAAGGATTTCGGACAAAATGCACAAGCTCCTGCTCCTGCTCCGGCACCTGCTCCGGCTCCGGCACCTGCACCTGCTCCGGCACAAAATCAAGCTGCTATATCTCAAAAAAAAGCTGAGGAGCAATTTGAAGAGTGGATCGGTTCACCAAAGGGGTTGGGAAAACGTAAAGGGTATTCTTATTTTAAGCGTCATACCGGATGGTTCGGCACTGGGTGGACACAGTTTGTTGTTTACGATTCCGAAGATAAAGATAATTTAAGTGAAGACGGCCGTAAGGATAAAGACGGACACTATAAATGGCATTATGCTTTCAAGTTATATGTTAAAGTAGATAATAACGGCTTGCACATAGCTTATCGTATGCCTAATAACAAAAAATTGGATGAATATGTTATTGACGGCATTGTCAGCCAGCTTAAAGATTTAGGATATACGCATGTTAATTTCCCTGCGGGCATACCAGATGCCGAGAAAAGTATGTGGCGTAAAATATTGGCGGAAAAAGGTCTTATTCCGGTCGGGATCAGTTTGGATCGCTCAAAAGCAGAGGGTATGTTGAAAGCCGCTAAAGAAAAATTGAGTACTGAAGCATACAATAAGTTCAAATGGAAACTCGGCTTGCAAATGGATAAAAATAATAAATCCAAAGGTAAGGTTGTTGACAGTTCCGAACAGGCTTTTATCGACGGTTTGATTAATTCGCATAAGTATGCGGCATTTACTGACGGCTTTACGCTTAACTTAAAAGGCAAAATGCAACGTATTTTGCGTGAACGAAATCCGGAAATGGGTGCTGTTAATAAGATTGCCGCATTCAGAACGCTCAGCACTTTATACAAATTGTATGCCGATGCGGTTGATAAGGGCATAAGTTTGTCTGAGAACCCTATGTTATCACAAAAAGAAAAAGATCTAATAAATGATGCGCATTTAAACGGCAATCCGGAGAAATTCAATCTCGGACAGATGGAACAGTTATTTGATATATTGTATAGAAGACAGGTTAATGAAACTCGGACAGAGTTGTATGCACAACTCGTTGAAGAACGTACCAATCCGGGAGGTTTTGCAAAGCGCCCGCCAAAAGCAATTGTCAGCGATATGTACAAAAATGCTCGTAACGGTTGCGATGCCATTAATGAAGATTTGGCATCGAAAGGTGTTGATGAAATCGGGCTTATTAAATCTGCGGATGTTTCTTTGGAATTTGCTGATTTCTTGAATAATTATTGGCCGGAGTATGTTCGCCGCCATCCGTTAAAGCAAAACGGCGCCGGACGAAGTGAAGGCAATTCCGGACCGAAAGAACAGCCTGACGGGAAATCTAAAGGTAAAGTTAAAGAAATTTCTAAAGGTATGGTAGAAACCGTTGTTAAAGGAGATGACGAGGGTAAAAAATCTGTCGGACAGGTTGAAGAACCGACGAGGCAGAAAAAGACAGGACCGAGCAAAGTTAAATCCAATCCTAAAATGCCAAAACAAGTTCTTCGTCAGCAGACAGAAAATTCCATGACTGCTGCTCGTTCTCGTTCGGCTTCAGTCGCAACGTATACACAAGTACAAAAGACACGCGGAGATAGGGGAAGTTAAGGATTATATCCTTTATCACAAAAAAAGAACCGAAATTTTTCGGTTCTTTTTTTTTGATAAATATGGAAGAAATGAATTAATAAAATTTCCAAAAAATTTCATTATCATCTCCAGAACAAGCAGTAGCAGCGACAGCGACGCTCATCGGAACGGGTTGTGTACTACCTCCGGCACATGCATAGACGTTGTCACCTGTTGCAGAACCTGTGCATCCGACTAATGCTGCTGTTGCTCCGACTTGACCGATTGCAATTAAGCCTGAAGAAGATCCGGATCCCCAATCGTATGTCATAAGTTCCATACAAGCTTCCTCCGGTATACCATCAAAAGACAGCCAAAAAGCTTTTCCGTAATCACTGCCTCTTTTTTCATTTGGATAGAAACCGACAGAACCTCCAAATGCATTTTCTATTGCGGTACCATCAGAATTCCACATTTCATCAGGAATAACATGGGCTTTCTTAAAAATTTGTAATGATGATCCTGCTGTATTTACGCCTCCAGCATCCCATACATATTTTTTTTGCGTACCATACAAAGTTCTGATATTACTGACTATTTGTGAAACCTGATCAACAGTTTTATTTATCTTAAATTTCATCATAGCTTTGGAATAGCCGGCAATGCCACCCACGGATAACACGCCGATAATGGCTAAAACACCAAGCATTTCAATCATTGAACGACCATTTTCGTTATTTGAATTAATCACAGTAATTTCTCCTTATTCAACAGTATTAAGATATATATACCGATTTTATTTATAACATAAATTCAAGCATATTTAAAGTGATTTTTCGATAATGCCGCCGCCGAGAATAATGTCATTTTGGTATAAAACAACCGATTGTCCGGGAGCTATGGCTTTTTGAGAGGCAAAAAATCGGACTTCTATTTTATCATTTTCCAATGGTATTACTTTAACAGCCGTCGGTTGCTGTGATGAACGAATTTTGGCATCACATTCCATTGGTTCGGTTATACCGGAAATGGCAGACCAGTTTAAATTTGCGGCGATGAGGCCGGAACTTTGGCATTCTTCTTCAAAACCGACAATAACTTCATTTTTATCTTTGTTGAAACCAAGAACATACAGCGGTCTTTCAGCAGCGATACCCATACCGCGGCGTTGACCTATGGTATAATTCCAGATGCCTTTATGCTGGCCTAAAATTTTGCCGTCACGGGTTATAAAATTGCCGATTTGCGGCTCGTTTTGCAAAATGTCATTAATATCGCCGGAATAAAAGTCTTGGCTGTCCGGTTTTTCTGAAACGGGTAAACCGAATTCAACGGCAAGTTCGCGAACCTGTTTTTTAGTCAGGTCGCCGAGTGGCATCAAAACGTGTGCTAATTGCTGCTGATTTAAGCGATACAGAAAATAGGATTGGTCTTTTGTTTGGTCAATGCCGCGCTTTATTTCATAACGTCCGCTTTGCGTGTTAAATAAAATCTGCGAATAATGACCTGTTGCAAACTTATCAAATTCTATTCCTTGAGCTGCAGCTTCTTCAGGTAATGCATTGAATTTTACGTATGAGTTGCACATAACGCAAGGGTTAGGGGTACGACCGGCTTTGTATTCTTGCTTGAAATTTTCCAAAACCATTTGTTTGTAACGAGCAGAGCAGTCCAGTACATAATATGGGATATCTAATTTTTCACATATTTCTTTAGCTGTTTCTATATCTTGTTCTTCATGAGGTGAAAAACATGAATCGGCATGTATATCGCCATTAAATTTGGTGCTTTTATCCCATATCGACATTGTGGCGCCGATGACTTCATGGCCTTGTTTTTTAAGCATGCAAGCGACAACAGATGAATCTACGCCGCCGCTCATTCCTACCAGAATTTTCATTTTGAGTCCTTTTAACAGAAAGAACTCCGAATCTGTATTCGAAGTTCTTTGATTAAACTTCCTAAGTCCTAGAACGGAATATCATCGTCTAAATCGGAAGGTGTTGTCGCCGAACTATTATCCCAACCGGATGAAGGGGCGGCAAATACATCATTTCCGGCAGCGGCAGCCGAATCGCCGTTACGACTGTCAAGCATAACCAAAACACTGTTGAAATTTTGCAAAACAACTTCGGTTGTGTAGCGGTCATTGCCGTTGGTATCTTTCCATGAACGTGTTTGCAGTTGGCCCTCAATATATACTTTAGAGCCTTTGCGCAGATATCTTTCTGCCGTGTCTGCCAACGACGGATTGAAAATGACCACACGATGCCATTCGGTTTTATCTTTGCGCTCACCGGTGTTTTTATCTTTCCACGAATCAGATGTCGCAACGCGTAAGTTTACGATTTTAGCCCCTGCCTGCGTATTGCTGACAGTCGGATCGGCACCTAAATTACCGACCAATATAACTTTGTTAATGCTTCCAGCCATTATTTTTTATCCTTTATCAAATTATTCTTTTATCAACATAACTTATTTTTGTAAAAGCGCAACTATAAAAAGTTGCGCTCCACATTTTTATGCCGCTTTTTCGTTATTGTTGGCTTCATTTAATTCGGCCAGCACTTCTTTTTTTAATGTAACATTGTCGGATTTACCGGTTGCGAACACAGGCAATTTATCATGGTACAAAATGATACGCGGTAAATATAATTCGGACATACCGTTATTTTTAACGTATTCATGCAACATTGATGAAGTTACCTCTTTGTTATTGGTCACCAAAACAATTTGTTCGCCTTTACTTTCATGCGGAATGGAAACAACACCGTAGTTGTAATCCGGTCCCATAGCTGATGTTGCGGCAATAACCATATCTTGTACGGCGTTTAAAGAAACCATTTCACCGCCGATTTTGGCAAAACGTTTAATGCGATCTTTAATGGTGAAAAAGCCGATTTCATCAATATCCACAACATCACCGGTATGATACCAGCCGTTTGTCGGCGGGACCAGCACGCCCGGATTATCCGGCATGTAGTAACCAAGCATAATATTCGGACCTTTAACGCACAACTCGCCGCCGGTGGCAATACCGTCAACCGGTTCGATTCTGTACTGCATACCCGGCAACAATTTACCGATTGAGCCGAACTTATTGAAAATACCGTTGTTGGCGGTAATAACCGGAGAACATTCTGTTGAACCGTAAGCTTCCATCATGCGGATACCGCCGTGTTCCATCCACATACTGCGGGTGTCAGGTTTAGCAGCTTCGCCGCCGGAATACATCAAGCGAACATTGTGGAAATCATACGGGTGAGCGATTTTAGCATAACCGCGCAAGAAAGTATCGGTTCCGATCATCAGGGTCGCACCGAGTTCATAAACAAGCTCTGCCACAACACGATAATGCAACGGTGAAGGGTACAGAAATAATTTTGTTCCTTCAAACAGCGGAAACAATGTACCGACCGTCAAGCCAAAGCTATGGAACATCGGCAGTGCGTTAAACAGTAAGTCTTTATAAGTGATTGTTTGAATGGCCGATAATTGATTAACATTGGCAATAATGTTGGCATGGCTCAACAGGACGGCTTTAGGGGTACCTTCCGAGCCGGAAGTAAATAAAATAACAGCCTTTTTGTTACCGCCTTTCGGATGTGGAACGTGCTTAACCTTATAATTCAACAACGCGCTTATTTTTGTGAAAACAGACATTTTCTTGGCGATATCCTCAAGGTACACGACTTTATAGCCGGCCTGTTCGATTTCTTCAACAACATTCTCCATTTTACCTTTAATAATAAAGGTCTTGGATGTAATAATCGTTTTCAATTGTGCGGTATTGCACATGGACAGCATATTTTTGACACCGACGGAAAAATTTATCATAACCGGAGTGCGTTCATAAGCCGACAAACCGAAGAAAGCACAAATTGTTGCGATGGCATTCGGTAATAATACACCAACATTTTCGCCCGGTGCAGTAAATTTGTTAAAACACTTACCTAAAGCAAAGGAGGCAACGATAATATCTTTGTATGATTTTTGTTTTCGGTTAATATCTTCGATAATCCGCGGGCGTTTTAAAAACCAACCTGATTTTGAATACACTTTTGCCGTCTTCATTAACTGGGCAAACAGCGAAATTTCAGAATCATAATTAATTTTGAAGCCCATTTCACGCAAAATCATGTAAACTTCGTTACTGATATGGTCACGTTGTCGACGTAAATCATCCTTTAATTTGAAACTGCGCGGCGCACCTACGTAAATACGCATTTTAGGTAGCGGACGGTGCGGCAGTTTGCCTTTTGTTTTAGAAAAATAACCGTATTGCGGACCATCAATCCATACCGGAATGAGCGGTGCTTTCGATTTATCGGCAACCAAGCCCGGTGCTTCGTAAATCTTCATCAGACCGCCATCTTCAGTAATGCGGCCTTCGGCAAAAATAACAACCAAACGACCTTCATCTACCTTGGCAATCAATTTTTTAATATCGCCCGGTTCAATCGGATTAAACGGAATAACATCGGCGCGTTGCATCAAAAAACTTATCCAGTGACGGCGATACAGGTGGCCGTTTAAGGCAAAAACCGGATTACCCGGCAAAAATGCAAATAACAAAATAGGATCTAAATATGATACGTGATTGACAACATATACACCTTTTTTAGGCAATTTGTTGATATCAAAATCAAAAATGCACTTAGCCTTCATCAATTTTAATATCATTCTTAAACAAAGTCTGACAAACTCTTTCACAAGGGTATCCTTTCCGTAGTTACTCCATAGATACATAGTTATGTTTATAGCATACTCAAATGTTTTGTAAAGTAAAAACATCGAAGTAGTCACAATACAAAGGTTTTAGGTTAATGTATTGTTTTTGCGTTTAAAATGTGCAAAAATAAGACGTTATAAACAAAGAATAAGGTAAAATGTGTTAAAAGTGCTTGCCAAAGTAAATATTCTGTTCTATAAGTTTCTCTCGGGTAACTATTGGAAAATTCAAATAGTTAACGATGGTTTAACAATTAAATAGGACTTTACATGAAGAACGTTTTGACTATAACGACTGCCTTAAGCATGATTTTGATGTCTGCTGATGTAATGGCAGCCGGTTTCCACTTGAGAGAGCAATCTGCGGCCGCTCAAGGTAACGCTTATGCAGGCGCAACCGCCGGTGCAGAAGATAATTCATACACATACTACAACGTTGCCGGTTTAACCCGGCATAAAGGTACTTCTTTTACGGGCGGTGCGACATATATTGCACCGAAAGCAACGGCTAAAAAAGTGCGTGGTGAAGACGGTAACAGAGATGCTGATGTCCACAACGTTGTTCATGCAGCGATTTCTCCTAATTTTACGATTTCACATCAAGTTAATGAAAAGTGGTTTATCGGTTTTGCAGGCAACAGTCCGTTCGGTATGATAACGAAATATGATAAAGAATGGGTGGGCGGTGATCATGGTATTACTTCAGATGTTAAAACCGCAACTTTCACCCCGATGACAGCTTATAAAGTAACTGACAAATTTTCTATCGGTGCCGGTGTGCAAATTCAATATTTGTGGGCGCATTTAACAAGCTCTAATAAAAATTTAGGCGTTAAGCATATTGCAACGGATGGTGATGCGCTGGATTTAGGCTACCAGTTAGGTGCATTATACGAATTTAACGATGCAACGCGTGTCGGTATCGGTTATCGCAGTAAGATTAATCATAAAGTCAAAGGGGATATGTCTGCATCAAAGACAAATATTCCTCAGATTGACGGTTTATTAAATCAGGATATTTCCGTACGTTTGACGACGCCGGCCATGTTCTCAATGGGTGCATACCATGATATTAATGATCGTTGGTCGGTTATGGCTGAATACCAGCGTGTTTTTTGGAGCTCTTTCAAACACTTGAACTTTGTCAGCAAAGATGGCGGCTATATGATTTCTCAGGTTAATGAACACTGGCGTGATACAAACTTTTTTGCCGTCGGTACCAGCTATATGCTTGATGAACAATGGAAATTGCGTTTAGGCTTGGGTTATGACCAAAGTGCCGTACGTTATCGTCACAGAACGCCGCGTATTCCGGACAGTGATCGTGTATGGTATACCATTGGTTTGGGATATCAATATAACGCCAAATTGGCCTTTAATGTAGGTTATACCTATATTCAGGCGCATAAAGCCAGTTTGAACACTAAATTAACACAAAATTCGGGTAAAAACGTTACTGCGGAATATGATAACTCTATTCAAGCTTTAGCATTCGGATTTACCTACAATTTCTAAAAGTGTAAATTTTGAACAAAAGGAATCCCCCGTTGCCTGCGGCAACGGGGGATTCCTTTCATCCAGAATTTCGAATCGATTAAATAATACCGATGAGCAGCTGTTTGATACTTTCCGCCGTATCAAGCTGATAGTAATTTTTATTTGAAACATTTTGCGGATAATACTCCGTAATATTCAAAGCAAAAATATTAGCCTGCTGATTCAAAAAGTCTTTGCTTAAATTAATGGTATCGGCATTTCCGGTCAGATATTCTTTATAGTTTTTAATTGTTTCCTGAGCATCTTTTAAAAAGTCATTATGTTTGTCGAACAAATGTGTAAACATAAAGATAACCACTACAGAGGCCAAGGTAATCAGACTGGTAAGACCACCGATGTAAATACTGCTGAATAACCAAATTAACGCAATAGCCGACAGCGCAAATATTTTAACCGGTACGGTGGTATACCAGTGTTTGAATTTGTGACGGATAATCCATACATAAAATCCGTACAGCAGAGTTGTTGTCAACAATATGATCATGGTTTGAGCTATATTAATACTTGTTAATGCAATATAAATTTCAGTTGCCAACAACATCGCGCAGCTGAATAAAATATAACCTATATTATGAATCAGACGATATTTACGTATTTGCTTATTGATTCCGCGCTCAAGGATGCGTTTGGCCTTTTTAAACAAGGCATTATTGATGTTATTGATTTCAACGGATACGTTCTTTTTAGCAAATATAACTTTGAGCGCTTTCTTTTCTGAACTTGTCAACTTTGTATTGTCGGTTTGATTTTTTTCTATAAATATCCGATTATTGTCGTTTTTTATGTCGATGGCGTTTTTACGGTATAATTCCAATAATTGAGCAACAAAAGCCATTCTGTCATATTTACCTATCAGAATATTACGCATCAACGCACCGTTATATGAAGGGGCAAACTTGTTCTTTTTGCGATCATGCTTTAAGCCGATTAACGACAGAATAAATGAAATTAAAATAGTCAGAAAACCGAGAGTTGCGTAAAAAATC
Source organism: Alphaproteobacteria bacterium (assembly GCA_017635595.1). Classification (GTDB taxonomy): domain Bacteria; phylum Pseudomonadota; class Alphaproteobacteria; order RF32; family CAG-239; genus RUG410. The sequence goes on from JAGBLF010000002.1 coordinate 15,301, forward strand.
GCTCCCCAATCCGCTAAGAACAGATTAAATGATTTATCAAAATCTTTGATGAATACATTTTTATCCAGTAGCGCCATTACATTCATATTTTCACCGTTAAACAACGGGGTGCGGTTTGAAAAGGCGATGACGTTTCCGGCTAAACTATAGGCATTAGTGCGGAAAGCCGTATATTGATCGCCGCGTCCGACAAGCACACCGGCTTTTTTGAAGGTATGCCCGTCCGGGATTGAAACAATAACATTAGCCGAGGTTATAAAAGCATTCAGCGGACGTCCGGTGATATTCCAATCCATCAGGTAATTATTATCCATTCGTATCAGTTTATTGTTGATAAAGTAACTGAATTTGTAAGTGTAAACACCCGGTTCGAGTTTTTGGTTATACTTAGGCTTGATAACAATATCTCTACCGATTTCTTCGGTTATATAAGGTACTTTGGTTTTATTAACCGTTACTTTTTCAAGTATTAGTTCAATTCTGTGGCCGCTTGTACTATATTTCGGAAAAACACGTCTGAGACCGTGGGCAAACTTTTGACTGTTGGCGACAATGGTTATCGTGTCTTCCACTTTAATATATCCATTGGCTTGAATATCGATATAACTTAAAAAGTAAGGAATATGCTCGCGTGCAGGGGCCAAGATTTTGCGGCCGCTCGGTAATGACAGACTGACTGTCGGAATATCCGGTTGGACGACAACGGTTTCTTCTTTTTTAGCAAGAGTGAAAAAGCGAGTTGCCGTATTTGCGGCATTCTGCTCATTTTCATCGGCAACGGCATCGGGGGTGTTTTCGGCCACTTCTTCACTTTGATGCAGGGCTTCAACTGCTTTTTCATACATTTGCTGGAACAACGGTTTTTTATCGTGCATTTCTTTTTCGTATTGCTCTTGGGTTTTGATGATATCAATACCCATGGCATTATTCCAGTCTATATTATCGGCCATAGGTGTCGAAGCTACTTCCTCAAATCTTTTCTTGAAAAATTTGCGCACTTCTTCCTGATTATTCGGGTTAGGAAGTCCGGACGGCCGTTTATTAACGTTTTTCTGTGTTTCTTTGCTTTTTTGCACCATTTCCACCGGTCCCGTAATCGGCTGAATGTCGGCAAAACAGTTAGTTGCATTAGTAAAAAAGGTTATGAAACAAATTGTAAGAAAAATTTTATGCATAAAAACGTTCCTTGTATTTACGAATGAATTATATTTTGTTAGTAATATAACAAATAAAAATTAAAAAAGGAATAAGGAGATATCGTTATGAGCAGAAAAATTGCAGCAATTATTTTGGGTGCCGGTAAGGGTACACGTATGAAATCCGATAAACCTAAGGTGTTAATGCCGGTTTGCGGCAAGCCGATGGTCCGTCATATTATAGATACATTAGAGAAGGTTCCTGTGGATGAAATAGTGACTGTTATTTCACCGGACGGGCAAGAAGTTGCCAAAACCGTCGCACCGTATAAAACATGTGTTCAGGAACAGCAACTCGGAACGGGCCATGCGGTTAATTGTGCCAAAGATTTATTGCAAGGTTTTGACGGTGTTGTTTTGGTTGTGTTCGGTGATACGCCGCTGATTAGCGAAAAAACTTTCCAGTTGATAGCTTCTAAGGCCGAAGAAGGATATGCCGTTGTTGTTTTGGGCTTTAAACCGCAAGATCCGGCCAGATACGGACGCTTGATTATGAAAAATAACGAATTAGATAGAATCGTAGAATTTAAGGATGCCAATGAGGTAGAAAAAGCCGTTAATTTCTGCAATTCCGGTGTGATGGCGTTTGACGGCAGATATTTGTTCGATATTTTATCGAAAATCGGCAATAACAATGCCGCCGGTGAATTCTATTTGACCGATGCCGTGGAAACCGCCCAGAAAATGGGACTGAAATGCACGGCAATAGAAGGAAATCCGGAAGAAGTTGCCAGTGCGAATACTTTGGAAGAACTGGCTCAGTTGGAAACCTACTATAAAAAGGCAAATTAATGGAAAAATTTTTTAAGCTTTTGTATTACTATTGCCTCGGGCTGTTTGTGGCGTTTATCGCTTATATGACAATTGTCATGTATATATCGCCGCGACAAGATGCCGAAAAACGCGGATTTATTCCGTGTACCGAAGAATTAGTACAAAATCTTACCGGCTGTGAAACCGGAAAACTCGGCTGTGCTTTTGGGTTTTTGTGGAATGATATGAAATGCAATGTCAGTGTTGTGCTTAACGGTTTGGGCGCGTGGACAAAAGGCCAACAGCCAACCCCTTGGGCTAATTATTTGTTTAAACCGGTAACCGAAGCCGAACAAGAAGGTATTTATTTCGGATCTGCTGACGGCAGTGCCTTAACGGAAGATTTTATTGAACTTAAAAAACAAGAACTGGAAGAAGCTAAACAGCGAAATGTTGAATTAGATGAAACCGTATTGCGCGATTATCCGGAAATTAAGGACAGAAAAGCTCCCGAAAATATCGATTTGCCGGATGATGTCGAAGTGACCGGTTACAGCGCTGATATTGGCGATGAGGTTCTTATCGACAGCTTGTCGGCTTCAGCCGCAATGACGGATACCGTAAGTGAGCAGTCACAAACGGTTACAGATACACTCGAAAATATAAAAAATGATACCGATGAAAAAATAAAAGAGGAAAAAGATGAAAATGAAAAATAATATGCCGGCGTGGAATTTATCCGACTTGTACAAAAGTATGGAAGACCCGCAGATTAAAAAAGATTTGGAAACCTATCGTAAAAGTGCAATTAAATTTGCCAAAGACTATAAAGGCCGCTTGCATCTTTTATCGGCCGATGAATTTTTGAAGGCAATTAAAGATATCGAAAAACGCTCTAAGCTCTCGGGCCGTTTGGGTGGTTTTGCTTATCTTAATATGGTAACGCAAATGAAAAATACTCAAGCCGTGGCCTTTTATCAAAATATTGAAGAAAAGCTGACCGACTACTATAAGCCGGTGTTGTTTTTCAGTCTGGAATTTAATAAATTGCCGCAAAAGACAATCAATGAATGGCTTAAAGATGAGCGCATCGCTTTTTATAAATATTGGATTAAACGCTTGCGCAAATTCAAAGACTATCAGTTAAGCGAACCGGAGGAAAAAATTCTGCTCGAAAAATCTTTAACTTCCGGTGATGCCTGGGTGCGTTTGTATGAAGAACATTCATCGCGTTTGGAATTTACCGTTGACGGTAAGAAATATAATGATGCCGAACTGTCTAAACTCTTGTTAGATAAAAATCCCGAGACACGTTTGAAAGCAGGTAAAGAAATGAACCGTGTCTTTAAATCGGACGGTCATTTGTTTACGTTCATCTATAATATGGTTATTAAAGATAAAGCCGTCGAAGATGAAAAGCGCGGTTTCAAAACACCTGTATCCGCTCGCAATATGAGTGAAGATGTCAGTGATGAAAGTGTCGAAGTTTTAGCGCAGACAGTCAAGAAACATTATAAAGAAATAGCCCATCGTTTTTATAAATTAAAAGCCAAATGGCTCGGCGTTAAAAAAATCAATTATTGGGACAGAAATGCACCGCTGCCGTTCAGCAGTGATGTCCATTATACATGGAATGAGGCTGTTAAAATCGTGCTTGATGCCTATAAAGAGTTTTCACCGAAACTTTATAATATAGCCAAAGACTTCTTTGATAATAACTGGATTGACGTTCCGCCGCGCGACGGTAAGCGCAGCGGCGCCTTTTGCAGCAGTCCGATTACGACCGGACATCCGTATTTAATGCTTAATTTTGCCGGTAAGCAAAATGATGTTCTGACCTTGGCGCATGAACTCGGACACGGTTGTCACCACCAGTTGCGTGTTAAAAACGGTGAACTGAATGAGCATAGCCGTATGACATCGGAAGAAGTGGCTTCGGTTTTCGGGGAAATGATCGTATTTCAATCTATGTTGCGCAACTTAAAAGATGATAAAGCTAAATTGTGTCTGATTGCTTCTAAAGTAGGAGATATGATTAATACTGCCATTCGCCAGATTGCTTTCCACTTTTTTGAAACACGCGCACACAACGAACGTAAAAACGGCGAACTTTCCGAAGAACGTTTAAGTCAGATTTGGGTTGAAGAAATGCGCGACAGTCTGGGCGATTATGTGGTTATTGATGAAGACAGTTCTCGTATTTGGCCGATGGTCGGACACTTTTTCTTTTTACCGTTCTATGTGTATGCGTATTCGTATGCCGATTGTTTTGTAAATTCATTATACAAGGTAAGTGAAACGGGAAAGGTGAAAAACTTTGCCGATAAATATCTCGAGATGTTGTCCAAAACCGCGCTTGAAGATTATGATAAAATCTTGAAGCCGTTCGGGCTAAATCCGAATAATGCCGAGTTCTGGGAGTACGGACTGTCATTAATTTCAGAATATATTGATATATTGGAAGATTTAGATAAACGTTTAAAACTCGTCTAATGGGCTACTAATCAAAGGTTTTCTCTTTTATGTACTGGTTTGTACACTGCAAGAGAAAACCTTTTTCTATTAGCCGCGTTATCCGAGTTTTCCCCAATCGCTGTGCCGGTTGGTGTTTTGGCTTGTGTACGACTTTGTACACGGCGCTTAAAATTTACGGCGCATTTACCTCGTTATCCGAGTTTTCCTCAATCGCTGTGCCGGTTGGTGTTTCTGCTTGTGTACGACTTTGTACGCGGCGCTTAAAATTTACGGATTAAGTTATGATTGATGAATGTTATCTTTTTTCCTCTCTGACTGTTGTCGGTTCGCTATGACCGGAGTATAAAACAGTCTCATTGGGCAATGTGAATATTTTTTCCTCAATACTTTGATATAACTGTTGTGTGTTTCCGCCCGGTAAATCGGTGCGTCCGACACTGTTTTTAAATATCGTATCGCCGACAAAAGCCGTGTTATTGTTGATGTCGTAATAAATAACGGAATCTTGCGTGTGTCCCGGTGTATATATCACTTTTAATTTGATATCCGGATTGGCTTGTAAAGTTACTTCATCACCTTCTTTTAAGTATTCCGCCTTATTCAAAATAACACTTTTACCGAAGAAAACAGACAGATTATAGTTGACGTCAGTCAAATAGTCTTTGCCTTTTTGATGTGCAAAATAGGGGATTTTTAATTCCTGATGAATTTTTTGGACTGCGCCGATATGATCAAAGTGTCCGTGCGTAATCAAAATCTTTTCAATAACCCATTTATTATCTTTGATTTTTTGCAAAATTCGGTCAGCCTCTGCTCCCGGATCAATTAAAAAACCATGTCTTGTTTGTTCATCTATATAAAAATAAGCATTGGTCAAAATAGCATCGCTGACCGGCAAGGCATCAATAATCATTTTTTTGCCTTTTTAGCTTGTGTTGCGGTTTTTGTTGCCTTTGTTGCAGGTGTGTTCAGAACTGTTTCGCCCATTTTTTCACCCATCAATATATGGTCTTCCAATGTTAATTTTTCAAAATTGACGGCACCTTGTTCAAATAGGCAGATAACCGTGCTGCCCATCGTGAATTTACCGATTTCATCACCTTTTTTATATGAAATGTTTTTATTATTGTATTCGGTAACGCTTGTTTCACGGAAGGTGCTCGGAGCCACAATGCCTGCCCATGTGGTGGAAATACTGCGGACAATGGTGGCACCGATAAATATAACGGCTACTTTACCGATGGCAGTTTCAAACAGACAAATAACTCTTTCATTACGGGAAAATAATTCCGGAATATGACGTACATACAATGGGTTGACAGAGAAAAATTCACCCGGAACATAAACCATTTTTAAAAGCTTCCCGTCAATCGGCATATGAACGCGATGATAATCGCGCGGGGATAAATAAACAGTCATAAATTTACCGTTTTCAAAAGTTGCGGCATCATTGTCATCGGCAAGCAGAGAGTTTATCGAAAAATAGTGTCCTTTGGCCTGGAGTTGCGCATCTTTTAATAAATCGCCGTATTGGCTTATTTTACCGTCGGCCGGAAATACGATACTATTTGTTTCCGTATCTATAGGGCGGCATCCGGCTTTCAGTTCGCGGGCAAAGAAATCGTTAAAAGTTTCGAAATCTTGAATATCATTTTTTACTTCTGACAAATCTATACGATAAAATTCCGCAAATTTTTTAACAGCAAAAGTTGTTATTTTACCCAGTTTAGCTGAAGCCAAACAGCCGGCCAAAACGGTTAAAGCATGTTTAGGTAAAATATAATGCAGTGCGACTTTAAACTTCTCCGAAAACATATTCTTTCTCCTTGTTTTTTCTGTTACGTTAAAGGGAAAATTAACTTTTGTCAATGTAAAATACCGAAAAGTACAATGTCTTGCATTTTACTCAGTTTTATGGTAAAATGAAGTTAGTTATGTGAAGGTTATGCTGATGAATAAAACGAAATTAGCAACTTTATTGGCCGTAATGGGCAGTCTTTTTTGTTCTAAATCATATGCTTTAGGATCTGTTGCCGATGCTCTTTATCGGGCGGCCGTATCCAGAGATGTGCCGACTATTAACAATTATTTGCGTAAAGGTTATTCTATCAACAGCACAGATGGCAATGGTTTTACGGCACTGTGTAAAGCGCGTTTTGATAAAAACAGAAATGCTTATAATTTGCTTATCAGTATGGGGGCCAATCCATATGCCGATTGTATGTATGCGCCGTCAAAACCTGTAACATCACTGACTTCGACATCATATACCGTTATGGGGGTTGCCGCCGTGGCTATCGGTGGCGGTGTGGCTCTCGCCGTCGGTGGCGACGGTGGTGGCGGTGGTGGCAGCAGCAGCAGCTCGTCATCAAGTTCTTCGTCGAGTTCTTCATCAAGCTCATCTTCAAGTTCGGGCGGTGATGATGATCCGCCGTCAAGCTCGTCTTCGAGTTCGTCATCAAGTTCTTCATCAAGTTCGTCATCAAGTTCGGGCGGTGACGACGATCCGCCGTCAAGCTCATCTTCGAGTTCGTCATCAAGTTCGGGCGGTGACGACGATCCGCCGTCAAGCTCATCTTCGAGTTCTTCATCAAGTTCGGGCGGTGACGATGATCCGTCTTCGAGTTCTTCATCAAGCTCATCTTCGAGTTCGTCATCAAGTTCGGGCGGTGATGATGATCCGTCTTCGAGTTCGTCATCAAGCTCATCTTCGAGTTCGTCATCAAGCTCATCTTCGAGTTCGTCATCAAGTTCGGGCGGCGGTAATGTTGTAAATCATTACAATGTTTCATTTTTCCGTAATCGTAAAGAATATACCGGTGCTAATTTTACAAGTTCGTCATACAAATCCGTCAATTATTTAGACGGTATAAATGCCGCGCCGGCTTATGCAAAATATTATGGTACGGATGCCAACGACAAAATGGTTAATGATTTGGTCGGAACCAATGTTGTCGGCGTGGTTGATACTGGTGTTTGGACTACTCATAAGGAAGTAAAAGGCAAAGTCAGCGGATATAACTATGATTACGGTCCTTGTCAGAGCGGCGATAAATCTAATTGCTGGAAATTTGACACAACCCAGCGAATATATAAATTGGATAACGGAACGTGGGGATACAGCTATACACAGGCGGTATTGCTTGATAAATACGGCAATGAAACCGACCAGATTATATACAACTTATCGCAATCTGATTATACGACTTGGGCTGCGGATTATCCGAGCAACTATGACTGGGATACGGTTAAAGATTCGGTAGAACCTCTGACTGGGAATGATTTCTTACATGGTTCAAATGTGACCGGTTTGATTATATCCTCATGGAATGATTCCGGCAGTCTCGGTGTTGCTTTCTCAAATACGACGGTTAAGGCTGTTCGGTGGGATTTATTGTCTTCTCTTTATTATCCGGTTGCTAAGTTAATGCAAGACAATGTTATTGCGGTTAACATGAGTTTCGGAACGACATCAAACAGTTCTCGTAATGCATCAAATATTGATACATACAGTTCTTATTTGCCTCTCGGGTATTTGAGAGCAGCTCGGACAACAATCAATAATTATCAAACAACGGTGTCAAACGGTGTCAGCAAGACTGACGGTTTGATTTGGGTAAAAGCAGCCGGTAATGACGGTCAGTCACAACCTGATATCGAATCCGGTGTGAAGTTATTGTCGGATTATTCAAAATTGATGATGCTCGTGGTTGTGGCTGTTGATGTTAAACTAAATACTGACGGCACGGTGAATAGTTATACATTATCGTCATTTTCAAATCAATGCGGTGTTGCCTCGGCTTATTGTATTGCCGCGCCGGGAGGTAATAAAACATCTGCCGAAACCAGTGTGTTATGGGCTCCGGGGGCTGAAGGCAAGTTTGCCGGTATGGCCGGTACTTCACAGGCTACACCATTGGTTACCGGTAGTATCGCCTTTATAAAATCGGCTTATCCGCATATGGCGGCTTCCGAAATCATTGATTTGCTGAGAATAACCGCTAATACAAAAGGCGAAGGTTACAGCAGTAGTAATCATTCGGATAAGAAATACGGTGCCGGTTTAATCGATTTGGGCAAAGCCGTGACGACTTATGTGTCACCGTCGACTTCAGAAGAAATTATCGTAACGGCATCGGGCGATGATGTTGATTCATCGAGTATTCGGCTGGATAATGCAACATTGACCGTTACCTCATCAATGGCGCGGGCATTGCAAAAAGCTTTGCCGGACAATATTACGGTATTTGACCGCTATCATCGTGCGTTTGCTATGCCGACAAAACAGTATATACACGCAACTCACGCCGGCTATAAAACTTTGAAAAATGATGTGGCGCATATCGGACAAATGCGTAAAAAGAAAACGTTGCAGCAAGGTGCCGTTACTTTTGCTTATACCGATAGTGCTTATAAAAAGAACTTTATGGAAGCCACCTATAAAAATGATAATCAGGCGACCGGTTTTTACTTTAGCGAAAATACGCAATATAACTCGTCTGACAATAACAGTCGGGAGCTTAAAAATCCGTTTATGTCGTTTACCGAGGCATACGGTGTTCATCATACGCGCGGTTTGGGCGAGGGTAAGTCCTTCCGTATTGAAGCTGTTGCCGGCCACAACGGCTTATATGACGGTGACAATGATTATGCCGATAATAGTTTCAGAAAGCAGGCTTATGCTTTGAATTCGGAATTTAAACTGCATAATAATGACAAGTTTGCCTTAGGTGTGTCTTCGGGATTATTATATGAAGATGAGGCTATGCTCGGTATGAACGGTGACGGAGCCTTTAAGCTCAGCGGCGGTCAAACCTATACCGTCGGTGTTTCGGCTTCATGGTTCATAACGCCTAAGTGGACTTTAAGCGGTAGTTACTATCGCGGTTATACGCCTAAACAGAAATTTTCATCCGGCTTGCTGGAAGCGTCGCGCATAGAGAGTGAAAGTTTTGCGTTTGATGCCAATTATAAATGGAATAAACGAATGGATGTCGGTTTCAGGATTTCTTCGCCGTTGCGCGTTGTAAAAGGAACGTTGGGCGTAGATTTCCCGAGCGGTCGTGACAATTATTCCGATACGGTTTATCGTGAGCGTTATACCGCCGGTTTGAAATCGGACAGACGTGAATATAAGTTTGCCGTTTACGCCAATAAAGAAATATCCGAGCGCTTAAGTTGGTCGACCGAATTTGATGTCAGGGTTAATCCGGAACATCAAAAAGCAACCAATGATTATCGCGCATTATTCGGTTTAAGTTGGAATTTTAATTAATATGAGGTTTTTATGAATAAGGACTTTTGGAAAAGCACGCGGTTTGTTCCGTTGTTGCTTACACAGTTTTTAGGGGCTTTCAACGATAATTTATTTAAAAATACGCTGATGACTTTCGTTGCTTATAAATTAGTGGCGGAATCTCAAGTTGTGAGCATTTATTCTAATATTATTGCCGGCGTATTTATTCTGCCGTATTTTCTGTTTTCGGCTTTGGCAGGGTTGCTGGCCGATAAATATCGGCGTGAACGTATAACCCGTGTTTTAAAAATAACCGAATTATTATTGATGATTGGTGCGGGAGTGTTGTTTATGACGCAAAGCGTGCCGCTGTTAATTGTTATATTGTTTTTTATGGGAATGCAATCAACGTTTTTCGGGCCGATTAAATATGCCTTATTGCCGCAGTTATTGAAATCGGAAGAATTAATTGCCGGTAATGCTTATATTGAAGCCAGCACTTATATTGCCATTATATTGGGATCAGTGTTCGGGACGATTTTACCTGTCAATGCCGGTATTGCCGTTTTAATTATCTGCGCCCTAACAGGGTTGGCGGCAAGTTGGAAAATTCCGGCTGCACCGGGACCGCAGCCGAGTTTGAAAATCAATCTGAATCTATTTAAACAAATCAGGGAAAATCTGGCGCTTATCCGCTCGCATACCATTGTGTATCGTACGATTATCGGAGCAACATGGTTCTGGATTTTGGGTGCGTTTTTCTTAACCCAACTGTTCCCGTTATGCAGTAAAGTATTTAATACCAAACCGGAAGTCGTCACACTGTTTTTAGTTACTTTTTCTATCGGTGTCGGTTGCGGTTCGGTTTTCTGTAATAAGTTGCTTAAAGGTGAAGTTACGATTGTTTATGTGCCGATAAGCGCTGTCGGGCTGAGTATTTGTTCGTTTGCGGTTTATTTGCTGTCAGCCGGTTTTGTAACACCTGCCGAACCTCTCGGATTAATGTCATTTTTACTGATGCCGCGTGGCGTGCTTTTGCTGCTGTTTTTGTTTTTATTTGCGTTTATGGGCGGCATGTACATTGTTCCGTTAAATGCCTTGATGCAAAAAAAAGCCCCGAAACAATATGTCGCATCGGTGATTGCCGGTAATAATATCATAAATTCGCTCGGTATGGTGGCGATATCGATTTTTGCCGCGGTTTTGGTTGCTACAGGCTTTAAGATTACCGATTTATTTTTGTTTGTGGCCGTTATCAGTGCCGGTGTGGCTTTCTATATCTGCAAATTACTGCCGGATGCGTTATTACGCTCGATTTTCTGTTCGATTTTGAATTTATTTTTCCGTGTTAAAATCAACGGCTTGCAGAATTTGCGCAAGGCCGGTTCAAAAGCATTGATTGTCGCTAATCACGTTTCGTTGTTGGACGGACTGTTGGTTGCCGCTTATTTGCCGCGTAAAATAACCTTTGCCATTGACAGTGATTGGGGAAATAAATGGTATGTGAAAATGTTTAACGGTATTGTTGATTTTTATCCGCTTAATCCGGCAAATCCGCTGGCTATCCGTTCATTGATTGAAGTTGTGAGTCAAGGTAAAACCGTGATGATTTTTCCGGAAGGACGTATCAGTGTGACCGGTTCTTTGATGAAAGTATATGAAGGGGCAGGGGTTGTGGCCGCCAAATCCGGCGCTAAAATTATTCCGCTTCGTATTGACGGGGCTCAGTATTCAAAATTCTCGTATTTGGGCGATATTATCAAAACACAGATGTTTCCGCAGATTAAATTATCGGTTCTGCCGCCATGTACCTTAAATTTGCCTGAAGGTCTGAGTATGCGTGAACGCCGGCACTTAACCTCTCTGCAATTACGCGATATTATGGCCGACATGATTTATGATACCACTGATAAAAATGAACCGGTATTCAATGCGGTTTTGCGTGCCGAAAAATTATATGGTAAAAATCATAAAGTTGCACTCGATATTATGAAAAAAACGCTGACATACGGTCAGTTTTTACTCAAAACCTATGTGTTGGGTACCGCTTATAAAAAAGCATTTAAAACAGAAGAAAAAATCGGTGTATTATTGCCGAACAGTTTGGCCGGTGTGATCACGTTTTATGCTTTGCAATCGGTCGGTAAAATTCCGGTTATGCTTAACTTCTCGCTCGGCGATAAGCAGTTTGAATCGTGTTTGAAAACGGTAGGTTTGAAAAAGGTTGTTACCGCGCATAAATTTATAGAACAAGGCAATTTGGAACGTTTGGAAAAATGTTTGAAAAAAGCCAAATGTGAAATTGTTTATTTAGAGGAATTTGCCGCTGAAATTTCGTTTATCACCAAGCTTAAAGGGCTTAAAAATTATTTGCTGCGACGTCCGGTACAAACACTTTCGGATAATCCGGCGGTTATTTTGTTTACTTCCGGTTCGGAAGGCTTGCCAAAGGCGGTGTTGCTGTCGCACAAGAACTTATTGGCGAATGTTTTGCAAATTCATTTAGCCGTACCGTTTAACGCGCATGATATTATCTTAAATGCCTTGCCGATGTTTCATTCGTTCGGTTTGACGGTCGGAACGATTTTGCCGATGTTGCACGGCGTGAAAACATTTTTTTATCCGTCACCGCTGCATTATCGTATTATTCCGGAAGTTGCGTATGATTTGCAGGCCACCGCTGTTTTAGGTACGGATACGTTTTTGTATGGTTACGGGCGTATGGCAAACTCGTATGATTTTTTCCAAATTCGATTTGCGATTGTCGGCGGTGAAAAGTTGAAAACGCGCACGGCCGAATTATGGATGAAGAAATTCGGGGTTCGGATTTTTGAAGGTTACGGAACAACCGAGACTTCTCCGGTTATTTCCGTTAATACGCCGATGTTTTATAAAGAAGGTACGGTCGGTCGGTTTTTACCTAAAATCGAATACGAATTACAGCCAGTTGCCGGTGTTGAAAACGGCGGACGTTTGCAGGTTAAGGGCGATAACGTTATGCTCGGTTATATGAAAGCCGATAAACCTAACGTGTTGGAAAAGGCCGATGCTTGGTATGACACCGGTGATATTGTCGAAGTTGATACCGACGGCTTTATCCATATTCAGGGACGAGCCAAGCGCTTTGCGAAAATCGGCGGTGAGATGGTTTCATTAACGGCGGTAGAGCAGGTTGTCGATAAACTGTATCCGGATGCCAAGCAAGGCGTTATAACAGTTGCTGACGAGAAAAAAGGTGAAAGAATAGTGTTGATTACGTCGGCAGATAATGCCTCGCTGAGTGAACTGCAAAAGTATTTTAAAAAGCAAAATGTCAGTGAGCTTTGGATGCCTAAAGAGGTCGTATATATGAAAACACCGCCTTTGTTGGGCTCAGGAAAATTTGACTACCTGAAAGCAAAGGCGATGTATGACGAACAACATCAGGTGTGATTATTCTTGATTATCTTCGGTGTTGTCTTCGGTAACTTCGTGGTCATCTAACGAATAGCCCGTGGCTCGAATGGTTCGGATATAATCCGGACCATATTCGTTTAAGGATTTGCGCAAACGGCGAATATGGACATCAACGGTGCGCGGTTCGACGTAAACGCTGTTGCCCCAAACTTCTTTTAACAAATCATCACGAGAGAAGACCAAACGCGGGTTAGAGATAAGTAATTTTAAAATGCGAAATTCGGTCGGACCGACCTGAATATAATTGTCATCGCGGAAGACCTTTTTTTCAACTGTATTCAGTGTAATGTCCTTAAAAACATATTCCTTTTTGACCGGTGCGGTTGTGGTGCTGACACGGCGGAGGTTGGTTTTGATACGAGCCAGCAATTCCGGTACGGAAAAAGGTTTTGTAACGTAGTCGTCGGCACCGGCAGATAAACCGAGTACTTTATCTTCTTCCTGTCCCTTGGCCGTCAGCATAATAATCGGAATATTTTTGAGTTCCGGATTATTGCGGATAATTTTACACAGTTCCAGGCCCGAAATTTCCGGCAACATCCAATCGAGCAAAATTAAAGAAGGCAAGTTTTTCTCAACCGAAGACAAAACGCGGTTACCGTGTGCGATGCAAATGGTCTCGTAACCGGCTTTTTCAAGGTTGTATTTGAGTAAAAGCGAAATAGCTTGTTCATCTTCCACAATCATAATTGTTGTCATTTTATTTCTCCCAACTGATGCAGTTTTTTGATTATCTGACTCGGATTTTGATTTTTAAATACGGCACTGCCGGCGACCAAAACGTCGGCACCTGCTTTAAGGCATAATGGAGCAGTTTGTTCGTTGATACCGCCGTCAACTTCGATGTGAACAGGGCGCATTCCGATAAGTTTTTTCATCGTTTCTATTTTACCAAGCTGATTTTGCATGAAGGTTTGTCCGCCGAACCCCGGTTCAACCGTCATAATCAAAACCGTATCAATTCTCTCAAGATACGGTTCGAGCACGTTTGCCGGCGTATTCGGTTTGAGTGAAACGCCGACTTTAATTCGGCGAGTTTGCAAATAGTCTATAATCTCGGATAAATTTTCGGCGGCTTCATAGTGTACGGTAATCATATCGGCACCGCAATTTTCGAACATTTTGATAAATTTGAACGGAGTTTCAACCATCAAATGCACGTCAAAAAATAATTTGCTTTTAGGGCGCATTTGTCTGACCATCTCCGGCCCGTAACTTAAATTCGGCACGAAGTGTCCGTCCATAATATCAAAGTGCAACCAATCGGCGCCGGCCGCTTCAACCAAAGCAATTTGCTCGTATAAGTGTCCCATATCGGCAGCCAATAAGCTCGGTGCGACTAAAACCATACCAATCTCCTTTAGCCTAATATATACTACAATATCGTTAAATGAAAGTAAAAAAATATGTGTAGGTAAAGAAACTGTAATTATAATTCTGCCCAAACGAACGTATATAAAGAAAATATAACTAACAGCCTTCAAAAAATATTCTTATTATTGAAATATTGGCGAAAAAGTAAAATTAAACCCCCGTATGACGTTGAGTCATACGGGAGAAAATTATAAACCGAAAATATGAATTTCGGTAATTTTAATCGAGAGGTTAAATTGCTTATTCAGTCCGTCGATAAATTCAGCCAAAGTGGCAGAGCCGTATTTGTTATGCACCATGTACAAACGCTCGTTTAAAAAATGTTCAAGCGAATTACCTACCAGAGATGTTTGTTTTATGATAGGTGAAATTTGCTTATTAAACTCCTGCGTGCGTCGTGTTTTGTAAACATAGTCGGTGTAGGCTGCCATAACATTTTGGGCAATTACATCGGCTGTTTTGCATAAGTTTTCAGCTTCTTGCTCGGATTGTATACGGACAATGCTTACGTAGCGATTGCGGTGCCCATAGATGCCGAGATATTGCCCATTTTCGGGGTAAAATTCGGCTAAAGGTGTAAACCGGCAATTTTCACCGAGCCGAGCAGAAACCGGATAGCGGTGTTCTCGAAAATCATTGGCAGATAGTCGGTTCAGGGCGCTGAGTGTTTCCGTTTGCAAACGATAGACCGTTAAATGATTATTGACGTCGGTAATCGTGTAGCCGGTATGATACAGGCGGCGGTCTTCAAGTTTTGCGGCATATAATGTTGCGGCTGTACTGAGTGCCGGTTTAACATCATGTTGTCTCAAAGTGTAACCGTAGGCCGTTTTAGCAACGCTCATCGGATAGGAACGCGCATTTTTAAGATAAAATTCTTTAAATCCCATAATCGTATATTAATTCGTTAAACATAATGATTGCAAATTGCAATCAAAATGTATCAAAATATCTTATTTGTCAAGTTTGAAAATAAATGTAAAGAGACATTGACTTTTATTTTGTTTTTGTATATTGTGTCTATACTTCATTTTACAATTATATAAAGTAATTAGTTTCACAAAAATTATAATTATGGGAAAAACATTTAATTTTAGAAACCTTCCGATCGCATTGCTTCTTATCGGAACGGTGGTTAACATCGTGTGTTTTTGTTTCGGTTGGTTTACATTTGACGGTTGGACGGCCGGTGCATTTTACATCGGTGCCTTATTCGGGCAGTGTTTAATCGGATTTGTGGCTCACATACCGGAGAAAACAGCGTTTTCAAAACAGTATAGTCGGGCATTGAGTCTGAGTTTTATTGTTTTGGGATGTGTGATTACCTGTGCAATTTTTGCGGCTTACAATTCCGGAGATGAGCCGAGTAATGTTATAATATCGCAACAAGCTGATTTTGCGCTTTTAACATGGCTCTTGTTGGGATTTTCTGTTTCTGTTTGTCGTTTGTCATTGATAGCCGCTTGCAGTAAGGGTAAATAATCCCGATCAAGCGAAAAATATAAAAAGTACTAACTTAAAAAATTAAATGCTTATGAACAAAATTCTTTTATTTAATGCCAGTCAGGACGGAATGGTATTCTATGTCCATGCAACCGAAAAAAATGAGGTGGTCGTATCGGCTGAACGAAACGGGCAAAAGGTATGTCAAGACCTCGAGCTGGTTGACCTTTCGGGGCGCAAAACGCGTGTTCCGGCCTCAATCTTGATTGCGACACAGACACCCACGTTGTCGGAAGCACAAAGTGCCAAGCTTGAAAGCTTCAAACGTATCTGTCTGAAGCGGTTTACTTGGAGCACGGGGTGTATTCGTCTCTGAAAAATACCTGATTTAATGCTTTAAAGCTCTGTCTCGTAATGTGACGGAGCTTTTTTTGTTTTTATAAACACGAATACCGGAGTTCTTGACACATCGGTTTATTGTATTTAGAATACTATAAAAATTCAATACGATATCGGAGGCTATAATGATTTTGAATGCAACGGATAAAAATGGTAATATTGTTGAATTTAACGAAGAAAACTTAAAAGGAAATATAACCGTTTTATATTTTTACCCTAAAGATAATACATCGGGTTGCACCAAAGAAGCTTGCGACTTTAGAGATAATATGAACCGTTTGACAGTATGCGCAAATGTAATAGGGGTAAGTCCGGACAGTGTTGCCAGCCATCAAAAATTTCAGCAAAAGCAAAATTTGAATTTTATGTTGGTAGCCGATATTAATCATAAATTGTCCGAAAAATACGGCGTATGGAAAGAAAAATCAATGTACGGACGCAAATATATGGGTATTGAACGTTCAACATTTATTATCGATGAAAGCGGAAAAATCATTAAAGAATGGCGTAAAGTTAAAGTTACCGGCCATGTCGATGAAGTTTTGACGGCTTTAGCATCTTTATAATCTAAAAATATTGACAAAAATATAAAAAGTTATACAATGCAGGTTAATGAAAAATTATTTTAAAATTATTTGATATGAAACATGATGATCTAAAAGTTGTAGCTTGGCTGATTGGTCGTCTGGCTACGTATTTTGTTTTGTTAATGGTGTTCAATTTGGCAGTGGCTGTCTGTACTATTTACATTAAGGACGGCAGTCTGGTCAATCTTTGGGAAATGCAGCTTGATTGCACGACATCTTGCTTAGGTGAAGTCCTCGGTGTATATACGCCTCAGCACGATTTGTCATTGATGCCCAATCAGGATGCAGTACATTCCGATATTGTTTATGCACTGATGTTATTTGCATATCTGGCCGCATGCTGGATGACCGTAAAGGATTTGCATAAGCGTGAAATGGCAAACAAAAAGGTTGATTAGATTAGTCAATTGTAATGAGTAAAAGAAAAAGGCAAGGTTTCGACCTTGCCTTTTTCTGTTGAAAGCCTTAAATTATTTTACAGCTTTCTTCAATACAGCACCAGCCTTAAATTTAGGAGCCTTAGAAGCCGGAATTTTGATTTCCTTACGAGTAGCCGGGTTGATACCTTTACGAGCAGCACGTTTAGCTACTTCGAATGTACCAAAACCAGTAATTTGGATAGCTTCACCTTTTTTCAAAGATTTTGTAATAACTGCGATAGCGGCGTTAATAACTTCACCAGCTGCAGCTTTAGTAGCTTTAGCTTCTTTTGCTACGGCTTCTACGAATTCAGTTTTGTTCATTTTAAATTCCTTTCTTTAAATTTAAAGTTTGGTAGAGGGTAATTGCTACCCTGGTTATAATATGACTGATATTTTTATTAAAAGTCAAACAAAACCTTAGTTTTACCACAATTATTTGTTGATAATATGCATTTTTAGGCGTATTTAAGTCGTTTGACACCGTAAAACAGCATAAATATCGGCATTTTAGGGTACAGAATCTGCGGTTGATTCGTTTTTTAATAGAATCGGCGCGGTTAAAGCGAATCTATTAATTCTTCCATATTTTGCGGTTTATCATTATTTTCCTGAATTAAATTGCCGATGGCATCATCGTCATTATTATCTTCAATTAAATCGGCGATATCATCGGTTGCGTCAGTCGAATCTGTCGTTGCCGGCGTGTCTTTGAGCGTCGTAATCATTATATCATGCCATATTTCGGCCGGTAAATTGCCGCCGCCGACCTTGTTCATCGGTTTGTCGTTGTCGTTACCGACCCAGACGGCCGCCACATATTTATTGGTCCAGCCGATAAACCAGGCATCACGATAATTTTGTGTGGTGCCGGTTTTGCCGGCAGCAAATATCGGCAGACGTGCTTTATGGCCGGTACCTTGGTTTATGACTTTTTCCATCATTGATGTTAGTTGTTTGATGACTTTCGGATCAATAATTTGATCGCCTTTATCTGTTTGGCGCACATAAAGTTGTTTGCCGTCGCGGGTAGCTACTTCGTTAATGGCGTGCGGCCATACGCTTTTACCGCCGTTGGCAATTGTGGTGTAGGCAGTTGCCATGTCGATAACTTTGACGGCATTAGTTCCCAGTACCATGGACGGTGTTTGTTTAATCTCGGTTGTAATACCCATTTTATGAGCATTGCGCGCAATATCTTTAAGCATCAGTTCACGGGATAAATTGACCGTTGCGGCATTAAGCGAATGAACTAAAGCATAAGTTAATGTTACGTCACCATAGTAGCGTTTGGTATAATTTTCCGGCTTCCACTTACCGATGGTAATTGGGGCATCGTTAACGGTTGCTTCCGGTGTAAACCCGTATTGCAGGGCTGTTAAGTATACAAACGGCTTAAAGGCAGAACCGGGCTGACGTTTGGCTTGTACGGCACGGTTGAATTGACTGCGGTTATAATCGACACCGCCGACCATGGCTTTCACGGCCCCCGTTTTATCCATAATCACAACGGCACCTTCGGTGACATTTTGGCCTTTAGCGGCATAAATTTTAGCGCGCATTATTTTTTCGGCGGTTTCCTGCAACTTTTGATCTAATGTCGTCATTACGACAATATCTTCCGAACGTTCACCGACAAATCCGTTGACTTCATCATAAACATATTGAGCAAAATGTTTGCCGCCGGTAACGCGATATTGCTGACCGTTGCTGATCGGCAAATTAAGGGCCTCCTGATATTGTTTTTCGGTGATGAATTTGTTTTTCTTCATATTTTCCAAAACGATATCGGCGCGTTTGAGTGCGGCTTTGCGCTGCAAAATCGGGTTGTAACGGTTAGGGGCTTTGAGCATACCGGCTAAAATGGCCGCTTCGCGCAGATTAAGCTGATAAACATTTTTATTAAAGTACCAGTTGGCGGCAGCTTCGGCACCATAGTTACCCGAGCCGAAATAAACACGGTTCAAATATAAAGCCATAATTTGATTTTTGGTAAATTTGTGTTCCAGCCAGCGTGCCAACAGCAGTTCTTGCACTTTTCGTTTGATATTTTTATTAGGTGTTAAGAAAATGTTTTTAGCCACTTGCTGAGTGATTGTCGAAGCTCCCTGAGCATAGCGACGGTGAAAAATGTTGGTTGCCATGGCGCGGCTGAAACCGATGGCATCGAAACCGTTATGTTTGTAAAAACGACGGTCTTCTGTGGCAATGATGGCATTCGTCAGGTTTTTAGGTAATTTGTCCGGATAAATAACCTCGGCGTACACATTGCCGAATTTAGCGATATCATTACCGTTTTCGGCCATAATAACCGTTGACGGCTGGCGTGTACGCGATACGGCTTTTTGAATATCCGGCATCGTTAGATAGCAGTAGAGAATATAGCCGCCCAGCAACAGAAAGACAATCAGAGCCATAATTAAGGCAAATTTAAACAGTGTCCATTTCCAAGAAGATTTTCTTGTCGATTTTTTCTTGGATTTTTTGGTTGTTTTTTTCTTCGGTTTATTGCTTTTTTTGACGTTATTTTGCATATAAACGGCTTTTTTTTGTATATCTGATTGCGATTTCTTTGCGGTTTTAGGCATAGTTCCCCCATATAATATTATCACTGTATTATAAAACGGATAAGTTAAAGAAACGATAAACATTGTGCGCAAAATTTAAAACACTTTGCCATCAATTAAATCTTGTATATATTGTCGGTAGAGGAGGTTTATTATGAGCAAGGTTTGTTTGATTGATGGTTCGGGATACATTTTCAGGGCATTTTATGCTTTACCGGCAATGACGGCACCGGACGGAACACCGGTTAATGCCGTGTACGGTTTTATGACGATGTTTATGCGTTTGTTAAAAACAATACCTTGCGATTATTGCGTGGTTTTATTAGATGCAAAACGCGAGAATTTCCGCAATCAGTATTTTGCCGACTATAAAGCGACGCGTGCCGAAGTACCGGAGTTGCTTATTCCGCAGTTCGATCTGATTCATCAGGCGGTCGAAGTGATGGGCTTGCCGTATGTTTTGCAGGAGGGGTATGAAGCCGATGATTTGATTGCCACTTATGCCAAAGCCGCCGTCGATGCCGGTAACGAAGCCGTTGTGGTTTCCGCCGATAAGGATTTAATGCAGCTTATCAGACCGGGTGTGACTTATTATGACGGTATGAAAGATAAGTTTTTTACGCCGGATGATGTGAAAGAAAAGTTTGGTGTTTATCCCGATAAAGTCGTTGATGTGCAGGCTTTGGCCGGTGATTCGACCGATAATATTCCGGGCATACCGGGAATAGGCCTTAAAACCGCAGCAGAACTGGTTAATGAGTTCGGTTCGTTGCAGGGTGTTTTGGATAATGCCGAGAAAATTAAGCAAAATAAGCGCCGCGAACTGGTGATGAATAACAAAGAAGCCGCCGAAATTTCGCTAAAACTCGTAACCCTCAAAAGTGATGTACCGGTTGAGCATCCGCTGGAAGAGTTCAAATGCGGTGCACCGAATGGCGAAAATTTGTTGGCTTTTGCCGATAAACTCGGTTTTAAAAGCATTCGCCCGAAGCTTGAAAAATGGGCTGAGGAAAGATGTTGCGCCTTGGGCGGTAATGCGCAAAAGTCTGCCGAAAAGCCGCAGAATATTGAGCCGGTTTATACGCTTGTTAATGAACGCGGTATACTTGAAAAACTGTATAAAGAAATCAAAAATGCACATTTAGCTGCCGTTCAAGTGTTATATGACGGTATCAATGTTGTCGGATTTTGTTTGTCTACCACTGAAAATACGGCATATTATCTGCCGCTGTCGCAGGCAGGTGCGAGCGGTGATTTATTTTCGTTCGAGTCAAATCAAGGTTTGGAGCGCGACACCGTTTTAAAATTTTTGCGCTCGGTTTTGGAAGATACCGATATTTTGAAAGTTGCCGCCGGCTTAAAGGAGCAATGGCATAAAATCAACACGCTTTTTGCAACACCGGTTAAACTGTTTCCGTATGATGATGTTTCGGTTATGTCGTATGATCTGGACAGTTCGGAACATGAACACACTCTGCCGGCGTTGGCACGATACTTTTTGGATTATCCGTTGGCCGAACCGAAAATTGCCGGCAAAATCAAACAAATCGATTTTATGGCTGAAGAGTACGGTTTATACGTTTATGCGGCGGCAGATTGTTTAATTCGTCTTTATAATATATTGAAAAAACGTATTTTCGATGAGAAAAAGTCTTATGTTTATGAACAGCTTGACCGACCACTGATTGAGATTTTGCTTAAAATGGAAGATGCGGGAATTATCGTTAATGAAAAAGGACTAAGCGATTTGGATGCCGAATTTGCCACACAAATGTCCGCTATCGAAAAAGAAATTTACGCATTGGCCGGCGAGGAATTTAATTTAAGTTCACCGAAGCAAATAGGGGAGGTGTTGTTTCAAAAACTCGGGCTGAAAGGCAAAAAAAATGCTTCGGGAAGTTTTAATACCAGTGCCGAAGTTTTGGAACAACTGGCCGAAGAAAATGAAATTGCCGCTAAAATTTTGGAATGGCGCAGCTATGCAAAGTTAAAGTCAACATACACGACGGCATTGTTGGAGGTATGCGATAAAAATAACCGCGTGCATACCACGTTTTCGCAGACGGTTGTCAATACGGGGCGTTTGGCATCTTCTAATCCGAATCTGCAAAATATTCCGAATCGTAACGAAATCGGGCGCAAAATCAGAGCTTGTTTTGAAGCGCGTGCCGGCTACAAATTGGTGGCTGCCGATTACAGTCAAATGGAATTACGTTTAATGGCATCTGTTGCCGATATTAAGGCTTTGCGTGAAGCATTTGAGCATGGTGCCGATATTCACGCGGCAACAGCGGCTCGTGTTTTTAACCTGCCGCTTGAGCAGGTGGATAGAGAACATCGTCGTCGTGCCAAAGCGATTAACTTCGGTATTATTTACGGTATTTCGCAGTTCGGATTGGCCAAGCAACTCGGCATTTCACGCGAGCAGGCCAAGCAATATATTGATTCATATTTTAATATTATGCCGGAAATGAAAACTTATATGGATAAAACAATTGAGTTTGCGCATCGGTACGGATTTGTGGAAACGCCGTTCGGCCGCAAGTGTTCCGTACCGGGAATAAATGAAAAAAATCAGCGAATTGTTTCGTTTGCCGAGCGAGCCGCCATTAATGCGCCTATTCAGGGTGGGGCGGCCGATATCGTGAAATTGGCCATGCAACAGGTTGATTACGCCTTAAATGAGAAAAAAATTGATGCTCGTTTGTTGTTGCAAGTGCACGATGAATTGGTACTTGAAGTCAGAGATGACCAGACAGATGAGGTTGCCGGAATATTGAAAAACATAATGGAAAACATCGTTGATACCGCCGTTAAAATGTCGGTAGATGTCGGAATCGGTTCGACATGGGATGCGGCGCACTAAGATAATAGCCGATGATAACATAAAAAAAGCGGCATCGCAAGGTGCCGCTTTTTTTATTATTCCGGTTGTTTTTCCATCAGTTCTACTTCTTTAAGCTCAAAGTAAGAGAAATCAATTTCGCACGGAATTTTAATTTTGATACGAGACATAGCACCGACTTCCGAAGCATCAATACCGCCCGAATAGATGACATTACCCTTAGCATCATGAAAATCCATGTTAATAGTTATTTTTTCAAAAGATTTTTGTGTGCCGTTTTCGAGTAAACCGCAAGCAGCCTGTTCGCATTTAACCAAGTCGTAAACTTTAATACCGTCTTTATCATATAAATTAGATACTTGAGCCGCTTTTTCCTGAGAACTTGCGGAAGCCGGCGGTAATGCTCTTTCATTGTCGCTGCCACCCGGTAAAATTAAAAACAACAAAACGACAGCAGTGATGAATATGGCTGTTCTTGGTATTTTTTTACCTTTAACTTCAACGTATTGACCTTTAAGATATTTGATATAAAGATTTTTGCAAAGAGAATATACCTCTTTTGCAGCTTCTTTTGTCTGTTTGTTTTTGGCGTAATTTATGGTATTCTGAACGCTTTGCAATGCAGATTGTTCTGTTTTTGGTGTTTCAATGTCTTCTTCACTCATGTTTGTATCCTTTACTTAAAATTTTTTACCATGTTATCATTAATTAATTGATAAATCGTAAAAAATAAATTATTTTTCCCACAAAGAGATACCTTTGCTCAGGCGAATACGTTGTGATTCGATTGTTGTAGACAGGTTCATCTTACCGCTCTTAACAATACCGCGAACCTGGTCGCCTTGTGTCGGATCCGGATTGGCGAATACATATTCAATTTTAGCGCGTTTCGGAACACCGACCAAAGTTTGGTGCAATACGGCTAAAATACCGTTACCGACCAAATCGTAAGCCATTTCTTCAGAAATACCTGTGGCAGCAGCGTATTTGACGATGGACTGGATAGCATCGGTTACGGTTGATGCGTGAATGGTTGACATAACCAAGTGGCCTGAAATAGCAGCACGCAAAGCTTCTGAGGCAATTTCCGGATCACGAATCTCGCCCAAGTACACATAACGCGGTTTAGAACGCAACATTGATTTCAAACCGTTTTCCCAAGAACCGCCCGGAGGTGTCATTTGTTTACAAATACCTAATTCACCATTGATTGTGTGATAAGTTCCGTCAAGCGGCATTTCAATCGGGTCTTCCAGAGTGAATGCATATCCGCCGTCACGGATTAAAAACTCTCGCAGCAGAGCGGAAAGTGTTGTTGTTTTACCCGAACCCGTTGTACCTGCAAGCAAAATCAAACCGGCAGCACCGCTGAGCGATTTAAGATAATTTAAAAGGTTTGCTTCAATACCGAGTTTATTAATATCCGGAACGGTGTGAGGCATTTTACGGGCGCAAAATTGCTGTCCGTCGAGAGTAACCGTTCTTTCAATACGATAGTGCAAACCTTTGAATTTAACCAAATAACTCGGGTTATTGCCGTCATAAGTTTCTTTCAAAGCTGTATAAAATTCCTGATAATCGTCCGGTTCGACCTGAATTAAACCCGAAGGCGTTTTTCTACCCCAAATATAGGCTGTTCCGTCAGGGATAATGTATATATCTGAAAATTCCGTTTCATTTACTGTAGCCATGGTTTCACTCTTTCAAAAAATTAACATCAGGTGTATGTTACACTTATTTTATTAAAATTGCATTAAATAAGTTATCCACAGGGATAAATCAAAAATATGACGGTTTACATACCAAAAATATCATTAGTATCTTTAGGGAAACTACTTATTCACATAATTTAATGTTTACCTTTTATCATCGGCATTGTAGCGTTAATCAGTAACTAATTTTAAAGAGGTGACTATGAAAAATATATACGCAGTATCGGCTTTGGCTTTGTTGCTCGGCGCAACAAGCGCTCATGCGGCCGGTTACCAATTAAATGAATTTTCAGCAACAGGATTAGGCCGTGCTTTCGCCGGTGCCGCTGTCGTCGGCGATGATTTTTCGGCTATCGGTTTCAATCCGGCCGGTATGACTTTGGCTAAACGTTCGGGTATCCAAACCGGTATTACGTTTACCGAAATTGCTTCCAAAGCCAAAAGCAAATACGGTACGGATAAAATGGATTACTTTGTTCCGCTGCCGAGCTTGATTGGTCAGTACAATATCAATAACAAATGGTTTATCGGCGGCGGTGTATATGTTCCGTACGGTTTGTCTACAAAATATAAGCACGACAGCCATGTTGCCACAAAATCTCCGAACGGTGTTCGTAAATCCGAATTGGAAGTTATCGATACCAACTTATCGTTGGCTTACAAATTTGATAACGGTTTGTCTTTAGGTGCCAGTGCAATTTTGCGGCATATTTCCGGTCAGTTGACTTCTAATGTTAACGCCATGCCGGGTAATGTATACAGTGATTTCCGTGTTAAAGGCTGGTCACACTCTTACCAATTGGGTGCTATGTATGAATTCAATGAAGATACTCGTATCGGTTTAGCTTATCGTTATAAGAGTACACAGCACACTCATGGTAAGCACTATATCACGGCAGATGCACAAACAGCTGCAGCTTATGAGGCAATGGGCATGGGAGGATATCTGGGTAAATTTAAATCCATGTCCGATCCGGAATTGCCGTCAAGCTGGGTATTATCCGGCTATCATAAATTTGCGCCGAAATGGGGTACATCTTTCACGGTTAAATATGTTCAATGGCATCGTTTCTATACTTTCCCGGGAAAAACATCTTGGCCTGTCAGACAGGATCTTGATGTAAAGTATAAATGGAAAGATACATGGACATTCGCACTCGGTCAAGAATACTATATGAACGACAATTGGACACTTCGTGCCGGTATCGCTTGGGATCCGACACCGACTCCGAGCAACACATACCGTACCAATCGTATTCCGGATACCGACCGTATTTGGACATCGGCAGGTTTCAGCTATATGACGGGCAATCATCAATTTGATGTCGGTTATGCGCATTTGTTTATGATGCACGGCCGTGTTCGTAATGACGATTCCGGTGATTTGAATGCAAAATATCACAATCATAGTAATATGTTTGCGCTTCAATACCAATACAAATTTTAAAAGCTCGTCTAACGGGTAACTACTTGCTCGCCGACTGTCTTATGTACTGTTTTGTACACCGCGACAGTCGGCGAACTGCGTATTTACGCTCGTTATCCGAGCTTTTATATATTGTGCCTGTTGCTTTTTACACCGCGTAAAGGAGGTATCTGCGTTCTAAAATCACTCTACAAAACAGAAGGGTTCTTGTACACGTCGTCACAATCCCCCTTCGTATTTACGCTCGTTATCCGAGCTTTTCTATGCTGTGCTTGTTGCTTTTTCTTTTTTCCTCGTGTACCGCTTTGTACACGTCGTCACAATCCCCCTTCGTATTTACGCTCGTTATCCGAGCTTTTCCGTTTTTTTAGTCATTCTCGGGCGAGTGATAACGAGAACCGGGAATCTCATGAAACAAGCACAGGTTCTAAAACAAAAAAATGCCCGAATAGGTTGGGCTGGGCTATAAAAAAAGTTTGGATGTCTGTTATTTTTTATAAGAAGCGCGTTTGATGCGATCATTAATAGCCAAACCGAGACCTGTTGTCGGAATAGGGGCAATGGCAATTTTGCCGCTTACGGCATTTTTATCGGCCAGGCGTAAATAAGCGAACAAATTACTGGCGGCTTCACTTAAATCGCCGCTCGGGCTTAAATTTAAATTACCGTTGACTTTGCCGAATCCGATAAAATATTCGTCTGTTTCCGGTATGTCGACATTTATTCTTAACAGATTCTTCGGAGCATAGTGGCGCAGCAGTTGTCCCGGTGCGGTTGGCAAATCCGGGTTGCCTTCGGAAATTAAAACTTTTTCGCCTAAAAATTCTTCAATATCTTCTTTAGCCGTACCGCCGGCACGAAGCATGATGATTTGTTTGCCGGTTAAATCAATAATGGTCGATTCAACACCGACTTTGCAGGCTCCGCCATCCAAAATCATATCGACTTTATCGCCCAAACCATCGGCAACGTGCTGTGCGGTTGTCGGACTGATGGACTGGTATTTATTGGCAGACGGTGCAACAATAGGGACACCAGATGCGCGGATTAAATCCAGAGCAACCGGATGGTTCGGCATCCGAACCGTCAAAGTGCGTAATCCGGAACAGGCTAAATCAATACTCGGATTTTCTTCAATGCGTCGCAAAACAAAAGTCAGAGGGCCGGGCCAAAAACGTTTGGCAAGTGCAAATACGCGTTCGTCGGTTGCGGCGTATTCTCTTAAAAAATCCACCTCGGCAATATGTGAAATCAAAGGATCAAAATGCGGACGTTGTTTGGCAGCAAAAATATTTGAGACCGCTTTGGCATCATAAACATTAGCACCCAAACCGTATACCGTTTCGGTAGGAAAGGCTACCAAGCCGCCGTTATTGATTGTTGCCGCTGCTTTTTTTATATTTTCGGCATTATATTCATAAATTCCGCTCATTGTCACACATTAAATATCATATCAAGGGCTTTACCCAAATCATCATTGTTAAAAGTGTTTAGCACGGTCAAATCATCTTTGTCAACAATTTGATATTTTTTTGATTTATAATTAAAGCACAGCAGACTTTCTTTATTATAGCCCAGTAAAATACAATTTTGCGGTTTTTTGATATCTTTATTTTTATCAATGATATCCATATCGTCATCAACGGTAGCACCGCACAAAAAAGCATTTTCGGATTTGACACCGTTATATTTTTTCATAAATTGCACATACGCCGGCGGAATAAAATCCAGTCCCATATTAACCAAAATTTTTTGGGCCACGATTAAAGCTTCGGAAATAAGCTTTTCTCCGGTTGTCACTTTTTGATTTTCCAGAGATTTCAAAAAATCTTTCATGCGAATCTCTTGTTTTTGTTATTACCGCATCAGTATAAGTACAAAAATCCCGAAAGTCTACATATTTTTCGGCTTGCAAATCAAATTCAACGTCATATAATCAATAACACAATTATTTAACAAGGAGGGTCCATGGTCGAATTCGTTATCGGACGCAATATTAAAACAAAATGCAATAAGGTTATTGTAGCCATCAAAGATACTGATATAGGCGCATATTTAAATGCCGATGAACAAAATCTTTTGCCGGCAATCAAAAAACAAACACCGGAAGAAAAATTTAAGACATATAACTTAGGTGACTATGTTTTAATAATAGCCTTTTTGAAAGAAGCCGCAAAAGCAGTCGGTTGGCAGAATGTCGGCGGTAATGCTTGGAAACACATTAAGAAAATGCGCGATGTCAAGGTTGTTTTGGTTAGTCAAAAGCCGGAGGTTTATTACAACTTTGCGTTGGGGATGGAATTGGCCTCATACAGTTTTGATAAGTATTTTACAAAAAAGCCTGCTTCGTATTATCCGGCTTTGGAACACGTTATTTTTTGCAACAGCGGTTTGAAGAATTTTGATGGTTACAAGAAAAATGCGGCAATAGCAACCGCGGTCCGTTATGCCCGTGATTTAACAAGCGAACCGGCTAATGCTTTGACACCGGAAATTATGGCCGCTGATATTAAGCGATTGGAATATCTCGGTCTGGAAGTGGAAATTTTAGATGAAGCAAAAATGAAAGAACTCGGTTTCGGATTAGCTCTCGGGGTGGCACAAGGCTCATCAAACAAGCCGTATGTCGGAGTTATCAAGTGGCGCGGACAGCCTGATAAAAAAGAGTTTTCCGTCGGCTTGGTCGGTAAGGGCGTAACCTTTGACAGCGGCGGTATTTCAATTAAACCGGCGGCAAATATGGGCGATATGAAGCAGGATATGGCCGGGGCTGCGGCAGTTGTGGCAACAATGAAAGCTCTTGCCTTACAAAAATCGCCGCATAATGCGGTTGCCGTTGTCGGGCTGGTAGAAAATATGCCGTCAGGCTCGGCCTATCGTCCGGGAGATATTATCAAATCAATGTCCGGACAAACCGTGGAGGTTATCAATACAGATGCTGAAGGGCGTTTGGTATTGGCGGATTGTCTGACATATATTCAAAAAACTTATTCGCCGGAGTATGTGGTTGATATGGCAACCTTAACCGGCGCAATTGTTGTTGCATTAGGTTCGGTTTTTGCCGGTTTGTTTTCTAATTCGCAGAGCCTGGTTAAAGGGATTACTCAAGCCGGTGAAGCATGTGGCGAACGGGTATGGCACATGCCGGTTGATATCGAATATAATAAATTGATAGATTCGGATGTGGCTGATATGAAAAATACCGGCGGAAGACCGGCCGGATCGTCAACGGCAGCGTGCTTTTTACGGCGATTTATAGATAAAAATACCAAATGGGCACATATCGATATTGCCGGTATGGATTTATGTGACGGTTCAAAAGTTTTGTACCCGAAGGGCGCCAGCGGATTCGGGGTACGTCTGCTTGTCGAATTCATCAATAATTTAAAATAAAATTGCAATTTGCAATACCATAAAAAAAATGCTTGAAAAATTTATCTTTAATGATAAATTATCACCAGTTTTTAGAACTTTATGCCCGTGCGGGGCTGTCCGCACTTAATATATTTAGGAGATTTAATATGGTTGTTCGCGTAGGTATTAACGGTTTTGGCCGTATCGGTCGTTTGGTATTCCGTGCCGCACAAGCAAGAGATGATATTGAAGTTGTCGCTATTAACGACTTAATTGATGTTGATTATATGGCTTATATGCTTAAATATGATACAATGCATGGTCGTTTTAACGGTACTGTTGAAGTTAAAGACGGCAAATTGGTTGTCAACGGCAAAGCTATCCGCGTAACAGCCGAAAAGAATCCGGCTGACTTGAAGTGGAACGAAGTCGGTGCCGATTATGTTGTTGAATCAACAGGTTTGTTCTTAACAAAAGAAAAGGCTCAAGGTCACATTGATGCCGGTGCAAAATATGTTGTTATGTCTGCACCGTCTAAAGATGATACACCGATGTTTGTTTGCGGTGTTAACACCGATTCTTATGTAAAAGGTACACAGTTTGTTTCTAACGCTTCATGCACCACAAACTGCTTGGCTCCGATTGCCAAAGTATTGAATGATGTATTCGGTATTAAAGAAGGTTTGATGACAACCGTTCACTCAACAACAGCTACTCAAAAAACCGTTGACGGTCCGTCTGCAAAAGATTGGCGCGGTGGTCGTGCTGCTTCCGGCAATATTATTCCGTCTTCTACCGGTGCTGCTAAAGCCGTCGGTAAAGTTATTCCGGCTTTGAACGGTAAATTAACGGGTATGTCTATGCGTGTTCCGACTTTGGATGTTTCTGTTGTTGATTTGACAGCTAACTTGGCTAAACCGGCTACTTATGAAGAAATTTGTGCCGCTATGAAGAAAGCTTCCGAAGGTGAATTGAAAGGTATTTTGGGTTATACCGAAGATGCTGTTGTTTCTTCTGATTTCTTGGGCGATGCTCATACTTCTATCTTTGATGCCAAAGCCGGTATTCAATTGACAGATACATTTGTTAAAGTTATCAGCTGGTATGACAACGAATGGGGTTATTCTAATAAAGTATTAGACTTAATCGCTCATATGTCTAAAGTTAACGGCTAACAAATTTTATATCCCCGCCGCAGTCCGAATGTATGTGCATTGGTTCGAACGGCGGGGATAGTTTTATTATAAAAAGGATAAATGAATGCAAGAATATAAAACTATTGAAGATTTAGGCAATTTGAACGGTAAAGTCGTTATGCTTCGCGCTGATTTGAATGTGCCGATGGATGAAAATTTCCATGTAACCAATACCGCTCGTATAGACCGCACGGTACCGACAATTAAATTGTTGATGCAAAAAGGTGCCAAAGTTGTTGTTATTTCTCACTTCGGACGTCCGGAAGGTAAGGGTGATATGAAGAATTCTTTGTCACATGTTGCGCCGGAATTGGAAAAAGCTTTAGGTTCTAAAGTTGTTTTTGTTGAAGATTGTATCGGCGATGCCGTTAAAAACGCCGTTGCCGCTATGAAAAATAACGAAGTATTACTCTTGGAAAATCTGCGCTTTTATGATGAAGAAAAGAAAGGCAACGAAGCTTGGGCTAAAGAATTGGTTAAATATGCCGACGCTTATGTTTCCGATGCCTTTTCAACCGCTCACCGTGCACACGCTTCAATGGTTGCTGCCGCTAAAGAATTACCTTCGGCAATGGGCTTATTGATGGCTGAAGAAGTTAATGCTTTGTCAACCGGTTTGAATAACCCTAATCGTCCGTTGATGGCTATTGTCGGCGGATCTAAAGTTTCGACCAAACTTGATTTGTTGAACAATCTGGTTAAAAAGGTTGATAAACTGGTTATTTCCGGCGGTATGGCTCACACCTTCTTAAAAGTTTTGGGTGTTAACGGTATTAATGAACAAAATTCTTTGGTTCAAACGGATATGCTTGATACGGCTAAAGAAATTTTAACAACGGCTAAAGCCAATAATTGCGAAATTGTTCTGCCTCAAGATTTGGTTTGGGCAAAAGAATTTGCCGCTCATGCCGAGCATAAAACCGTTGATTTGGATAATATTCCGGCTGACGGTACTTTGCTTGATGTTGGTGAAAAAACCGTTGCCGATATTAAAGCCAAAATGGCTGAATGTAAAACGGTCGTATGGAATGGTCCGTTGGGTGCATTTGAGTTAAAACCGTTTGACGAAGCGACCAATCAGGTTGCTCAATATGCGGCTCAGTTAACTCAAGAAGGCAAATTAACGACTGTTGCCGGCGGCGGTGATACGGTTTCGGCTTTAGCAAGTGCCGGAGTTGCCGATAAATTTACATATATTTCAACAGCCGGCGGGGCTTTCCTCGAATGGATGGAGGGAAAAGAATTGCCAGGTGTCGTTGTTATGAAAAAATAATACGAATTCGCTTTAATAAAAAAGTTCACATTGCAAAATGTGAACTTTTTTATTCATTCTGTCAGATTATTTTTTTAACACATAATCACCCGGCATGGATATACCGCGCAATGCGGCGATTTTAGCCGCGATATTTTGTTTATGCACGTTAATTGTTTCAGAAGTTGCCTGTTCTTCTCTGATTTCGGATAACGGTCTGGAAGCTATTTTGTTTAAACCGACGGGTTCTTCATCGATCTTATTATACGATTGGGCCGATGCAAACGTTGTAAAGGCATCTTCAACAGACATATTATAATCATCCGGCTTTTCATCATCGGAGAAATCATTGATAAAATCATTATTATCTGCAGAAAAAACATCGTCACTTTTCAGGTATTCCAGTTTTTTTTGAACGGCGATATCCAAAGGTTCAAATTGTTCATGTAAAGTTTTTTTCAGAAAATTATCATTCATTGTCTTGTTCCATAATAATTCTGCCCGTTCTTGAAAGAATTAAACTATCCAAGACCCAACGATTAATCAAAATAATGCGCTCATCTTCAATATTCATGGCTCGAGCCGTATCTATGATAATATCAAGCTCGTGGTCATGCAAATCTTCGTCTATGTTGGCTAAAACGCACAATTCTTTGATTAATTGTAAAGCATGTTGACGATTGGTAATTTTAGCGGCTTCGGCCGGCCCGTTGATACTGTCGGCAGATTTGATGATGGATACCATGGTACTATTATCAATGCCGTATCTAGCACCAACCATTTTCAAGAAATTAATTTCTTCATTATCAATAACACTATCGGCCTTCACCATTATGCAAAGTATTTTCAGAAAAATTATTTTTTCCTCATAAGATAATGTTTTACTATAATCTTCATCCATATTTTATACTCCTCTTAGAACAAGTATATACAGATTAATTATTAATTTCAACTTAATAATTTAATCATTTTTGCGCAAATATAGCGTATTGTATATTGCATTGCGATAGTATTGTCTAAGTAAAACCGGATCTATATCAAATCTGCTTTTCGGTGTATAGTTTGGTAATAAATCATTTTCAAAATAGATAAATTTAGGTTTTACTTCGGTAATAATTTTTTTCATATCAAACGGCGGTACATAATGATGTAACTCTTCGTCTATATATCCTATATAATCCCATGAAAACCAATAGTAGTGCGGATTTTGGTTGAAGATGCCGAATGGTATGATATTTGTACCCAGTACGGTATCGTCACGGGTTGAGTTTTTGCTGATATCCGTCATAACTCGGAGAATATCTGATATTGTAATTTCTTTTGACGTCGGGATATTGTCGGTATCTTTTTGAAACGGGTATATTTTTAATAAGCAGGGGATAAATAAAACAAGCATAAAATATGCCGTATATGAGCGCCGTTTATATAAATCGGCGAATACAATTCCGATGATAACGGCATTATACAGCAACAGTGTTTTGAAGTAATAAGTATAAGGTGAAAGATAAACCGTGCGCAATGTCAGTTCGGCAAAGTACATTACAAGAAATATGCGCGTGCAGATGTCTTTGTGTTTTAAAAGCAGATATACGGCGCAGCCGATACCTAAAATTAAAATGCCGTAGTAGTCGCTGTAATCGCAGATTTTGTTTCTTAAATTATTTGTGCTTAAAAATTTACCGATATGTGAATTAACAACCCAATTGAGTTCATAATAGCGTTGCAGATTTGCATTGAAATACATAAAAACAATACAGCCGGCCAAAATGAGCGCCGGAATAGCAGCCGCTTGCGCACAAGACCGAATTGAAACCTTTTGGGTAATCAGAAGGTATATGCAAACAAGTACAACCGGTAGAATCAAAAATAAGGCGGTTTGCAAAAACAAAAATGAAATTGTATAAAATAAAGCACATAGATTTAATTGCTTTTGTTTTTTATTATGTATAAAGGCAAAAAAACAGTAAGTTCCGAGCCAGAAAAATAAATGCATCAACGTATCCGGCTTAAAGTGGACCATTGTGTTGAGCATTAACGCGCTGAAGCAAAAAATGTTTATGGCTATCCATGCGGCAGTTTCATCAGCCAAATACTTGTTAACCAGCTTGAAGACGATATATAGCATAAATAGAGAGCAGATTGCCATAATCAGACGAATACCGTAAAAAATAAGAATGTTACTTTCAAACAATCCGACGAGAGGCGCAAACAAATACCATAAAAGCGGATGATGATGTTCAAAAAAATCACGGTACGGTACGTGTCCGTCCCATATCAGCCATGAGGCGTGGATATGCTCAAATTCATCGGATACGGCAATATTTGCCGTAAAAAGAGCGGCAAACAAACACAAAATATCGGCGATAAAAAAGCCGATTAAAAGTTTTTTGAATAAACTCTGCCTCATTACATAACCTCTGTTATGAGATTATATATAAATCAATAAATGTGCAAGTAAAATAAACGCTTATTCATAGTCTCCGCGCATAGCTTGGCGAGAGAGTTTTTTACCTTGTTTGCGGTCATGCTTCGGGTTATTTTTCGGCGTTTCATGGACTTGAGAAGGACGAATAGGTTGATCACGTTCTTCAGGCGGTTTACGTAAATTTTTTACTTCTTCTTTTCTTTTACAGACTTTTTCTATAAGAGCAGCTGTATTTGCAGACTTTTTCGACATATTACATCTCCTTTACCATAATTGTAC
Organism: Alphaproteobacteria bacterium; assembly: GCA_017635595.1. Classification (GTDB taxonomy): domain Bacteria; phylum Pseudomonadota; class Alphaproteobacteria; order RF32; family CAG-239; genus RUG410. Next base: position 49,695 of record JAGBLF010000002.1, read on the forward strand.
TTATTGTAATACATTTAATGAATAAAATCAATCATAATAATAACTCTTTTTTCGTTTATATTTTGTAATAGGTTGTTTACTTTTTTGATTAATATCGTATGATATGCAAAAATATTAAAGGATGAAAATGCTTAAAAATTTTATCGATAGAATAAAAAATACACACTTTGTTCATGACTATAGTCTGATGTGGCCGTATGTTCGGCCGTATTGGGGACGAGCATTGTTTGCGGTTTTGATTACCATTCCGATAGGTGCGCTTGATGCGGTTATCGCTTGGGCCTTAAAGCCGTATATGGATGTTATGATGATTGAAAAAAGTGCCAATACTTATTGGATACCGCTGATGATTATCGCATTCAGTGCCGTTCAGGGGGCTTTAACTTATACCGCCAGCTATGCCAATACCTGGGTGGGTAATCGTATCGCCGCTGATGTTAAGATGACTTTGTTTGAAAAATTGATGAAGTTTGATGCGGCATATTTTGATACTAATACTTCGGGTAATGTTCTGATGCGGTTTAATAAAGATGTAGATGCCGCCTGTAACGGGTTACTCAGTAATTTAAAACAGTTTTCGACACGTACATTTTCTTCAATTTCTCTCATTTTTGTTCTGTTTTATAACTGTTGGCAGTTGGCTATTATTGCAGTTATTGTCTTGGCGTGTGCCTTATTCCCGTTAAAATTTGTACGCGGTAAAATTAAAGATATTAATGAAAAATCGGTACTGACGGCTGCCGAAACCATGACACATTATAATGAAGCTTTCAGCGGTAACCGTGTCATTGCTTCCTACAACCTTTATGACTATGAGAATAATCGGTTTAATGATACGTCACATCGGGTTTTTAAGCTGTGCATGAAAATGGTACAACGTACCGGATTGCTATCGCCGTTTATGCACTTCGTGGTGTCGCTCGGTATAGCACTGGTGATTTGGACCGGAAGTTATCTGATTGTATCTCAACAAATTACGGCCGGCAACTTTGTTTCATTTATTGCGGCTCTTATTTTGCTATATAATCCGATTAAAGGTATAGGTAATAATTTTAATAATGTCCAAGTGGCATTAATGGCAATGGAACGCGTGTTTGAATTGTTGCAAAGCGAGCCGGCGGTTAAAGATGCTGAAAATTCCGAAGTATTGAAGCATATTCGTAAAGATATTGAGTATAAAAACGTATGTTTTGAGTATATTACCGGTAAGCCGGTCTTAAAAGATGTCAGTCTAAAGGTTAAAAAAGGCGAAACGATTGCTTTAGTCGGTAATTCCGGCGGCGGAAAAAGCACGTTTGTAAATTTGTTGCCGCGCTTTTATGATATTACATCCGGTAAAATAATGATTGACGGCAAAGATATCCGCAAATATTCGTTGAAATCTTTGCGAGAGAATATAGCCATTGTTTTTCAGGATAATTTTTTGTTTGACGGAACAATCCGTGAAAATATTATGCTCGGCAGACAAAATGCTTCGGATGCAGATTTGCAACAAGCCATAAAAGCTTCTTGTGTTGCAGATTTTATTAAAAATATGCCGAATGGTTTGGAAACACAAATCGGCGAGCGCGGTGTTTTGCTTTCCGGCGGCCAAAAGCAGCGTATTGCCATAGCCCGCGCCTTTTTAAAAAATGCACCGATTGTTATTTTGGATGAGGCAACATCGGCTTTGGATAATAAATCGGAAGCGGTGGTGCAAAAGGCTATTGAAAATTTGATGAAAGATCGGACGGTTTTTGTTATTGCTCACCGCTTATCAACAGTGCGTCATGCCGATAAAATCGTTGTCATCAATTACGGAAAAATTGTTGAGAGCGGTACGCACGATTCTTTGATTAAAAAAGCCGACAGTATTTACGCCTCGTTGTATAAGGCACAATTAAAATAGATTTTAATAATCGCTGCGCGAAAATGAAGGTCTCTCAAAAGCGTTTTCGGATGTCGAGTGTGTCGTAAAGCTCGGAGCGGCTGTCTGGGTAGTTGCCGTATGTCCCAGTATGCGTTGTTCGTTTTCTTTGGATTTTTGCAGTAATGTCTCTTTTTTAGTAGCCAGTTCTTCAGCGGATAAAGTCGGGGATGATGGTGAACGACCGATATTACGATTGGCAAAGAATTCCAAATATTCTTTACGTTCACTCTCATTTGTCCAGTCAATCCGTGCTATGGTTGCCGAAGTTGCACCGATATCTTTTCCTAAATCAAGAGCTTGGTCAATATGCAAAGCTTCACCGGTCGGATTGTCGATGTCTTTCAAATTATGCGTAATATAGATAATGGTTTTATCTTTTTTGATTTCATTGAGATATTTAACAATATTTTCAGCCATGGTCGGGTCAACGCCGGCAGTCGGTTCGTCTAAGATGAGAATAGGGGAATCTTTAATTAAAGCTTGGGCTAAATTAAGACGGTTAGCCTGTCCGCCCGAAATGTTTTTTCCGGCCGGGTCAATAACCAAATCCGGCGAAATTAAAGATGGATTACTTGCATCATTTTTAATACCGAGCAGGTCTTTGACTTTATCGACAAGTTCTTCCGGAGCATTCGGGTTTGAAAGGCGGATATATTCGTCGACGGTGATATCCAAAAGTTCACCATTTTGCATGGACAAGGCAATATGTTTGGCCGGTTCTCCGAAAGCTAGATTCTCGTATTCTTGTCCTGAAAAATTACCTTTTTTATCAACAGTACCGATTTTAATAGAACCCCCATCAATATCGTTACTGTGCATTAGAAGATTGATCAATGTACTTTTACCGGCACCGCTGGCGCCCGCTAATAATGTAATGCCCGGCTCAATTCTGAATTTCCCTTGCCCCGAAAACAGATTTTCGGAACTGACTTTGGTCGGATCATCATAACGACGTTTTTTGACGACGATATTGTCAAGCTCGATGGCATTTGCATTTTGTTTTATTTTTTCTTTGCCGAATTTCACTTTCATTTTCGGCATAAATTTTTTGTAGGCATGAGCAAAGTTGCCAACATGCTCTTTAATCGAAAACCAAGAATTGACACATCCCTGAACAGCGCCATATGTACCGAGTGCCGCACCGAAGGTAACCAATGCATTCATAGGATTAGCTATGGTGAAAGCGACAACTCCGCCGAGAATAACAGTCTTCATCGCCGTTCCGAGGATAGCATATCTGTTAAGCATATTGGTAAATTTTTTATAGGTGCCGAGATATTTGTCTTGTTTGGCATCAAACATTTTGTAAGCTTTTTTATCGGTATCCGACGTTTCCAGTTTGTAACTGGCGGTGTACAATTTTCGATCAGTCGAGCGCAATTCGGCTTTGTCTTCCCGAAGTTTATTTTTCATATCAATTTTTTCTTGATTCATTTTGTCATTCATCAGATACGACATGACACCGGAAGAGGCAATAACAGCCGTCATGAGAGGTAAACTGGCCGCACCGCCGCTGACAACCGTTAGTCCTACAAATGCCGCTGATGATACGATACCGCTTAAGAGCTGCCCTTTAGCTCCTAAATAGCCGTCGACTGCTATTTTCATAGCATCAACATTGGTGGCAGTCTCTTCCGGATTGCGGAATTGGCGTTCGGCAATAGGTGCACTGTCAAATTCTTGGTGCATATTCTTGGCAACCTGCATTTCCAGTGTTGCCTGATGTCTCATGACGTAATTTTGTAACAATTGTGCACTGGCACCGGATAAAAGATTTGATGTGATATATGAGTAAAACCAACCACCTTTAAATTGTCCGTTTTCTCCTCTGGATAATTTATCGGCAACAGATGCTATTGCCGTAATAACGGCAGGAACACCAGCAGCACGCATGGCACGCTTATGATCCTTCATTAAATCATCAATTTTTTTCTGCGCCAGTTTCAAATCGGCATCGGTTAAAGGTTCTTTTTCCATATCATACCCCATATACATAGTAATTATATTCTAAATTTATACAAAATTCAAGAAAATTTTGTCATATATACATGTAATGTATTGACAAGATAAGTGAAATAAGTTATATTCACCCCAAACCAAAATTTTTTATTTATACATTTATGAATATAATTAAAAGGATTTATCTGTGGTGGAAGGCTCTCAGAGATAGCCTCACAGATGCGCAGTTCGTGCAGTTGTGCGAAGCTTGCGCCAATGATATGACCGGTGCCGAAGCATCGATTATGCGAACTTATCTTTGTCACAATGTGCCCGCGGGCGAGAGAATTCGTCAGCTTTACATTAATGGTGAAGGCCTCTCGCGTATGTACCTTAAATTTCTGTACAAAAGAGACGTGACAGAACAGGAACAGTATTATCTTGTCAACTTTATGAAGTGGCAACCGAAAGATATCTGGCCTTGCGAATTGTCCGTTGATAACATCAATGAGCTGTTTGATACGGAAATGCCTTACAAAATCGCCATGTATGCGGCAAAATACAGCTTGCCGGAAAAGTACGAGATTATGTTGCTCAATCGCTGTGTTCGTGAAGATGAGACGGAAAGAAAGGATAAAAAATCGTACTATCATGTGTTAAAAACGTATGTTATGTGCGGTGATGTACGCCAGAAGTTCCGCTCTAAAAAATCACAGCAGGCATTGCTGGCTTTCAATGATAATAAAATTTTCAAGCGCATTATTAAACAGTGCACGATAGATGAAAATTATATTCATCCGGAAGTTATCGATGAAATGGTAAAAGATGATAAGGTAGACCTTCTGCGTTTGATATTAAGAGAATCTTTTATCGAGTCGGCCGAATGTCGTGATGCCATTGCCGCACGATTTTTTTCGTTGAAGCCGTTGATATATATATCGGTCGTTCGTAAAGAAATTCGGAAAATCGAACTGCAAGCCGGTATGAGTTTCGGTGCGCTGTTTCCGTTTGAGGATGAGGCTGAATATATTTTGCAGTCTGCTCAATACGATTTAAGCAACGTACAGGGAAGACAGGCATTTATATATGCTTTGACACCTTTGATGGAAGGACATCCGTCACCGCATTTGTGCGCTTGGGTAGCTTATCATTTCCCCGAGCTTAGTGATTTAGCTTGCCGGAAAGTGCGTCAGCTCGGTGAGAAACTTATCAAAGAGTATAGGTAATCCGAAAAATCAAAGAAAAAGGCGTGAGGTAAAACTCGCGCCTTTTTCTTTAGCGAAGTATTGACATTTCTGTCCGGTTCGGATATATTGCTCAAACAAATCCTTACAATTTAGTTACTCATTAAAATATTATGTTATGGGAAGCATTTTTATTGGTTTTCAGGTATTACTGCATTGTCCGCTGTTTTGGGCAGTAATGGTCTTTGGTGTCATCTTAGGCGTGTTGGAAGTATTGTATGCTGATAAATGCGGATACGGCGCGTATTGTAAAGTAACCTTTGCCTATCGGATGCCTAATGCTCCGAAAACGGCTGAACGTCTGAGTAATACGATGCATCTGTTAGCCATAGCGGCCGTTATTATGCCTTTGTTTATGCAGGTTTTTAATGATTGCAGCGGTGCTTTTGTTTTACTGTGGTGGGCGTTCTTTTTAGGCGTATCAATTGTGACGCAATGGGTGCTTATGTTTGTGTTGATTTTGAAGATTATGTATTCGAGGCACGGAAGTTGAAATTAACAAACTCACCGAATTTCTGTAATTGTTTTTCAAGACTATGTTAGAAAAGCCGTTGACAGCATGTCAGCGGCTTTTCTTATCGGCCTTTTCAAGTAAGGCATGGACTTTATCTGTAAACTTTCCTTTTTCCAAATCGTTTATTTGCTGATGATAATGTGTAACAATATGATTAAGTTTACCCCAAAATCCTTTTTCTACGGAAATAATCGTTCCCCACACAGCCATTACAAACATTATAATGGTTACAATGCTTTCGGTGATTTCCAGTTTTTCTTTAAAAGTGTATTTTGTTTTTTGCATACATCTTATATATAGGTAATATACTTAAATTCAATTAGCCTAAAGTTTAAGATGTAATAACAAAAGAACTATTCGCTGTATCCTACCGGCTGATGTGCAATAACAAATTCGTCTTTATCAAGTTTGAGGGCACGGTGTAATTCATCAAAATTAATCAGTCCGCGGATAACCGTTGCCAAACCGTGTGCAGTGGCATACAAATATACATTTTGGTATGCCGATCCGGCATGAGCATGTCCCCAATGTTTGTCAGAACTGGTATAAATCAGGTGTACAGGAGCATCAAACACAAATTTTTGTTCTTCGCCGGTGTAAGGAATGGCATTTTCATTCGAGACTTTTTCCAGACGATTATCCTGAGCATTGTAATACCAAACGCCGTTTTCTTCTAAAACAAAGACTTTCAGATTTTGCTCGTTGCGTGCGGTAGCGATGGTGCGGCGACCATATTTGTTTACACCGTTGGCAACCCATAATATTTCACTTAAAGTTTTATCATCTATCTTTTTGTTTTTATTATATATTCTTTCAGATTTTCTTGTATTGATAAGATCCATTAAAGCAGGAGATTTCTGTTCCAAATCCGGTGTCGGTAAATTGCGGATTTCGGCAGCAAGGGCGTTCATACCGGATAATGAAACGGCAGCCATTAACGTATAAAATATGTGTCTTCTCATGTTGACCTCCTTTAACGATAGATTAAATGACGGTATTCAATATATATGATTTTTAAGAGATGTAAAGAAGCAAATTATATTGTGAATTAATATGGTTAAAAGGTTGTCAAAAAGGTAAGATTGGTGTAACCTTTTTTCGTTATGACAGGTCTTGAAAAAATGAAACGAAACAAGCTTGGTCTAAGCGTATTTTTAGCGGCGATTATCGAATTTTCAATAATCGGCGGGTACATTTATAAAACAAAGCACAGTAAGCCTGATGTTGAGAAGACGGTTGAAATTTATACGGTATTTCATAAACCTTGGAAAATATATCAAAACGATATCGTTATACCGATACATGCCGGCAGAGCACTGAATACCGAACGCGCCAAACCGCTGTTGAATAAAATGATCGGCGATGATACCGGTGATAATATTTCGGAAAAAAATCAAAGATATTCGGAATTGACGGCGTTGTATTGGATTTGGAAAAATTCCAAAGCCGATTATGTCGGTTTAATGCATTATCGTCGCTATTTTGATTTGGCACCATTTGTCCGTTATAATCCTCAATGCAAAGACAAACTATGCTCTTTAGGATTGGAAGCCGACAATATTAAGAAACTTATGAATGACTATGATATAATCGTCACGTCTTATGATTTGGAAATGCCGCAGTATAACTATTATGCTCGTTGGCATTTTGTTGAAAATATGGACTTAGCCATTGATTGTATACGCAAAAAACATCCGTCAGAGGCCGCCGTTATTGATAACGTTATGATGTCAAAGCATTTTATAGCTTATAATATGTTTATTGCCAAGAAAAAGATTATAGACAGATATGCCGCATGGATTTTTAAGGTTTTGGCCGATTTGGAAGATAAATTGGAATATGATCATGATAAAGCTTATTTCGGCTGTGTTATACCGAGACATCCGACGTATCAGTTGCGGGCTCCGGCATATTTGGCTGAAAGGTTGTTTAATGTTTGGCTGGAAGCCCATAAAAACGAGTATAAAATTCTGGAGGTTCCTATACAAATTATCAAAATTTAGATGTTTTTTGTTTTGTGGATATATGCATTAAATGTTGAAGAAAATGGAAAATCAGGTACTGTATAGAAGAAAGATGAAGTTGAGTAAGTTGACATTAGGGTTTCTGATTGCGGCAATTGTTGAATTTTGTCTGCTGTGGTTGTGGGTTAAATATTCGCAAGGTCCTCAGCCGGAACATAATATAGAGGTGTATATCGTATACCATAAACCATCTAAACTTTATGAAGGTGATATACTTGTTCCGATACAGGCCGGCAGGGCTTTACATCCGGGAAAAAATAAGCGTTTCTTTTCGCATATGATCGGGGATGATACCGGTGATAATATTTCACTGAAAAATGATAAATATTCGGAATTGACAGCATTGTACTGGATTTGGAAAAATTCTAAAGCCGATTATGTCGGACTAATGCACTATCGGCGGTTTTTGAACTTATATAATACCAGACAAAATGAAAAATTTGAAAATTTTGGTATAACACGTGAGAATATTGAAGCAATAATGAAAGATGCCGATGTTGTTACCGCACGTTATAGGGGTTTTAATGCCGGACGTAATGTTTATGAACATTATTTATTGAACCATTACGCTGAGGATTTTTATGTCGTCATTCGTTATATTATGAAAAAATATCCAGAACTGACTGAAGAATTGTATCGTTTTTTGCATAAGAAAAGTTATATGCCATATAATATATTTGTTGCGCGCAAAGAGGTTATAGATGAATATTGCGAATGGCTGTTTGATATTTTGTTTGCTGTAGAAGAAGATATGAATTTCCCGCATGGCGAATATGATTTTTCAATAAAGAAATCTGAAGTATCGTACGATTATCAAAAGCGTGCACCCGGCTTTATAGCCGAGAGGTTATTTACATTCTGGTTGGAAATTAATAAGGATAAATACAGAAATAAGCAATATCCTGCCGTTTATTTTGAACGTAATTGGACAGAAGAGTATGATAAGTAATAAACAGATATATTATGCTATTGGTGCTCTTATACTGCTTGCGGTTGGAATTTATGCGGCATTATTGCTGTTGCACAAGCCGACAATATCAATATATAAGGTTTACCATACCGTTTATCCTGTTGAAGAAAGTGATATAGTCGTACCGATACATGTGGGGCGCGTTATGCGCAGAAAAGATGCCGAACCGTTACGCTCACAGATGATCGGGGATGACACCGGCGACAATATTTCGTTTAAAAATAACCGATATGCCGAACTGACGGCGTTGTATTGGATGTGGAAAAATGCCAAGGCTGATTATGTCGGGTTGATGCATTATCGGCGCAATTTTTGTATGGATATTGAAGAAACAGAAAAACAATGTGTAGATACAAAAGCTAAGTGTGTTTGCAGTTTGGCTTGTGATTGCGGTCTGACTTACGATAATGTCTTAAAGCTCATGGAAAAATATGATATTGTTACTACGGTTACTCTCAACTTAAAAGATACTTTGCGTGAACATTATCGGCATGCACATCATATCGAGGATTTGGAATTGGCTGAATCATACATTAAGGAACATTATCCTGAGATGGCAGAGACTTTTGATGAAGTGATAGACGGCCATGAATTTAATGCCCGTAATATGTTTATTATGTCAAGAAAATTGATGACGCAGTATGCTGAATGGCTGTTTGATATTTTATTCCATATTGAGCCTAAAATCAGCCATGATAAAGGTTATCAGCGCTTGGCTGCAGCCTATTTGGGCGAAAGACTGTTTTCGGTATGGGTAAGATATCAGGTGAAAATTAATCATTTGAAAATGAAGGAGTTGTATGTGCATACTCTTAAAAAAGCATAATAACAAAAGGTTACAAAAATGAAAAATATATCAAAACTTCAAATTATAATTGTTTTATGTATGTTATTTGAATTTCAATACATCGCTTTTTTTATTTGGAAAAGCAAACAAGAAATCAATAATCCGAAAATAGAAATATACTCGGTTTTTCATAAAGATTATCCTATATATAAAAATGAGGTGGTTATACCGATACATGCCGGTCGGGCATTACATCATGATTATGGTAAACCGCTGTTGAATAAAATGATTGGCGACGATACCGGAGATAACATTTCGCTTAAAAATGACAGATACGCCGAATTGACGGCATTGTATTGGATATGGAAAAATTCTAAGGCCGATTATGTCGGGTTGATGCATTATCGCCGCAGTTTTATTATTGATACCTCGGTTTTTCCGGAAGTCAATCAGCATAAATTCTGTCATGACTATTTGTGTGTGTTGGGTGTGACACATGGTAATCTTAAAACCATGTTCCAACATTATGATATTATCTCGCACGAAAAAGTCTATTTGAGCGATTCACTCTTGAACCATTACAACATTTTTCACAAATATGATGATATAGTAACGGCTATGCGCTATATTTCCAAAGAATATCCGGATATGAGAGACTCTATGGTTAAAGTTTTGCGTGAGCACTATTTTTCTAATTTAAATATGGTTATTATGCGTAAAGATATTTTAGATGCTTATTGTACTTGGTTATTTGATGTTCTGTTCCACATTGAGCCGCAATTAAGTAATGAAGACGGTTATCAGAAAAAAGTTGCCGGATATTTGGGCGAAAGATTGTGGAATATTTGGCTGGAATATGTTACACAGAAGAAATTGTATCGTGTTGCTTTTGTACCTGTAAATGAAATAGGGATTCGCGAAAATATGACCTCTGTTATAGAACCGTAGGTATAAGGAAAAATATATGAAAAAATATAAATTTGAATGGATTGTATTTATAGTAACTGTTATAGAACTATCTGCTATTGCAGGTTTTATAGCGTATCAGAAATATAAATTTTCTCATCCGAAAATAGAAGTTTATGCTGTCTATCATAAGGACTTTCCGATTAACCGGAATGAAGTTGTTATTCCTATTCATGCCGGCAGAGCTTTGAAGCATGATTACGGCATGCCGCTTTTAAATAAAATGATAGGCGATAATACCGGAGATAACATTTCGCTTAAAAATGACAGATATGCCGAATTGACGGCAACCTATTGGGTGTGGAAAAACTCCAAAGCAGACTATGTCGGTATTATCCATTATCGCCGCAGTTTTATTATTCAACCTGACGGCCTGCACAGTTTTGAAAAACATCAACATTGTTTCAGTTATTTGTGCGAAGTCGGTATGACGGCAGTTAATTTGCATCAGTTGATGCAAAAATACGATGTTATAATGCCGGCCACAGCCTATTTGCCGATGACATTTTTAGAGTATTACAATAGGTCGCATATACCGAATGATTTACAGGTTGCCGTTCAGTATATTCGTGAAAAATATCCGGAAATGAATGATACGGTAAATTATGTTTTATACGGACATCAATTTAATTCACGTAATATGTTTATTATGCGCAAAGATCTTTTAGATAAATATGCCGCATGGCTGTTTGATGTTTTGTTCCATATTGATTCGAAATTGAGCCGTGAAACCGATTATCAGTCTCGGGCGCCGGGCTTTTTAGCCGAACGTTTATGGACAATTTGGATAAGGCATCAGATGAGAACAACAAACATTAAAGTAGGGGAGATGTTCATTGACACGCAAAAGTAAGATAATAACCGCGGTTTCTGTTTTAGCATTGGTTTTCGGCGCGGTAACGATTTATTATAAAAACCGCATGGTTTACGTACCTAATGTCATTGTCGGTGCCGGTTTATCCGGAGTAACAATGGCGGAACGTATTGCCAACGATAAAAAAGAAAAGGTTTTGATAATCGAAAAGCGCGATCATATAGGCGGCAATGTTTACGATTATAAAGACAGTAACGGAATTACCGTGCAAAAATATGGTATTCATGCCTTTCACGCCAATAGCGAACGCGTATGGACGTATTTGAGCCGGTTTACTGCGTGGCACAATTACAGACATAAAGCTTTGGCCGAAACCTCAAAAGGAAATGTTAATTTTCCGGTTAACTTAAATACGATTAACCAGCTGTTTGATAAAGAATTTGCCGAAGAATTTACGGCTAAACTGCTGGCCAAATACGGTATGGGGCAAAAAATTTCAATCAGCGATTTGCAAAATTCCGAAGATGAGGTGCTGCAGCGCGGTGCCTACATTATGTATGAGGAATTGTTTAAGAACTACACGATAAAACAGTGGGGTATGCGGGTTGATGAGGTTGATCCGTCGGTTATTGCCCGTGTGCCGATATATTTAACTTACGAAGATGCTTATTTTACGGATAAATACCAAGGAATCCCTAAGTTCGGGTATACGGCCATGGTGCAAAAAATGTTGGATAACCCGCTGATTGAGATACGGCTCAGTACAAAATGGGAAGATGTTCGCGGCAAAATCAAGTATGATAAGTTGTTTTTCAGCGGTTCAATAGATACGTTTTTTGACTATAAGTTTGGTAAACTGCCTTATCGCAGTTTGCATTTTGATATTACGCAGTTGCCGCAGGAATATTATCAGGAAATGGCACAGGTTAACCATGCCAACCACCCGAGCATGACACGTTCTATTGAGCATAAGTATCTTTTGGATGAAAAAACGGACCATACGACGGTGTCGTTTGAGTACCCTGAGGCCTTTGATGGTACCAATGAGCGGTATTATCCGATTAACAAGCCGGAAAATGCTGATTTGTATGCAAAGTATCAGCAAGAAGCCGATAAGCTTAAAAATGTTTATTTCTTCGGTCGTTTGGGAGATTATAAGTACTATAATATGGATCAGGCGGTAGAACGAGCTTTAGATTTATACGATAAGGTATTCAAAAAATAGAATATAAAAGTCATTTTTGATTGCATTTTTATACGATGTCATTCTTGAGCGAGCGTTTTTTTATTATGTCATTCTTGAGCCGCAGGCTCGAGAATCCCGGCTACTTTATGATTCAGCCGAGATCCTCGCCTTCGCAAGGATGACAGTAAAAGTAAAACGCACAAGGATGACGATACTATTTAAAATGTCATTCTTGAGCCGCAGGCTCGAGAATCCCAGCTGCTTTATGATTCGGCCGAGATCCTCGCCTTCGCTTTGCTCGGCAAGGATGACAGTAAGACAGAAAGTGTCATTCTTGACCGAGCGATTTTTTTATTACGTCATTCTTGACCTTTAGGTCGAGAATCCCGGCCATAAAAAGTCATTCTTGACCGGCGAAGCCGTGTCGAGAATCTCTCACAACCGGCAACGTTTCCTAACCGATAGAGATCCTCGGACTGACGTCCAAGGATGACGGTAAAAGTAAAAAGTGCAATGATGACAGTTAAAGTAAAAAAGCGCAAGGATGACGATACTATTTAAAATGTCATTCTTGAGCCGCAGGCTCGAGAATCCCGGCTACTTTATGATTCAGCCGAGATCCTCGCATTCGCAAGGATGACGGTAAAAATAAAAAGCGCAAGGATGACATTATAGAGTAACTTTTATAAGACACAAAAAAAGGCGGGATAAATCCACCCGCCTTTTTTTGTTGGCATCAATTATTATTTAGCCGATGCTCTGCTAGGACATGTTAGCGAACCTCTTTCGGTTACTCGTTCCGGAGAACCGCATGAACAGCATTGAGATGCACACTGATAGGAACCATTAAACTCACACCAGTATTTCTTTCCGCCACTACCAAGTGATGGATCATTATCACTTGCAACATAACACCCTATAGAACCACAGTCAACTGAGCCACAGTAGCAACCACCATCTTCACCACCATTGCTTATACCATCACTGATAGCGTCTGAAGATGAATCTGTATAGCTGTCATCACTGATGCATTCATAGCAGTGCAAATTACCTGTCGGGTATCTGGATTGAGCCGTATAACCTGTACCACAAGAAGAACTGCTTTGGTAACCATAGTCACCGCATTTCTTTGCGACACAACGGTAACAAGTTAAACCTTCCAGGGTAACTTTTTGTGGGTTATAGCCAGAGCCACAAGAACCGGTATCTTGTAAGTTATAGTCTGAACACTTCTTGTTTACACAAGTGTAGCAAGTTAAACCTGTTCTAGGTGTCTTGGTTACGGCTTTTTGCCCTGTAGGACAAGATGCTGTATCTTGGTAGCCATAGTCAGTACAAGTCTTATCTACACAAGTGTAGCAGGTTGTATCTCCGATAACTTCCGAGCCGGTCGACTTCTTATCAGAACCGCAGCTTTCTACTTTACCGTCCGGACAAGTACATTTCTTGTAATTGCCGTAGCAGGTAAATGTTCCGTCACCTGAAGGTGCCGTATCAGGACAACCGCCCGGATTCTCCGGTCTATAGCCTGTCGGGCAGCCCTTATTGACACAGGTGCCTGTGCAGTTTCCGCAGTCGT
>JAGBLF010000007.1 GCA_017635595.1 Alphaproteobacteria bacterium
AATCAGTATCCATTTTATAAGAATTTTAATATTAAAGAAAGGATTAAGCTTATGAATAAATCAAAATTAACAGGAGGAAAAAATGGATATATGGAAAAAATATAAATCGCCGCTGGGGTATGAAACAAATAACGGTGGAATAGACAGCTACGGGGTAGACCATAGCGGTTTCAGTGTTCGAGACGAGGTGGAGTATCAAACGGCACGAAACAATCGTGAAAATCAAATTATAGATTACTATAATAATCAAGGTATAACCGAAAATTACCCGCAGTATACCACAAACTTCTGGGGTAGTCCCGACAATAACTACGGTTTCGGCAGTTCGAATATTACGGATGCCATCAGCGCCCATCCGGCAATGAATACCTCGCCGATACCGATAACGCCGACACAATCGGAGTTGAACGATTATCAGCGAGGTGTCAATAGGTTTAAGCAAGCAAATGCCGCCGGCAGTTTTATGTCCGGAATGGATAGCGGTTTTGACAACAGTAGGAGCAGTGGTTACGGCAATATACCGAGTACTCAAAAAAATTATGCAACAGCAAATAGCAGCTATTCGACATATTTGCCGCAATCCGGTGTTTGGGCACAGCAACGGCAACGCGCTATCGAAAACGATTTACTGATGAATGGTATGGATGTTTTATATGGTATGAACAGAACGATTAACGGCATGACATTCGGCGGTTTGGACTGGCTGGGTAACAAACTGGGAATAGATACACAGATGAATGATTATTTGCAATTAAAAGATGCGCAAAGTCGCAATTTAGCACGCAGAGCCGGTCAGATAGCCGGTTACGGCGGAAGTGCTTTAACCGGCGGAGCGCTTGCTAATGCCGGCTATAATCAGGCAAATATGGCCTATAACGGTTATAAAATCGGAAAAGCATACGATAAATTAACAGCAGATCCGTTTCAAGGTAATGGCAGTGATATCATTGCCCGAATGAGAAATCATAACGGCGAACCGGTCGTTCTTCAACGCGGTGAAGCAATACGGGGACCAAATGGTGAAGTGGTAGTTCATGGTAAGGCTTTGGAGAGAGAAACCGGAACATTACGCAATTATGGTTTGGATAAAGGAATTTATCGTCATGATATTACTCGTACCGATGCACAGCAGATACCAAGGATTATTCAAAAGAAACCTGTAAATATAAGTCCACGTGGACAGTATATTTACAATACGCCTAGTAAAAATGGAAATTTTCAAGTTGTTACCTCACCTACCCAAAGAGGTACAACTGTATCATCAACATATTATTTAAAATGAGCAAAAGCCCTCTTTGAGGGCTTTCTTCTTTCATTCCCTTAACAAAGCTGGCTCTCGGTTAAGGATACAAATAGGCGATTAACAATTTCGTTCCTATAAGTGAAAGAGCTTCTCTTTATCCTTCTGTAAACGGTTCATGTTAAACAGAAGATACGACAATAGGCGATTAAATTCTTTCGTTCCTATTGGAAAGAGTACCTTAAGGCATTTTAAATATAACACTTTTGGAGTAAGAGTCAATATATAAAATTGAAAAATATTAAAAATATATACTTTAAGTTATGGATAATTATCCGCAGTATACGACAAACTTTTGGGGCAGTCCCGATAATAACTACGGCTTCGGCAGTTCGAATATTACGGATGCCATCAGCGCCCATCCGGCAATGAATACCTCGCCGGTACCGATAACACAAACGTCAGTGCAGATATAATGATATTAAGGGCAGATACACATCAGCTCTAAATTTAAAAAATTCATCCGGTACAAAGAAACTCTTTTATGCAAAGAACAAGAAAAAAATGGATAGTGTGTGTTAATACGACGTAAGCCTTTTCTCGCCGTGTACATAAAAGTACATAAGAGAAAAGGCTTACAAGTAGTAACCAGCTAGACGAGTTTTAATTACTCTTCTACGGTTTGAGCTTCAACAGCGGCACTTCCATCCTCAAGTACGGCTTGAGCTTCAGTGGCAGCATGCTGTCTCATTTCAAGGATTTCTTTATCGTTTTGAGAGGCAACTTTACGCAATGAGCGCAATACGCTGCCGGTACCGGCCGGAATTAAACGACCGACAATAACGTTTTCCTTCAAACCCTTCAAGTCATCGACTTTGCCTTCAACGGCAGCTTCGGTCAAGACACGAGTTGTTTCTTGGAAGGAAGCTGCGGAAATGAACGACTTGGTCTGCAGGCTTGCTTTGGTAATACCGAGCAAAATCGGATCGGCAACAGCCGGTTGTCCGCCTTCAGCCATCGTCTTTTCATTTTCCAGTTCAAAGACATCTCTGTCAACCTGTTCACCAACCAAGAAGGTTGTATCGCCAGGTGCAGTGATTTCAACTTTCTTCAGCATTTGAGATACGATAACTTCAATATGCTTATCGTTGATGTTCACACCTTGCAGGCGGTAAACGGCTTGAACTTCCTGAACCAGATATTCGGCCAATTTTTCAACACCCAAGACGCGTAAGATATCGTGCGGAGCCGGTGTACCGTCGACCAGCAAATCGCCCTTTTTGACTTGGTCACCGTCTTGAACGACCAAACGACGTCCCTTCGGAATTAAGTATTCGACCGGATTACCTTCTGACGGAATAACGGTAATGCGCTGTTTAGCTTTGTAGTCTTTACCGTATTCAACCATACCGTCGATATCGGAAATAATCGCCGGATCCTTCGGTCTGCGAGCTTCGAACAATTCGGCAACACGCGGCAAACCACCGGTAATATCTTTTGTTTTGGTACCTTCTCTCGGAATACGGGCAATAACGTCACCGACTTTGATTTCATCGCCGTTGTCAACGTTTAATACCGCATCAACCGACAGATAGTAACGAACTTCTTTACCTGTGTCGTAAGTTACCGGATTGCCCTTTTCGTCCTTAAGCGTAATGCTCGGCTTCAAGCTGGCATTAGCAATCGGACCGGACTGCCAATCAATAACCGTCTTCGAGCTGATACCGGTTGTTTCATCCATATTTTCCTTAACGGAAACATTCGGGATTAAGTCAACCAACTGTGCTTTACCGGCTTTTTCGGAAATGACCGGAATCATAAACGGATCCCACTCGGCAATCTTCTGGCCTTTGGCAACTTCCTGACCTTCCTGAGCTAAGATTTTAGCACCGTACGGAACGTGGTGACGTGATTTTTCACGACCTTGGTTATCTTGGATAACGATATCGCAGTTACGAGACAAGATAATCAAATTACCTTCCGAATTGGTAACGGTGTGTGTATTTTCAAGTTTCAAAATACCGGCGAACGGAACTTCAATAGTAGATTGTTCGGCCGATTTTGAAGCGGCACCACCGATGTGGAATGTACGAAGTGTTAATTGGGTACCCGGTTCACCGATGGACTGAGCGGCAATAACGCCGACAGCTTCACCGATGCTGACCGGATTACCTCTGGCCAAATCACGGCCGTAACAAGCGGCGCAAACACCGTGCTCGCATTCACAAGTCAATACCGAACGGATTTTAACTTGTTCTACACCGGCTTTTTCAACAACTTCTACGTCAGCTTCGTCAATCAGTTTGCCTTTCTTAACCAAAACTTCGCCGGTTTCCGGATGAACGATGTCTTCCTGAGCCGTACGGCCTAAGATTCTTTCACCTATCGAGGCAATAACGTTACCGCCGTCAACAACCGGACGAACGATAATACCGCGTTCGGTACCGCAGTCGGTTTCGGTAATTACAACATCTTGACCGACATCAACCAAACGACGGGTTAAGTAACCGGCGTTAGCTGTTTTCAAAGCGGTATCGGCCAAACCTTTACGAGCACCGTGGGTAGAGTTAAAGTACTCAGACACTGTCAAACCTTCTTTAAAGTTAGAAATAATCGGTTGTTCGATAATTTCACCCGACGGTTTAGCCATCAAACCACGCATACCTGCCAATTGGCGCATTTGTGCGGCACTACCGCGGGCGCCGGAATCGGCCATCATGAATACGGAGTTAAGCATACCGTGATCAGGCTTAGAAATGTTCTTCATCATCTCTTCGGCAACTTTATCGGTACAAGATGCCCAAATATCGACCACCTTATTGTATTTTTCACCGCGGGTAATCAAACCGTTTTGATATTGCTGTTCAAACTCTTTAACCTGAGCCGAAGTCTTTTCGATTAATTCTTTCTTAGCTTCCGGTACAATCAGGTCATCTTTACCGAATGAAATACCGGATAAGCAAGCGTATTTATAACCGAGGCCCATAATTCTGTCGGCCATGATACAAGTTTCTTTACCGCCGCAAACACGATAAACTTCATCAATAATCTGCGAAATTTGTTTCTTCTTAACCAAACGGTTAACAAGGGAGAACGGTACACCTTCATGCTTCGGTAAAATTTCGGAAACGATAATACGTCCCGGAGTTGTCTCAACAATGCCTTTGGTGAATTTGCCGTCATCACCGACATATTCCATACGGCATTTGATTTTAGCATGTAAATCAACAGCTTTGGCATTCAAAGCCAACATACATTCTTCCGGAGAAGAATAGATGCTGCCCTCACCTGTCATTCCGTCGGCATCGTAAGTCAGGTAGTAAATACCCAAAACCATATCTTGGGACGGAACGATAATCGGTTTACCCGAAGCCGGAGACAAAACGTTGTTAGAAGATAACATCAAAATACGCGCTTCCAATTGCGCTTCAATAGACAACGGAACGTGTACGGCCATTTGGTCACCATCGAAGTCGGCGTTGAAAGCCGTACATGCCAACGGGTGTAAGTGAATGGCTTTACCTTCGACCAATACCGGTTCATAAGCCTGAATACCAAGTCTGTGCAACGTCGGCGCACGGTTTAACAATACCGGATGCTCTCTGATGACTTCTTCCAAGATATCCCAAACTTCCGGACGTTCTTTTTCAACCATACGCTTTGCAGCTTTAATTGTGGTAGCCATACCATACATTTCAAGTTTGGCATAAACAAACGGCTTAAACAATTCGAGAGCCATTTTCTTCGGCAAGCCGCATTGGTGCATTTTGAGTTCCGGACCGACGGTAATAACCGAACGACCGGAATAGTCAACACGTTTACCTAACAAGTTCTGACGGAAACGACCTTGCTTACCTTTGAGCATATCGGCCAAAGATTTAAGAGGACGTTTGTTGGTACCGGTAATGGCACGACCGCGACGACCGTTATCAAACAAAGCATCAACCGATTCCTGCAACATTCTCTTTTCGTTGCGGATAATGATATCCGGTGCGTGCAACTCGATTAATCTCTTCAAACGATTGTTACGGTTAATAACACGACGATACAAATCGTTCAAATCCGAAGTTGCGAAACGACCGCCGTCTAATGGCACCAACGGACGCAAATCAGGCGGAATAACCGGCAATACGGTTAAAATCATCCATTCCGGTTTAGCATTGGAAGAAATGAAAGCTTCTACCAATTTCAAACGTTTAACCAGCTTTTTACGCTTAGCTTCGGAAGTTGTTTCTTTGAGTTCGGCACGCATAATGCTTCTTTCGGCTTCCAAATCGATATTCGAAAGAATTTCGCGTAAAGCCTCGGCACCGATACCGGCTCTAAAAGCATCTTCACCGTATTTATCGATGGCATCCTGATATTCATCTTCGGTCAGCAGTTGATTAACGTTTAAGTCTGTCAAGCCCGGTTCAATAACGATATAGCTTTCAAAATACAATACGCGTTCCAAAGACTTCTCCGGAATATCCGTCAAAGTCGAGATACGGGACGGTAATGATTTCAAAAACCAAATGTGTGCAACCGGTGCAGCCAATTCGATATGGCCCATTCTTTCACGACGTACCTTAGAAAGTGTCACTTCAACACCGCACTTTTCGCAAACGATACCGCGATATTTCATACGTTTATACTTACCGCACAAGCATTCATAGTCTTTAATCGGGCCGAAAATACGAGCGCAGAACAAACCGTCTTTTTCCGGTTTGAATGTACGATAGTTAATGGTTTCCGGCTTTTTAACCTCACCGTAAGACCACGAACGAATTTGCTCAGGAGACGCCACAGAAATTTTAATGCTGTCAAAATTATCTGCCACTGTCGGCTGATTAAACATATTCATTATTTCATTATTCATTTAAAATTCTCCTCAGGTTTAAGCTTCTTCGTTCAACATTTCAACATTCAAGCACAGAGACTTGATTTCTTTAACCAAAACGTTAAAGGATTCCGGAATACCGGTATCAAAGCTGTCTTCACCGCGAACGATGGCTTCATAAACCTTAGTTCTGCCGGTAACGTCATCGGATTTAATGGTAAGCATTTCTTGCAAGGTGTAAGCGGCACCGTAAGCTTGCAATGCCCAAACTTCCATTTCACCGAAACGTTGACCACCGAATTGTGCTTTACCGCCCAACGGTTGTTGGGTAACCAAACCGTACGGACCAACCGAACGAGCGTGCATTTTCTCGTCAACAATGTGGTGCAATTTAATCATATACATAACACCGACGGTGACTTTACGATCAAATTTTTCACCGGTACGACCGTCATACAGATCAATCTGACCGGATGTCGGCAAATTAGCAAGAGAAAGCATGCGATTAATATCGTCACCCGTAGCACCGTCGAATACCGGCGTTGCCATCGGTACACCCTTCTTCAAGTTGGAAATCATTTCCATCTTTTCATCTTCGGTCAAAGTGGCAACTTCGTTTTTATATTGCTTCTCGCCGTAAATATCTTTTAAGCGGGCATTCAATTCTTCAGCTGTTTTTTCGCCGCGTTTATATTGTTCGCACATTTCATTTAATTGTGCGCCCAATTCTTTAGCGGCCCAACCTAAGTGTGTTTCCAAAATTTGACCGACGTTCATACGAGAAGGCACGCCGAGCGGGTTTAACACAACATCAACCGGTGTACCGTCTTCGGTATAAGGCATATCGGCGAGCGGCAGTACGCGTGAAACCGTACCTTTGTTACCATGACGACCGGCCATTTTATCACCGGTTTGCATTTTTCTCTTGGTGGCAATAAATACCTTAACCAATTTCAAAACGCCCGGCAGCAAATCATCACCGCGTTGAACTTTCTCTACTTTATCTTCATAGTGTTTTTGAATGCTCTTCAATCTGGCATCGAAAGCAGCAGAAAATTCTTCAATCTGAGCCATAACATCTTCGTTTTTAACTACGATTTTACGCCACTGTGCCGACGGAAGTTCATCTAAAGCTTCAGCTTTTAATTTAGCGTTTTTAGCAATACCCTTCGGTGCATCAACAACGGTTTGACCGACGAGCATAGATTTCAGGCGAGCTTCATAGCTTCTTCTGATAATAGCCATTTCGTCATCGCGGTCTTTAGCCAAAGTCGAAATTTCTTCTTGTTCGATAGCCAAAGCACGTTCATCTTTTTCAACGCCGCGGCGTGAGAAAATACGTACATCAACGACAATACCGTCAACACCCGGCTGAGCACGCAAAGAAGTATCACGAACATCACTGGCTTTTTCACCGAAGATGGCGCGTAACAATTTTTCTTCCGGTGTAACCAAAGATTCGCCCTTCGGTGTTACTTTACCGACCAAAATGTCACCGGCTTTAACGTGTGCACCGACATAAACGATACCGGCTTCATCCAAGTTGCGCAAAGCATCTTCGCCGACATTCGGAATATCACGGGTAATTTCTTCCTGACCGAGTTTCGTATCACGAGCCATAACTTCAAATTCTTCAATATGAAGTGAAGTTAATACATCGTCACGCGAAATTCTTTCCGAAAGCAAAATAGCATCTTCGTAGTTCAAACCGTTCCAAGGCATAAAGGCAACGAGTAAGTTTTTACCCAAAGCCAATTCACCCAAATTGGTACACGGACCATCGGCAATAATATCGCCTTTTTTGATATGATCACCTACTTTAACAAGCGGAACTTGGTTAATGCAGGTATTTTGGTTAGAACGACGGAATTTCGAAAGTTTATAAATTTCAACACCGACGTTGTGTGCATTTTTATCATCCGAACGAATAACGATACGATTGGCATCAACGGCATCAACCACACCGTCATATTTAGCAACCAACGTTGCACCGGAATCTTTAGCAACCGTTGCTTCGATACCGGTACCGACCAGCGGCGCTTCCGAACGAAGCAAAGGAACACCTTGACGTTGCATGTTAGAACCCATCAACGCACGGTTCGCATCGTCGTTTTCCAAGAACGGAATCAAAGCTGCTGCGACTGATACCAATTGTTTCGGCGAAACGTCGATGTAGTTAATGTTTTCCGGTTTATCGAATTCAACTTCACCACCGCGACGGCAGGTAATCAAATCATTGGCAAAGTGGCCGTCTTCATTAACTTTAGCATTAGCTTCAGCGATAACAACCTTACCTTCGTCATCGGCAGATAAGTAAACAACTTCGTCGGTAACAACGCCGTTAACAACTTTACGATACGGGCATTCAATAAAGCCGTATTTGTTAACGCGAGCGTATGTGGAAAGTGAGTTAATCAAACCGATGTTCGGACCTTCCGGCGATTCAATCGGGCAGATACGTCCGTAGTGTGTCGGATGTACGTCACGGACTTCAAAGCCGGCACGATCACGGCTCAAACCACCCGGACCTAATGCCGACAAACGACGTTTATGGGTAATTTCCGACAACGGGTTGTTTTGATCCATAAATTGTGACAATTGAGATGAACCGAAGAACTCTCTGATAACCGAAGCAATCGGTTTGGCATTTACCAAATCCTGCGGCTTAACATTATTTAAGATTTCGGCGCTCATTTTTTCTCTGATGGCGCGTTCCATTCTGAGCAGGCCCATACGATATTGGTTTTCCATCAACTCGCCGACGCTGCGAACACGACGGTTGCCTAAGTGGTCGATATCATCGACTTCACCTTTGCCGTCACGAATGGCAATCAATTTTTTAACAATGCGCAAAATATCATCTTTGCGTAAAACGCGCAGTGTATCCGGAGCTTCTGCAAACGGAATATCCAGCGATACGTTCATTTTAACACGACCGACGGCCGATAAATCATAACGTTCATTATCAAAGAACAGTTGTTTGAACAAAGCATCGGCAGCTTCATAAGTAGCCGGTTCACCCGGACGCATAACGCGATAAATATCAAACAAAGCTTCCTGACGGTTGCTGTTCTTATCATTGGCCAAGGTATTGCGTAAATAAGGACCGACATTCAAACCGTCAATATATAAAGTATCGATTTCTTTGATTTTGTTTTCAGCCAATTTAGACATCAATTCTTCATTGATTTCGTCACCGGCTTCGGCAATAACTTCACCGGTCTTGGCAATAACAATGTTTTTCGCCAAGAATTTGCCGTACATTTGCTCTTTGGATACAACAAAATATTCTAAGCCGTCATCAGCCAATTTTTTAGCCGATCTCGGGGTTAATTTTTTGCCGGCATCCCAAACGGCTTCACCGGTAGCGGCATTGACCAAAGCAAAATCGAACTTAACACCCTTCATGCGTTCCGGCTCAAATTTCATTTTCCAGTTTTTCTTATCAGTCAGATAGGTTTCCGTTTCGTAGAAGTAATTCAAGATTTCTTCTTTGCTCATACCCTGAACTTCTTCTAAAGACAATTCTTCGCCTTTTGCCAAACGTTCTTCGGTTTCTTTAGAGTACAAAGCGTACAAAATCGAAGTAATCGGCAACTTACGGCGTCTGTCGATACGGGCATACATTAAATCTTTGGCATCAAATTCCAAATCGAGCCAAGAACCGCGGTACGGAATAATGCGGGCAGAAAACAACTTTTTACCCGATGAAACGGTTTTACCGCCGTCACTGTCAAAGAAAATACCCGGAGAACGGTGCATTTGCGATACGACAACACGCTCGGTACCGTTAAAAATAAACGTACCTTTTTCGGTCATCAACGGAATATCGCCCATATAAACGTCTTGTTCCTTAATATCGTGAATAGACTTTGCACCGGTTGCTTCATCAATATCCCAAACGACCAAGCGCAAAGTTGCTTTAATCGGAGCGGCATACGTCATATCGCGACGGATACATTCTTCTTCATCATATTTAGGTTCTTCCAAAACGTATTTAACGAATTCCAATTCGCCGTTACCGGAAAAATCTTTAATCGGGAAAATAGATTTGAAAACTTCTTCCAAACCAAACTCACAACGTTCACCGTTGTTATCAACATTGTTGATAAAGCTTGAATAAGAGCCGGTTTGAACATCAATTAAATTCGGCATATCCATTACTGCGTCGATTCGGCCGAAATTTTTTCTTACACGCTTTTTGCTCGTATAAGACTCTTTCATGTGTTAAATCCTCTAATGTGTTGATTCTGCGACAATTCTCAGGAAAAATCCCCATCCCGTCCACAGAAGGTTAAAATTTCTGGTTGATATAAATTGAACATAGCCGAACCCTTGGCATTTACGCACACTCAGCCACATTCATCCAATAATAAACAGGCAGATTTTCTCAAATCCGCTTTAAACTGCGCAGATTATATATTTTTTAATTTTATTTTGCAATATTATTTTCAAAAAAAGTTATTTTTCGCTTTCATCACGACGGCGTTTTATGCCGGCAACAGCATATGCACAAACTTCTTTTCGGAAATTCTTACCGTTTTCAGCCATTTCGGCGAAAAATTCTTTGTAGCGCGCCTGCCGTTCCTTAACCGGCGGTAAAATCAGTTCCTCGAGTGGCGGTAACGGCTTATAACCGCTTTGATTTTCTAAAGAATTTTTGACGGCGTTAAACAAAATGGCTTTGCGGTACCATGTCATTATTTTGCCTTCTTGCGTATGGTCAAAAGCGATATTGTAGTCAACACGGTTATGTTCGTCTGTGTTAATCATCCACGGACCGTCTTCCTCATTCCATCTGAAGGCATTTTTAATCATAAACAGATTGCCTTGTTTTTTACCGAAATAGCACGGTTTGAAATCAAACCAACGAAATTTTTTGATATCCTCTTCTTTATGCTCTTGTTCGGCTAAAAAGCGTCTTTTTTCTTCGTATCTTCGCTTTGTGACGTAATGATTAAACCAGTTGCTTATTTGCGGCTGTTCCTCATCATAGACTGTTTTAAAACTAATCATTTGCGAATTGGCAATACCCAGCGGACAAGCCGGGGCATAAGCTAAAATCATCATTTGTGACTGTATTTTTTTTCTGTCTTCCAAGCTGCAACCGGCTTTTTTCATTTCAGCCTGCATTTTATCTTCCAGTTTTAAGGCAACATACGCACCGTGACAATGGGCAACAAAGGTCATCATCCGCAACCGCCGGCAAGCTTCATTTGTCGGCAAAAGCTTTTTGGTTTTTGCATCAAAAAGGCGCGGTTCGATTAACTTTTTATACAACTCATCAATATATTTCGGATTGATTTCTTCGTTGGTGACACGAGCTTTTATAATTTCCTGTTCATCTTGGCTGTTTTCCTGCCGATGTTTCACAAATTCATAACGACGGGCATATTCCGCATCACCACCGGAAAAATCATATTTAACAGAATAAACCGGCACTTTCTGTCCGATGACGGCCGTAATTTCTCTGTCGACATCTCCGGCATAGCTGTTGGAAGACTTATCGGTAATTGCACCGTTTCCGCCCAAACAAACAATGCACGGTACATCAGTCGGAATAGCATTTACCAAATTCCAACCGAACTCATTTTCATCTGTTTTTTCAACACGCAAACCGATAGCAACGCTCGACATTAATTGTCCTTTCCCATAAGACTGCTTTATCTTAGCAGAAATGTCCGTATATGTCAACTTATAAGCATATAAACACAAAAAAACACCCCTTGATTTTATTCAAGAGGTGTTTTTTGTTACTGCTCTACGATTAGAATTCGTATTTAACGCTAATCATACCGGTATGGTCTTGGTAATGTTCGCGGAATTTACCCTCATAGCCGGCACCGATCTTGGTGTTGTCGGTGACTTGCGCCGTAACGTTCAAGCTGAATTCCGTACCGAAGCGTTTTAAGCGTTTGCCGTCAACCGTATAGCTAGAGCCGTTTGGTAAGCTGACAAGCGCGTTATCTTTATCGCTGACAAAGTCATAGGTAATACCGGCATAAACTTCCGGCTTAAACATACCGAACTCATACGAGCTGCGAAGGCCGAATACGCCGCGCAATATATCCATATCTTTACCCGATACGCTTTGACCGATGTTGTCTTCATAGCCGTGGCGTTTAATCCTATAATAACGAGCACCGATTTCAGGTGTAACGTATTTAAAATCATAACCGGTCAAGGCCTGCAGGCTGTAAACATTGGCGCTGTAATTATCTCTGACTTTACTTCCGAGCGTGTGTTTTTCTTCGTCATAATCGGCTTTACCGAAGCTGGCTACACCGCTGACAAACCATTTGCTCGGACGATATTCGCCGTATACAAAGCCGACCAGCGAATCAACCTCAACATCACGATGATAAGCATCGACATCGCTGTCGTTGTATTGGAAACCGGCACCGACTTTAACGGCTTTATTGAGTTTTTTATCAAAGCCGGCAATCACGCCTTTGTTTTTGGAATCAAAGCCTTTGACTTTTCCGTGATTAGAAAGTTTAGATTCACCGTAGTAACCTTTTGCCCAAATGGTAGCATCCTGCAAAGCATCACCCGATGACAAACCGCCGATATCTTGGTTAGACAGGTATTTGCCGACCGTTAACAACAATTTATCCGATAATTCGGTCAATTCCGACTGAGCTTTCGGCGCTTCCTGCGGGGCAACAACCGACAATGCTTTGGTAAATTCTTTAGGCTCATTTTGAGCTAAATCTGCCAATGCATTAGCAACTTTGGCTGCTTTTGTTCCCTCATTGAATTGATCGCCGTCAACCCATGCTTCAGCTGCTCTGGCTTCAGTTGCCGTTCCGCCGGTTTCTTCGACAACTTCTTCAGCCGTCTTAACTTGCGAAATATTATAAGCCCCGTTTTTATCAGCTTTTTCAAAGTGATACATTTTATTATCAAAGCTGTCGGCAAAGTTATTAAAGTTGCTGTTATCGGCTTTCAAAAGCTGCAACGTTTCTTTTTGACCTATTTTAACAATACCTTGTGCCAACGTTGCACTTAAGTTTGCACCATTTTCAATCGTAATATTATTGGCATTGACGGCACCGAAATTATTCAGCGAATCAACTTTCAAGTTTAACTTCGAACCGCTTTCGAATTTAACTTGATCCAAATTGACTTTATTGCTTCCGATCTCGATTTCCGAACCGTCTTTCGCATTTAAGCTGTCGGAAGCAACCAATTTACCGGCATTAACCGTCAGCTTTTTGCCGTTAACATTAACCGTATGACCGGTAACGGTGGTATCCATATCCCAATCCGAGTTAACATTAAGCGTGGCTGTTGTCGCCGTACCGGCTATAATACTGTCAATACTGTTAGAACCCTTTAAGTTGATTGTACCGGCATTTTGTAACACGCCGTTATCTTCAAGGGTAACACCTTCCAAGTTCAACGTTGCACCGGCCTTAACATCAGCCAATCCGTCGGCATTCTTAGCTGTAACATCTTTTAAGCTGACTTCCGTACCGCTTCCCATTACAAAACCTTTATGGTCATCAAAGTCAAGTGTTCCGCCTTTACCGTCGATGGATACTTTACCGACCGTATTACCCAAATCTTCAATAATGGTGTGTGTAGAGCCGTCCGAAGCGGCATTAAATGTCTTGGTATCCGTTCCGGCATTAAACTGATTGAGTTCTTTCAAGCCTTCCGAATTCGACGTATAGGTTTTCGAGCCGACATCATAATTGGTAACTGTATAAACCATATTCGTACCGCTTATTTCCAGCTTTGTATCTTTTTTACGAGACTGTTTCCATGCACCAAACGTTTCGTTCCAAGCAACTTCTTTGTCGGTTACGCTATCTGTTCCGGTTTTATCCGCTATGGTAACACCCGTTTGATTATAGTCGGAAAGATCAAGATTATCATCAAATTTCAAGCTGACACCGGTTGTTTTGTCTGCAACGACACTCATCGTCTTTGTGTAATTAGTGCCTTCGGTCAAACCGCTCGTATCTAAAGTCAATCCCGTTATCGTCAACGCAGAAGCATTGTTTGTACCGCTCGAAATACTGATTTTATCGCTGTCTTCGGTTGAGGCTTTTGCGTTAATCGTTATATTGGAATTGCCTCCGGTTAAATTATTCACCGTCAGAGTTTCAAATGCGCTGTCCTGCATGCTTATTGTCTTGCCGTTGGCATTTAAGGTACCGCTGATCTCTCTGTCGGCCGCAACTGCCGATGTTGTTGACTGCAGAACGGTTGTACCCGTACCGTCGATATCCTTCGATAAATCGCCCGACAAGTTAAATGTGCCATTGTTGGTAATCGTACCGGTGATATTATCTGCAGAAGAATTCAAGATACCGCTGTTAGTTACATCACCCGTAATTGTTCCGTTATTGGTCAACGTACCGTTGCTGTTAGATACAGAAACATTGCTTGTATTGCCGTTCAATGTGGTATTACCTGATGTTTCAACCGTCATCTTATTGGAGCCGGTCTTTACGATATTACCATCGACATACGCATCATTCAAGGTAACTTTTGCACTGTCATTTGAGGCCGTAATTACATTACCGCTGGCATTGGTCAATTTAACCTCATCCAAAACGAGCTCGGTAGCCTTGGTTAAGTTGTAACCGGCATTGCCATTCAAATTAACAACTGTTAACGCTTTGGTTGTGGTATTTTTCTCACCATCAAGTGTCATCTTACCGGCTTTGGTTTCACCTAAAGAGGTGCTTGCCTTCATCGTGTAGGTTCCGCCGGCCGCTTCTTGAATTCCGGCAAAGTTGATCTTACGATCATCCGAACCTGTGCCGCTGTATTGGTTAATAACCGTTAAGTTCTCTGCTTTCGGGTCAAAGCGGTCATTGCTGATTGTGGTTGTGTACTTTAATGTATCATACAAGCCTTCAGCCGAACCGATAACCGTTAAAGCCGTCGTTTCCGTCCACTTATGCGTACCGTAATTTTCATTATAGGCTATTGTTCCTGATGTAAGAGCAACCTCGGCTTCTTTATCGGTCGAACCGTTCCAACCGCTGAGCCCCGATACATCCAGCTTGGTATTACCGTTCGTACCAAACAAAATTTGTTTTTCAAAATTGGCCGCACGTGTACCGGTTTCATTCAAAGCCGTAATCTTTAAGGTCGCAGCTTGTGTATCGTTTGTAACCGTAATCTTGTCGGAAGTTATCGTCTCACCGTAGTTAATATCAAGGGCTATATTACCCGTGCCTTTAATCTCGCCGATCGTATGCTCTGTAATTGCACCGCTTGATACCGTTACCGTATCACTCGTGTCCATAGCCAAAGTGCCGGCAATACCTGCACCGCTGTTCAATGCCAATGCGCTGTCAACATTGGTTGTTCCCGTGCCACTGATGTTCTTTGCCAAAGCACCCGAGAGGTTCAACACGCCTGTGCCGTTATTGGCAACCGTGCCGGTCATCTTTTCAGCCGCCGAGGTCATCGTTCCCGTATTGGTTACCGCGCCCGAAATCGTGCCGGTATTGTTAAACGTACCGCTGTTGGTTACAGCACCTGTTATCGAGCTGTTGTTGGCAAATACACCGCTATTGGTGACCGCACCCGAAATCGTACCGCTGTTGGTAAAGACATTGGTGCCGGTGCCGCTGTGGCTGACAGCTTGCGAAATCGTACCGGTATTGGTAAATGCACCACTGTTGGATAAGCTGCCCGTACCGGAAATCGTGCCGGCATTCGAACCGCCGCCAACCGTTGATGCGCCGTTGTTTTTCAGCTCACCTGATGTTACCGTCAACGTACCTTGTGCTAAACTGCCGACTGTCGTCGTGCCGGATTTAACTTCCATAGCACCGTCGCCGGTGATTTTGCTCAAGCTGTTGGTACCGGTGAATTCCAAAGTACCGGCGTTGGAGATATCGGCCGTGGCGTTATTGCTGAAGTTAACGTTTTTAATCTTTACCGTGCCGCTTGTGCCGTTATTAACGGCGTTGCCGGTAAAGCCACTCCATTCGGCAATATCTTCAAGTTCCAAAGTCTGCGCTGTTGCACCCAAAGATACACCGGCAAAATTACCACCGATAACTTTATTAGTCGTGGTTTCGCCGTTGCCTTTCACTTTCAGGTTATTAACGAGTGTACCTAAGTTTTCGGCAACAATCTCACCACCTTCGGCGATTGTGTATACTTTGTCTGTTTCATCAGTCTTGGCAATCCACGTGACGAGATTATCTGTAACAGCTCTATTAAAGGTTAAAATACCGGAGGTGTTATCGTAGGATACACTGTTGACAGTATAAGTAACACCAGTTGCTTTAGTGATATTGGTTGCAATATCAAAATCATCGGCTAACTTATAAGCGGCTTTTAAGGTATTGTCCGACGTCAAAGTAACCTTGATTTCATCAGATCCTGTACCTGTGGTTAAATTAATCGCAGTGATGATAATTGATTGCGTGCCGCTCAAAGAACTAACCGTGATTTTATCAGAGTTTGTGCCGACCAAATCAACATCCAAATTCCAATTCATGGTACCGCTATTTGAAACAACACCTAAACTATCGGTTTGTAATGTGCCGTTATTTTCATTTATATTAAACGCCGCACTATTACCAATATTTATATTACCTGTCGAACCTGTAATCAAGCCGTTAGCATCGGTCGTTACATTGTCAGCAAGGTTAATTGTACCAGCATTATTCAATATACCAATATTATGCGTGACTTCGGTACCATTCAAATTAAATATGGAAGAACTACCGATATTCAATACTGCTTCATTTAAACCGTCATAACCATCATTGATGGTAACGGTTTTACCATTTGCAATGTTGATAATACCAGCATTGTAGATGGAGTTTGGTGTGATTGTACCATTGTTATCAACATAATTACCTGTGAATGTGTTGCCGGAAAGAGTTATAATTGAGTTTGCATTGTAGCTTGGGGCATTTGAGCTCACATTACCACTATATATTGCACCTCCGTAAGCTTTATAGGTAGATGATGATGTTTTAGCATAGTTGTTAATAAAATCGCCAGTGATAGTACTGATTGTACCAGACAGGTTGACTATTGCCCCACCAACCACATAATGTTTTGACGAAAACGCATAGTTATTAGTAAAATTGCCTAGGATGCTGATTTTTCTTTGGTTATTAATTGCCCCACCTCGAACAAAACTGTTTACTGATGACGCATAATTGTTAATAAAATCGCTTGTGATTGTGATTGTGCCAGCATTAAAAATCGCCCCACCTTGTACATAATCATACGTATGTGTTCCAGTAGATGTAGCATAGTTGCCAATAAAGTCGCCCGTGATACTGTTGATTTGTCTACTGTTGATGTTGTAAATAGCTCCACCTGACACACTACTGTTCGATGAGAACGCATAGTTGTTAATAAAGTCGCCCGTAATATTTCCAATTGTACCTAGGCTGTTAGCAATCGCACCACCTTGAGCAGAAGAAGATGTCGCTGAAGCATAGTTGTTAATAAAATTGCCATTGATATTTCCGATTACGCTATCTGTACCACCCCCAGAAATTGCACCGCCATAAGCCGCACTATATCCCGACGCATAGTTGTTAATAAAGTCGCCCGTGATACTACTAATTTTTCCTTGTCCTGTGTTAACAATTGCACCACCATAAGCAGAAGAACTTGTCGAGAACGTATAATTATTAATAAAATCGCCCGTTATATTCCCGATTATTCCAATATCGTTGGAAATTGCACCGCCATAGGCTGCTGCATGAACACCTGAAGCAGAAACAGCCGTACTTACATAGTTACCAATAAAATCGCCATTGATATTTCCGATTGTGGGTATAGGGACGAAACCATATAGGCTGTTACCTATTGCACCGCCATAGGCTGCTGCATCAACACCTGAACCAGAAACAGCCGCATTCACATAGTTACCTATAAAATCGCCAGTGATGTCACCGATTGAGACTTTAGAACCTGACGACGAGTAGTTACCTATTGCGCCGCCAATACTGCTAGAATATAATGTACCACTTGATGCACTACGTTGACTTGTTGTGGTTAAACTGTTACCAACAAAATCGGAGGTAATAGAGGTAATAGTACTGGAGTTAGACAGCCCACCGCCATAGACAAAAGAATATTTAGAACCTGTAGCTGTTTGGTTAATAGTGCCTGACGACGCATTATCTAAAAATAAATAATTTTCATAAGACGTTGTACCAGTGTTTCTTACTACCCCTGTAGCCCTATTAATCAAACTGGTCGGGCTGATAGTCGGAAAAGAGTAATTGCCAGTCTGCACCGTGCCAACTGCAGAATTGTATTTTGCAATAAAATCATAATCACTACTGCTTGCACCAGTTGAGGTAAGTGACAAATTGCCCTTTGCATCCGTTGTCCATTTATAGTAAACATTTGTGTTTCCACTTCCTGCGTTAGCTTTTACTATAAGGTCATTAGCACCAGCTGTGCCTTTGACAAATTTTCTACTAGTGCCATCAGGGTTTACACTCCATTTGTAATAAATATTTTCATTGCCAGTGCCACGGTTTTTCAAAACAAGATCATAATTTTTATTGATAACAATTTTCCAATGAGCAGGAGATGCACTCTCAGTCAAAGTATAACTACTCGCAGGACGCGGTTTTGACATATCAAATTTATAATAAGTCGTACCTTGTTTAAACACATAATGCTCTTCATCCGCACCCTCTGTTGTTAAGGCAACACCGGCCAAATAATTCAAAATATTGTTCTTCTCTGCCGTGTCCTCCGCCGGAGTGTACCAGTATTGCGTCAAAGTACCACTGCCGTTATCCAAAAGCAAGAAATTGGTATTTGTATCTTGTGTTGTTGTGAGGGTATAATGACTGGTTGTTGTAAAGCTTTCAGCTTTAGTGTTCATATCATTCAGTGTCGGAGTCGGTACTGCCGCGTTGGCATTTGTGACACTCACTGCACCCACTGCCCCTAAGGCAAAAAGTCCGCAGTTAATCAAAAAGCACTTTCTTAAAACCGAACGATATTGTCTGGTCAATAAGCCGATTGCCGAACGCGTATATGTCATCATAACAGTCTCCTTAAATAAATAATGCGTACACTTAAAAAAATATATTGCTAGTAGCTTACCCCTTATAATGCGAAAGTCAAGTCTTTTTTTGATATAAAAAAGTCATCTTTGAGCGCCAGCTCGAAGATCCCGGCTGCTTAAAATTGATTCGGCCGAGATCCTCGCTTTCGCAAGGATGACGTTTACTTTTTTCTGTCATACCGACCACCTTACTGTAATACCCGACCCTGATCGGGTATCTCCAAAAGCATGCAGTGCCACACTTAAAGAGATCCTCGGTTCTCGCTATCGCTAGCCCAAGGATGACGGTAAAAATAAAAGCCCAATGACGACTATATTATTAAAAATGTCATACCCGACCTGATCGGGTATCCCCCGCAACAGGCAGTACCACCTTAAAGAGATCCTCGCTTTCGCAAGAGTGACGTTTACTTTTTTCTGTCATCCCGGCCGCTTTCCTCTTAGCCGATATACTATATTGAATCCCCTATTTCGCGCTATATATCCATTTTCAAAGGAGAAAAAACATGCAAGACAAAAGATGTAGTATATGGCACTTGATTGCCGGTATAATTATGCTGATTTTAGGTATTGTGATTTGGGCCAATCCGGCGCAATCGTTATTGGCAATTGCCTTTTACCTCGGGTTAATAATATTTCTTTTGGGGTGCGGCTATATTGCGTTTTCCTTAAGCCAATATTCCGGTTGGTATATGATTGTCGGTCTGTTTGATATGTTTATCGGACTGATTTTCTTAACCAACCTCGGTTTAACAGTCGAAACTCTGCCGATATTCTTCGCTCTGTGGATTTTGGCAACCGGTTCGATACAAATCACCGGCAGTTTGGAAATCCGCAAAATAGGTATGCCTTGGGGCTGGACCATGACCAGTGGAATTTTAGGCATTATTTTGGCATTTTTTATCTTGATCTATCGCCAATTCGGTGATTGGGCGCTTGTTTTAACCGTAGGAACTTATGTTATAACCTATGGAATCATCAGCATCGCCGAATACTTTTACTTCAGACATTATTGCACACTTGCCAAAGAACATTAAATTCCGAATTTTATTTTGAAGCCGGTGCTAAGATTATATCAAGTCTGCACCGGCATTTCGCTTTGATATCCATTAAACGACATAATTTTATTTTTTTACTTGACAACGACACGATTATATTTTATATACGCACTCAATGAATGCAAATTTGCTGTGTTCATCGCTGTCCAAGACCGTGGGTGGCAAGCTCTGTTAAACAGACAAGCCTTAATTTCCCGCGCAGACGGAGTGAACTTGATTTTATTGATTCAATTTAATTTAATCTTTTCTCCTCGGACAGGTTTGGGTTCCACATAGCGTTTGTTATGTGGGTTTTGGTAACACTTCTTGCGTTATGCAGGAAAATTCGTTTGGAGACAATAAGTGAACCGCGAAGAAAAAACAGAATTACTGAGCTTATTAAACGAAGTATTCTCTAAAGCCGGCTCTGTTGTTTTAGCTGAATATAAAGGCTTAACAGTTGCAGAAGCTGATGCTTTAAGAAACAAAGTTCGTGAAGCCGGTGCTTCTATCAGAGTTACTAAAAACCGTATTGCTCGTCTTGCCGTAAAAGGCACAAACTTTGAAAATTTGGCAGACATGTTCAAAGGCCCGATCATTATGGCTTATGCCGATGATCCGCTTTCTGCTTGCAAAGCCTGTGTTGAATACGCAAAAGAAAATGAAAAGCTCGTTATTGTTGGCGGTGCGTTGTCTGATAAGGCTTTGACACTTAATGATATTAAACAGCTTGCCTCTATTCCGTCTATGGATGAGTTGCGTGCTCAGATTATCGGTCTGTTGCAAGCTCCTGCTTCCAAAGTTGCACGCGTATGCAAAGCTTATAGCGAAAAAGAAGCTGCTTAAGAGCAAACAAAGTTTTTTAGTAATAAATTTGAGATTTAATTTTTTATTTGGAGAAAAAAAATGGCAGATTTAGCCAAGTTAGTAGATGAATTATCAGCTTTGACCGTTATGGAAGCAGCTGATTTAGCAAAAATGTTAGAAGAAAAGTGGGGTGTTTCCGCCGCTGCTGCCGTAGCTGTTGCCGGTGCTGGTGCCGGTGCTGCCGCTGCTGCTGAAGAAAAAACAGAATTTGATGTTGTATTGGCCGAAGCCGGTGCAAACAAGATCAACGTTATTAAAGAAGTTCGTGCTATCACAGGTTTAGGCTTGAAAGAAGCTAAAGATTTGGTAGAAGGCGCTCCGAAGACCATTAAAGAAGGCGTTGCTAAAGACGAAGCCGAAGCTTTGAAAGCTAAGTTGGAAGAAGCTGGCGCTAAAGTTGAATTGAAGTAATTTCTTCAATAATAACGCATAAAAAAATCCTCGCTGACCGGCGAGGATTTTTTATATTATATAACATCAGCTTTCTGTTTTTGAGTTTTATGACATTCATCCTTACCGTTTTTTATGCGGTAATACGCGTTGTCGCAAATTTTTTAAAAGGGTTAACAGATAGTACTTCCAATACGGATTCCTCACAATCTTCTTAAATTCAGCGAAGTCTATATATTTTTTGAGTTCCCTGACATTGTGATTGGTATTCAAATCCTGAAAGATTGTACGCATATATGTATATATTTCTTTTGCTAAGTGAGGACTTGTAACCATGTATTTTGATCGCCACGACATAACAGATCTTATACACCAAATGATATATGATTTTAAAATATTCTCAGGGGCCTGCTTTTCCATATATTTCAGAACCTCATATCTGTTGGTAAAATTTTCCCGCCACCTTTCAGTATTATGTGACATTGACTTATCATTATTTTGTCGATAATAATACAATGGGACATTTAGAACAGAAACATCTGTCGCAAAAAGAAAGCATTTCATAGCAAAAATAACATCTTCACCGCAATGACTGTCTCCAAAACGTATATTATGGCAATCCAAAAAATTTTTCAAATAGATACGGCAAACAGTCTCCGTTGTTTTAATAAAAGGTTTTTGAAGCTTTGAAAAATTTAAATGCATATCGTCCATATAGGGTATAAGTCCCTGCAAACGAAATGTATCCGTTTTGATTATTTGAGTTTTATTATTGTATAAAAACATACCATAACAGACAAAGTCATTTTTATTTTTCTCAATTTGCTTATAGAGTAATTCGCAAGCATTCAACTCATACCAGTCATCCGGGTCTAAAAGCATAATGTATTTACCTTGAGCTTTGTCTAAGCCGAAATTACGGGCAATACCGGCTCCTCCGTTCTTTTCGAGATGAAAAACTCTGATACGACTGTCTTGTGCCGCATATTCATCCAAAATTTTGCCGGAATTATCCGACGAACAATCATCAACACAAATCGCTTCTATATCCTCTAGTGTTTGATTAACAACACTATCCAAACACTGCCGTAAGTATGGTTCAACATTATAAACCGGAATGATGATACTGACTTTTACCATAACTTTAATCTTTTTTTTTACAACCCCTGTTTCTGCGGTTGCTCCGCCAAATAATCCACAATTTCCTGATAGATATTTTCCGATGCTGTTTTACCATTCAGTTTATTGAAGTATTTTTTAATAACTCTGGTTCTTTCTTCTTTCAAATAATCATTACCGCCAAGTACAACATCATCAATAAAACGACGAATTGACTGTTCCAAATCAACATCTGCTTTATAGATACAATCATATATATCTACACCAAATTCATTCAGTCTGACACGCGACGTCGGTGATATTGTATGCAGTAAAGGCTTATCAAAAGCCGTATATTCAGCCAAAAACGAACATGAATCCATAATCATTGCATCGGAAGTTAAGAACAAATCACAGAAACTTCCTTCGGAAATTTGCCCGTTTTCCAAATCTTCCCATTTTTTATAATATTCATCGGTCCGCTCCTCACCCCACCGCAAATTTAGCTTAGGACGCAAAATCGGATGCGGACGAAAAGCAAATTGAACTTTATCTTTATATTCTTCCGCAAGCTTCAGCATAAAATCACTTAAAACATAAAAAGCATTATATTGATAAGTATTTTTAGGGTGTCCATCAGAATGGTGAGGTGCCCAAATAATACGTTTTTTAGGTTTATTCTGCTTTTTCCACACATCGATTATTTTATAATTTTCATCAAAACGAACATCAAGCTTAGGACTACCGACGACAGAAACATTATCACCATGTGTTTTATACATATATAACTGAGCCATTTCCAGATGTCTGAAAGTTGGTCTGAAATAGATATCCACTTCATTATTCAATTCAAAATTACACGTATATTGGTCCAACATTACGGAATAACCATAATCATTTAAGAAGGTAATTTTATCTCTAAAGCGATTAATGGCAAAATTTTTATAAAAATGAAAATATGCAAAATCAGTAAAAAAAACTATATCCGGATTGATAACTTTTGCCGGTTTAATGAAAGTATCGGTCTTAACATCATACCCGCAAATAAACGGAATATTTTTTTCCGTCAATTCCTTGGCAACCTCCTGCATATATTTTTTCATTGTTTCCTGACCATAGGCTTTTTCAGGCATAATCAGTACACTGACATCAAATCTTTTATCCTGCTTTAACAACGGATATAAATAATCGAAATTCCACATACCCGGACGAGAAGTTTCGAGCATAATTTTAACCGGTTTACCCTCTCTGAATTTCTGCTTAATGGCTTCTTTGCTCTTATTTATAGCTCTGTCTTTATACCAATCAATGGCTTTTTGCAGCAATGTAAAATTGACATTAATTTTTCTTCTGTCTTTAATCCGTATGCTTATAAAAGGAATATGCAAAAGATACGTATCAATAACAGTATCTGAAACAGATCGTCTTATTTCCGCAATTTGTAATCCGAAAATTTTTATATATATCGGATTCTTTAAATCAACCATTATTATCTCCCAATATTTCTTTTTTAATCTGCAATGTATGCTCTATGCCGTCATTTGGCGAAAAGCACGATTTCCACCCTAAACTCTCCAGCTTAAATGAATCCAACGTCGAATTTTGAACTTGCGAACCGCCCGTTGCGGCTATGTTTTCATCAATATCGAATACAACCTTAACACCGGAAAATTCAGCCAATATTTCGGCAAATTCGTGTAAGCGGATATTTCCTTGAGTTGAAGCCACATTATAGCTTTCACCCGTATTTGCTTTAAGCAAAATAAACAAAAGAGCCGCAACCGTATCGGCAACATAACAATATGACCGTTGCTGTAATCCGCGGCTTTTAAGTACAATATCTTCTCCGGCTAAAGCCTTATTTAAAAACTGTACATCAGCTTTTGAACTGTTCAACTTCACTGTCGGACCGTAAATATAACCTAAGCGCGCCGTCACAATATCCGTACCGTATTCTTTATTGTAAGCACTGCATAACGTTTCGCACAGTCTTTTACTTTCCGGATAGCATGAGCGAAAATAAGTAAAATCGACTTTCCCTATATTTTGTTCATTAAATTTATCAACCGTTTTATCTTCGCCATACACTTCCAATGTCGATAAAAACAGGACCCGACAATTTTGTTTTTCTTTAGCAAAATCAAGTATATGAGAAGTTCCGTTAACATTTAACTTAATTGTTTCAACCGGATTATTGGCATATAATGCCGGATGCGTATTACTGGCCGCATGAATAATATAATCCGGTTTCAAATCAAGCGTTATCGGCTGATTGATATCTTGTATAACCGCATGAAAATCATCGCGCCCGACATACGATGGAAAACGCTCATCAAAACTCTTTTGGCTTGAAAATGTCCCCCAAATATCCATACCGTAATTATGCTTTTCATTTAAATACAGTAAAACATCCGCCAAAAACGAACCGACCAAACCGCTCGTACCGGTAATAAAAAAAGTCTTACCGCGCAATTTTTCAAATGCCGGTACTAAAATACGCTCGATATCCTGACGGTACAAAATATTATTAATATACATCTCTACCTCTGCTGTAACAGTGCCTTAAATATATCTATATCTTCCGGTGTCGTAATTTTAAGATTTTTACTTGAACCTGCCGAGAAATATATTCTTCCGCCGGTTTCCGTAACTAGTGTACAAGTCGCTACCGAATTGGTAATACCCATTTCTTTTGCTTTTTCGTGCAACTCAATCAATTGTCCTAATGTAGCACCTTGCGGCGTTTGGGTTCGTTTTAAGTTATCACGCGGAAACGATTTATCTGAACTTTCAAAATCATACGTTTCAAGCATAGCTTCGTTACACGGCATGGCAACAACCGTAAAACCGTGTTTTTCGATTGTACTGATACAGTCTGAAATAATATCGTTTGAGACATTCGGACGAATGGCATCATGAATAAGCACAATATCATCTTTGCTGTAATGTTTGGCTAATTCCATAATGCCGTTTTTAATGGATTCCTGACCGACTTTTCCTGCCGGAACGATATGCTTTAACTTGGTAATACCGTACTGTTTGGCGTAACTGGCTAAAATATTATCCCAGCCGTCCAAACAAACCACCGCAATAGCATCAATCGACGGATGTTTTTCAAACGCCTCCAATGTATAGATAATGATAGGTTTATCATATACCGTCATAAATTGCTTAGGAATGGCATTATTCATTCTGGCACCGACACCGCCGGCTATTATAAGTCCGATATTCACTTAGTTTCTCCTTTTAAGCACTTTTCTAAATGTTCAATGA
Source organism: Alphaproteobacteria bacterium (assembly GCA_017635595.1). Taxonomy (GTDB): domain Bacteria; phylum Pseudomonadota; class Alphaproteobacteria; order RF32; family CAG-239; genus RUG410. The sequence continues at coordinate 25,758 of JAGBLF010000007.1, forward strand.
TATTTTGAGCAACACTTTTCGTGCCTAACCCAAATTCTTTAATAACTTTCTGCCGTTTAGCTTTTAATTCATCTTTACCTTTTATCAGAATTTCCTCTGTTTTTTCTTCCAACTCTTGTACATCATACACCGGATAATAACCGGCAATAATGCGCTGACCAAATTCATTGTATCCGACGGATTTTGGGTTAATCAGATGAACAAGCGGTTTTTCAGTCAGTAAATATTCGCATAAAAACGAACAACAATCCGTAATCATTAAATCCGATGTTTTGAAAAGGTCAAAATAATCTCCCCCCTCGACAACCTGCGTGTTCGGCAAGGCACGCCAAGCATCAAAATATTCATCTATTTCTTCAAGTGTCATCAATCCGCTATTAACAATAGCCTGAAACAATACCGGATGCGGTTTTAAGATAAACTCATATTCCGAATGATTTTTGGCATAGTCATACATAAATTGATAATTCCAATCAAATGTTCCGTATTTTAAAATGCTGTCATCGGCAAAAGAATGATGCGGTGCCCATATAATCCGCTTTTTGCCTTCGGTCTTCCACGGATTATGCTTGATGGGCTGTGCGTAAGCATCTAATTTCAATGATCCGCATACCGGAATATTTTCATCCTCGAAGCCCTGACTTAAATATAAATGTTTTTCAATACCGTTATCCAAAAAATACCGCCATAACTGTCTGTAAAACGGCTCTGTAAATTCATAAGTTGCCTTAACAATAGAAGCACCGTAAGAACAGTGACAACTCAAAGCATATTCAGAAGTTTTATAAGGGGCATGCAGACTTTTTAACCCCCACGGCTCTTCATAAAAAATAATATCCGGTTGAAAAGTTTTTAAATCGATAAATTTATTTTTTTGAGCATCAAATGCATAAGATACTTTCATGCCGCGTGAAGCAAAAAAATTATAATTCTCCGCTAATTTCTTTTCATAATCTAAAAATATGTGCTTCTGTTCAAGCAAATCTGTTGTAATACTAACCAGAACCAAAGGTGTAAAGTGTTCGCTCTTATCAAAGGCCTCATAAAGACTTTGATACGACCATTTAGCATTATCCTGACACAAAAAGCAAACTTTCAACTTACGATTTTTATATTCCTTTTGCAAAATCGGTAATAATTTCAGATAATTTTTATAAGCGATGGTTTTTGCTTTGTTTCCTTTCCGCCTTGTATCAATACTTTTACAGAACGCGTAAAATTGTTGCCGATCCTCTTGCGGAAATATCCACGCCAACATTTTTCCTAAAGAACGATACATATTATTTACCCCTCAACCTCATCTGTATTTTGGCCAATCGCCACAGTGTTTTCATCGGCAAATTAAAATAGCAAAAAGCCTTTTCCTTATGCAGTTCATTTAATCGGTTTGATAAATACTTATTTAAATCCGGCTGCCCCGATTTTTCATGATAGGTTTTATTAATCATCATTTTTATCGACGCACCGATACGTTTAGCGCGGACAACCGGCCACAATGAAGCATACTTCGGCTCGGCAAAAAAGTCCTGAACAGCTTTTATCCCCGTCACATAGTCGTTGATTTTGCGCACATTAAACGCACTGCGCATGGTTGACTCGTTTTCCGTATTATAGCCGTTTAAGGCATACGGGACTACCGCATACTGATTAAGCCCTGCAAACAGACAGGTTACCCATGGCCAATCTTCAAAATAAATGCCTTCAATAAACGGCCGATTTCTAACAAGTTCTGTTTTATATAATTTATTCCAAATAACCGAGCTGGAGGCAATATTTGTTGTCAAAATGTGCTTAAGCGGTTCTTGATGAACGGTAAATTGCAAATCATCCGTATTATAAGATTTATCGCCGCCATATTGCTTGGTTTCAGTCGTTGACACCACCGCACAGCCGGTCTTTTCGGCAACGTTGAGTAAAATTTCAAATGTTTGCGGATGAATAAAATCATCGGAATCCAAAAAGAAAACATAATCTCCGCTGATTTCCGGCATAGCTCTGTTCCGAGCGGCAGACTGCCCTTTGTTTTCTTGGCTGATAACTTTGATACGTTGGTCTTTTGAGGCATATTCTTCTAAGATTTTTAAACTGCCGTCGGTTGAGCCGTCGTTGATGCATATCGCCTCAAAGTCTTGCACAGACTGCGAAAGCACGCTATTTAAACAGCGCGTCAAAAACTTCTCGGTATTGTATACCGGAATCACAACGGAAACTTTGGGCATAACATCCTCAAGTTTATATATTCAGACCTTTAGGCAATCTATTTCATAAACTTAAAGATGTCAAATGAAATTATTATCTATTACAGTTGATAAAAGGTTGTTTACAATACTAACCCGTTGTATATTACGGTGGACATGTCATAGACTTACAAAAAATCATCACTGTAATTCAATGTACTGCAATGCAAATTGGTACACAAGACCTGTTTACAAACACCCCGTGAATGGTTGCCTCATATATGTCTTTTGCGCCCTCATTTTTATACTGCTTTTGTTTGATATTCATCATTAAATATTCCCTTTAATCCTACTGGATTAATTGATATAATTTCCACATCTGGATAATATTGTTGAGCAAAATTAGCAAACTCACTATATTTTTTTACCAACTCATTTGGTACCAGAAAATTTCCGTTTATTTTCTTATTGTCAAAATATCCTGATGTTGTTGTATCACAACCTACCAAATAAATTCTTTTCGGGTGTGTCCATAATGCGAATTGTAATGCTGGCAACACAACAGTTCCGCCACAACCTAAAGCGGTTGTCGATAAATCATAAGAAAATTTCGTTTCAAACAAAGGGAGATGCTCCCAATCCGTACGATAACGGAAAATGTCTTCACCTTCTCCGTACATTTCAGGAATGGTTCTTTGAGGTTCTATATCTTCCGATGTTAATCCCATAAATTTCGTGCAATTTTTATAATTATGGCTCTATTAAATAATTTTGTTGAAATATTACCCTGATTTTTATTTGTTAAAATTCCTTTGACTATTTAGTACATATCGTTTAATTATTGGTTAAAGGAGAATTTTGTTATGAAAAAAATTATAGCGATATTGATTTTTGGTTTTATAGGGACACTTATTGGTAAAGGGTGTTCATATGTTGTCAATCAACAAGTAGCAAAAGTAGATGAAAAATACGAACAAAATAGGGAATTATTTGCTAAAAAATATACATTGATATATCTTTATACTGATAGTTTGAAAAAGATGTGTGAACCATCAGGATATGTTCCGACAACATTTATTGAAGATTTTAAGATACAATTTGCTTCCACGATACAAGAGAACAATAAATATATAGATAATCTTAAAGACTTTGAAATTTTTCAAGAAGAATTACAAATTTTGAGGAACAATGCTGATAAAGAAAATACAGAAGCCTATAATTTATTAGTACGAGTATTACAGCAAAAAATTGGAAAAACATATACACTTAAAGAATATTGTCAAGATATGGATACAGAAAAAGATAAGATAATACAAAAAAGTAAGAAACTATTGAATAGTTATAAATCACCCCAACAAGCATTCCCTAACCAATAAACTATTATCACCACCTTTTCTAATCCAACTAAACCAGTTGATATAATTGGCAAGATAACGAGTGCTAACTCCGTTAAATGACTTCATAAAGTCCTTAAAACCTTTGTGATAACTATTTACATTATTGATATGGTATTCACCATTTTTATACTTACCTCTGGCTATTCTCTTATGTTGTAAATGATGAAATTGAGCAAATTTTATGTATGATTTATGGGAATCCGTCACCAAAATTGATTCATCTTGTATTTTTGAACCAAGCACACCCTCAATTTGTTGTGTGGTTAATCTACCTTTACCATAAATATCAGCAACAATATTTTTATCTCCGTCCATGGCAACCATAATTCCAACTTGTTGATGAGATATGCCACGATAATTGGCTACGCCACCTCTTTTACGGCTTATAACACCCTCAATATGCTTACCTTTATGAGATTCAAGTAAAAATGTTTCATCTGCTTGAACCACACCATTAACCTGTGATTGTGATAATTGGTTTTTGATAGCGTTTAATACTTTGTGTCTCCAACGAAATGCGGTTAATACAGACATATTTAATTTACTGGCAATTTTGGCAAGTGATAAGCCTGTCATCATTAGTTCAATATACTCAAACCAAGTATTATAATCTTTCTTGGTGCTAAAAAATACAGTTTTAGTATATTCAGTAAAGGTTTTACCACAATCTTTACATCTATATCTTTGAATACCGCTACTACTACCAAATTTTTGAATATGCTTCTTACCACAGATAGGACAAACAACGCCATTTTCAAATCTTTTGGCGGTTAATTGTGCCTTATTAACTTGTGAAATAATTTCAGCAAGGTCTTCCTTTGATAATTTCTTTAATTGCTCTATTAAAAAATCTTTCATTGTGTCTAACTCCTTGATTCTTAGGGATATTATATTAAAATTAAGGCAAATTGTCAAGAAAAATCTGTAGAATCAATGGTTTAGATTATTTTTTTGTTGTAATGTTATTTTCAGGTTTTGAGATAATAAATATGGGTATGATTATTGGAGATATATTGAATATGTGGTACTGTGTATTACACCCCAAAAAAGCATTGAAACAATTTATTATTGATATTATCAATACAGAACTAAATTATCGGGATGAATTACTTAAAAAACATCTAAAAGAAAATTATGATATGTTTTTTGATTTACTCAATAGCATCAAGTGAATCCTCTAATTTCTTTATTTGTTCTTGTGAAAGAAGCATAATATTTAATATTCCTTGATGTATTTTTATCATCATTGAATATTGCTTTTTCATATATGCCAAAGTTCTAAAAGCACCTCGTTTTGATTCTTCTATAAATTTTCTATCCATATATTCCAAGTAAAATTGTATTATTTTATCAGCATTTTCTTCTGTCATTTCATCAAATAATCGTTCTATTTCTTGTTCTGTCATTTTTCACCTCATTTACTATATGTTAATGAGATAAAATTAAACTCTTGCTTATTGAAAAGCAAGAGTTTTTTGTTTTAAGGATTATATTTCAACAAAATTATTTAATAGAGCCA
>JAGBLF010000008.1 GCA_017635595.1 Alphaproteobacteria bacterium
AGCCGAGATTCTCGAGCCTGCGGCTCAAGAATGACGGGTAAAAATATTGGCTCAAAAATGACAGATAAAAAATAAAAGCTCGTCCAAAAATGACATGGATATAAAAAGCAATCCTATTACTTTCGTCATATTTACATTATTTTAAAACTATGGCTGTATGTTCTATGTGATTATACATAACAACTCTTATTTTTGGAGAAAGACAAATGTTAAATTTAACTAAGCAAAGTCTCTCTGCAGATTCTGAGGTTCTGAACCTTAATTCTAATTCCGTTTTTACTGATAACAAAAAAAGTCATCCTTGCGAATGCGAGGATCTCGGCCGAATCATTTTAAGCAGCCGAGATTCTCGAGCCTGCGGTTCAAGAATGACAGGTAAAAATATTGGCTCAAGAATGACAAGTCTATGTCTGCAGAGCGGCCGCAGTATGATAGAGATGTTGGGTGTTTTAGCCATTATCGGTGTGCTGTCGGTAGGCGGTATAGCCGGCTACTCCAAAGCCATGATGCAATATAAAATTAATAAAGCAACCGACCAAATTACACAAATAGTTGGTAGCATAAGGACTCTTTATGGCAGCCAAAAAGTATACAGTGGCGTTTGGGATAAGAATGTATGGAAAAAAGCTCACCTTTTCCCTGATGAAATGTGGAATACGGACAAAACCAATGTTGAGAACCCTTTCGGAGGAGATGTTATCTTAGAAACTGCTGACAGAAAAAATGGGGCGAGCAAGGCTTTTTCTCTGCGTTATACAGGTTTACCAGAAGAAGCTTGCATGGCTTTATCTACCTATGATTGGGGTTCTAGCTCTTCTTCAGGTTTAATATCTATTTCAGTTACTGCCGGGTGTGGTATGGGAAATAGCGACTATGATACAGATGCTTGTCCTAGTGATGATTGGACATTCTGTGCAGCTAGAAAAGAAATTCCGATATCAGTTGCCAGAGCAGCAGCCAGATGCGAATGTCCAGGTGATACCTGCGATATTAGTTTAAAATTCTATTAGAGCATCTTTTTATAAAAACTTTAAGCCTCGGAAATTCCGAGGCTCTTCTTTTACTTACAAAAATCTTCATATATCGACAACAGCAGTAAAACGCTTATAAAAACCGGCACGACATAGCGCAGCGAAAACAGGTAATATTTGGCAAACGGACTGTTGACTTTACTGCTGATTCCGATATTGCGAAACAGAACCTTATGTGCACCATAACCGGCAAATAAAGCCATGACTATTGCCATAATCGACGAAGTATATGCGGTTGACAGATGGTCAAACAAATCAAACAAATCACGTCCGAAAACTTTGATATCCCAGGTTCCGGAAAATGATAATGTCACAGCTGTTAATCCGATTATGGAAATAAATAACACCACGACCACTGCCGATGTTCTTTTCATATTGTATTTGTGTATGAATAAGTTTGTCACACCTTCATAAACGGAAATAACCGATGTCAAAGTCGCCAACAATAAAAGCAAATAAAACATTATCGACCAAAAACCGCCGCCGGCCACATTTTGGAAAACCATCGGCAGACTGATAAACGTCAACCCCGGTCCGGAAGTCGGCGCGATACCGGCGGCAAAAATCGCCGGAATAATGATAATCGCACTTAAATACGCCGCCAGTGTATCAAAAATCTCAATGGATTTTACCATCGAAAAAATATTCTCTTTATTAGCCACATACGAACCGTACACAAGCAACATACCATAACCGAGTGACAGCGAAATAAACGCTTGCCCCAACGCGGCAGAAAATACTTTGCCGAACCTGAAAGCATCAAAACCGTCGGCCGTAAAACCGAGTGATTTCCAATCCGGTTTCAACAAATATGCAAACCCCTCTTTAGACCCGCTGATAAAAATTGACTGAACCGCCAAGGCCAGAAAAATCAAAAACAATACCGGCATCAAATAAAAGCTGACACGCTCAATACCCGATTTGACACCGCAAGCAATAATTAATGCTGTTAAAAGTAAAAACACCAAAGCACACGCATATTGTAGCGGAAAATTTTGACTGAGCGCCGTAAAGCTGTCTTTAAGTTTTTGGGCATCCGAAAGCAATAACAGATTACCGTTCATGGCCTCAAACAAATAATATATTACCCAACCGGCCACCAAAAAATAAAACGAAATTATCAAAAACAGACCGATAACACCCATCCAGCCGCCAAAAAATTTCCATAGACCTATATACTTCATACCGGCCTTTTCACCGATAATCGCAAATGTGTCAACAATGCTCGAGCGAGCTGTCCGACCGAGGGTCAATTCGGTAATCATAATCGGGTTACAAATAAAAATCAAAATCAGCGTATATAAAAGTATAAATCCGAATCCGCCGTATTCACCAACCAAATACGGAAAACGCCATATATTTCCCAAACCGATGGCCGAACCGGCCGCCGCTAAAATTGCACCCCATTTTGAACCGAAATTTTCTGTTTTCATTGCTTAGTCCTCTTATTTTTAACGATATTATTATAAAAAGAAAATTGCTCAGTGCAAGATAAAATATTGACTTGGCTTTTGTTTTTGTTATTCTTAGCCCTGCAAGGAGAAAAATTATGAGTTTGCAAGATATTCAAAATTCCATTCGAAACGTACCTGATTTTCCTAAACCGGGGATTCAATTTAAGGACATTACAACCGCCGTCAAACAGCCTAAAATTTTAAAAGAAATTCTTGAAACAATCGCCGCCCAATTTAAATCACAAAAAATCGATTACGTTGTCGGTATCGAATCACGCGGTTTTATTTTCGGAACAGCTCTCGCTTATTTGCTCGGTTGCGGCTTTGTACCGGTCCGCAAACCCGGAAAATTACCGGCTGATGTTATTTCGCAAGAATATGCTTTAGAATACGGAACCGACAAAATAGAAATGCATAAAGATGCTTTGCATACGGGCGATAGAGTTCTGGTTGTTGATGATTTGCTGGCAACCGGAGGAACCGCCGCTGCAGCCGCAAAACTGATTAATCAAACCGGTGCCGAAATTATCGCTTTTGCATTTGTTATCGAATTAGCGGATTTAGGCGGCAGACAGCTTTTGGAAGATTATGCCAAGGTTTGCTCACTGGTTAAATACTAATATCTTTATTATAAAGCGCCGGTTAAGAACAGCTTATGGTATTTGTAAACCGAACCGTTCGGTGATGACCAACTGAAATCATCCGCCATTGCATTTTGCTGCATTTTCATCAAAGCTTCCGGTGCCGCATAGTAGTAGCGCAGAGCTTTGGCCAGCACATCTTCATATGCATTCAGATTATTTTTCAGTTTTTGGGCCATTAAATTGCTGCCGTAAACACGTTCACCGCCGGCAAAAAAAGCTTCGGTACGGAAACCATCCACCCCGTCATGAATCGTATCAACCAAACCGCCCGTTGAAGTCGCTATCGGCAGCGAGCCCTTTGCCATAGCTTCCATTTGCGTTAAACCGCAAGGCTCAAAATAGGACGGCATCATATAAAAATCGGCCGCCAACTGCACCGAATAGGCAAACTCGTCTTTATAGCCGCGAAATACAAAAATTCGCTTGGCAAAATCACGGAAAATTTGTTTGGCCGTATCTTTTAAGGTCATCAAATCGCTGTACAAATCTTTATTACCCGCGCCGCCCAAAATAAAAATCGGGAACCCGTCCGGTGAATTTTTGTATTTATCTATCATTTTTAAAATTGCATTAATGGCCACATCATAACCTTTTTGTTCAACCATACGGCTGGTCATGCAAATTACCGGAATTGTATCGGCGTTAACCACCAAGTCGGCAATATTGTCAAACTTATACAAATCAATCAGCGGAATAACTTTATCTTTGTAAGCTTCATCGGTTGCCAAACGTGACAATAATTTTATACATTCTTTTTTATTGTGCAGTTTAACGTTCAGGTTATTGCCGTCATAAAAGCGAAAATCGGTTGTTTTAAAATAATCATTGATTTCATTTATTTTTTTTGCATTCGGTGAAATCAGACGTTTTTCATAACCGTTCACAATACCGTAGAATGTGCGATAATTTTTGCGAATTTTCAAAATATCTCTGAAATCGAATCCGAAACTCTTTTCGCTGGAAACTTCCTCCATATAGTTTTTGGACACCGTAACAATTCTATCGGCCAAATGCATATTGGCGGCAGCCTGATTATATGTATCGCCGACAATAAGAGTATTGGTCGTCCGCGGATTACTGTTTTTCATCGCCTTGGCATTTTTTAAAACCAAAGTCGCCAAATCTTCATACAGCGAATTCAGAATCCGTGACGTGTTTTTATAATCCCAACCCTGATACCCCATGTGGTGAGCAATATGGATAATCGGAATATCTTTGATTTTTTCGGCCACATCATTAGACATTCTGCCGGCATAAACTTTTGCCAACGTAAAATATTTGGTCAGACCGGCCAAAGCACCGCTGTGCCAATCGTTTGCCAATAAAATATTCGGCATATTTATATGTTTATCCGGCTTTTCCGACAATTCCTCAAGCAAGCAGTAAACTGACTTAGAAAAGAACGCAAACTTTTCAACCTCATCAATTTCGTTTTCATTTAAGACATAGCAGCCGCCTTGCGCCGACGGATTGTTCTTTGAAGGATTAATACTGAAAAAGTGTAAATTATGCAACAAATAATAAGTAACACCGTTCAGCTCACCCGTATATATATCCACGGCAAATTCTTTGAGCTTATTTTGCTTGCCGGCAAACAACACTTTCATTTTTTTGATTTTTTTTACCGGCATGGATTTGCCTTCGGCACCGGTATAGACGCCATCAACCAATTCGGCCTTCTTTTTACCGGTATCACCCAAATACATCGGAGCTAAAATATGAATTTTATGATTATCTTTTTGAAAAACCTGATTAAAATTTTCAGGCAATTCGGATGCCACCATACCCAAACCGCCGCATTTCATAAAAGTTGCGGTTTCGGCACTAATCATCCATGCCTCTATTGCCTCAATCTGCGGCCAAAGCTTATTACTCATACATTGTCTTTTAGCTGCATTTTGCATTTGATATAACAGTTCATTATGCGGCACTCCGTAGACGATTGAAAATTTCTTTTTATTAAAACCTGTCGGTAAAAGTTGGAAATTTTTGCCCTGATTTGCACCTATAACAGTCGTCATATCAAACCTTTCTGTATTTGAAATTGATTTTCTTTGTACATTGTATATTAAATATTTATAACCTTCAACAGAAAACTACATCTTGACTTGTTAAAGATTAATTACTAAGTTCTATATTATATAAAAATGTATTATGAACTTTAAAGAGGATACTATGACAGATAAAAAAGAAAAACATACGGTTGACAGCAAAGAGGAAGTCAAGCAAAATCATATGCAATCCGAAGATGAAAACATCAATGACCACTCGGAAACCGCAAAAAAAGAGACGGAAGCTGCTGAATCGGATACAGAGGCTCTGAAAGCTGAAAATGCCAAATTAAAAGATGCCTTTTTGCGCGCTTATGCCGAGGCCGAAAATATCAAAAAAAGATGCCAGCAGGAAATCGAAAAAAATTCCAAATTTGCCATATCTTCTTTTGCCAAAGAACTGCTGACCGTTGCCGATAATTTGCAACGTGCCATATCTTCGGTTGATGAAGAGCATAAAGACCAATATAAAGGGTTGCTTGAGGGTATTATTATCACTCAAAAAGAACTTACCCACGTTTTTGATAAATTTGGCATCAAAAAAATAGAATGTCTGGACACTATTTTTGACCCTAATTTTGAACGTGTCGTTCAAGAAATAGAGGATCCGACAAAGCCGGCCGGAACCATTGTTAACGAATTACAGACAGGTTATACGCTCAATGACAGAATCTTGCGAGAAGCAATGGTTATTGTCACCAAAGGCGGTAAATAAATTTATATTTGTTACAAAAAAAGGTTTGAAGCGACTTTTCAAACCTTTTTCTTTACCTAAAATAATGTGGAATAACCTGTAAATATTTGTTTTATTCTATAAAATATGAACTATAATTCCGCCTATGAAAATATTAAACAGATATATAGCCAAACAGATTTTTATCGGTTTTTTGTTGGTATCTTTCTCATTGCTGGCCATGTTATGGCTGACGCAATCGCTTCGCTTTGTCGAAATGGTGACCAGACAAGGTTTACCTGTATACTTGTTTGCCGAAATGACATCACTGTTAATGCCGCGTATTTTTAACGTGCTGTCACCGATTGCGGCATTTGTCGCGGTTTTATTTGTTTATAATCGCATGATTAATGACCGTGAACTGGTGGCCATGCAGGCTGCCGGCATAAGCCCCTGGAAAAGCGCATCTGCAGCGGTTTCTATCGGTATTTTGCTGGCTTTATTCAATATCTATGTTATGAACTGGGGTATACCGCAGGCTGAAAAAACTTTTCGCGATTTGGAATGGCGTGTTAAAAATAACATAACACAGATGATGTTCCGTGAAGGTGAGTTCACAACTTTGAAAAACGGCATAACCATCTTTATTGATAAGCACGAAGATGACGGCTCGGTTTCAGGTATTTTTGTCAGTGATGAAAGTAAACCGAATAAAAAAATTACATTAACCGCTGAAAAAGGCCGCCTTATTCAGAGCGACACCGGACCGCGAATTTTATTTATCAACGGTGTTCGCCAAGAAATGGATAAGAAAACATTCAAATTTAATTCGCTGACATTTACCCGTTATTCAGCAGAATTCAATACATCAAGCAGTTCGAAAAAGAAAAATCAAACGGTCCGTGAAAAAAATATTTTTGAACTCTTAAGTTCCGGAGATAATCCAACATTGTCTCTGAGCGACAAACGCCGAAATATCGTCGAAGGGAATCGCCGGATTATCTACCCTTGGTACAATTTATTGTTTGCGCTGTTTGCCTGTGTCGGTCTTCTGATCAGTAATTTTAATCGTCGGGGACAAACACATATTATTGCCGTTGAAGTGATGTTCATGATTTTAATCTGCGCCGGCGATTTGGCTTTTACAAATTTGGCTAATCGTTCTCTTTATATGCTACCTTTCCTGTATCTGAATTTATTAATACCGCTGTTTGTGTGTCTTTATCTTTTAATATTCTATAATCCGTTTTACTTTTATCATCAGTCGGCTAAAAGGAATTTGAAAAATGCACATTGAATTTAAAAGTTTGGTAATTTGTTCGACGCTGTTATTGCTTTCGGTACCGGCTCAGGCCGTTACCGAAGCCGGCGAAATTCAAAGAAAAGAAGAACATAAACCGCACATGACAATGTTTGTTACCAACAACATTGCCAATTTGGATGTGGATATTCCTCAAGACGGAGAAGACGAGCAAGTAAAATTCTGTGCCGACGAACTGATTAATGATGACAAATCCGGTTTGATTACGGCAACCGGTGATGTCGAAATTAAATATAATAATATGCGCCTTGTCACGGATAAGCTGACTTATGACCAAAATACCGAGACGATTATTGCGGAAGGTAATGTTAAATTATACACGTCAGACGGTTCTCTCATTATCAGCCAAAAGGCTTCTTTAGCCGATAATCTTTCGGTCGGAGAAATGAACGACATCAAAGTATTTTTGAAAGATAAATCTTTAGTAACGGCACAATCTTTCCGCAAAAAAAGCAATCAAACCAAAACTTTAAGCCATGCGACTTATACAGCCTGTGATTTTTGTGAAGGTATAAAACCTCTGTGGGAAATCAATGCCCGTAAAATTCAGCATGATGAAAAATCGCAAAATGTTCATTACAATGATGCCGTTTTAAAATTTAAGGGTATCCCGGCACTGTATACGCCGTTTTTATCTCATCCGGATCCGACCGTCAAGCGCCGTTCGGGCCTACTGATGCCGACCGGCGGTAGTTCCAACTTTTTCGGCGCCTATTTTCAACCGCGTTATTTTTGGGCTGTCAATGATCAGACTAATGTAATTTTTGCGCCTATTTTCTCTGAAAAGCATGAAACCGTTTGGGGCGGTTCTTATAAACAATATTTTTACAGTGCCGAAACTAGCTTAACCGGCGCCTTTATGAAAGATAACGAAAAACATAAACCTGAACACCGCGGTTACCTTTTTGCCAAAGGTCGTTATGATATTAATAATGATTGGCGTATGAAGTATGATTTAAAATACGTTTCAGATTATATGTTTTTGAAAGATTTAAGTCTGCCTTCTCATGATGATGCCTGGCTGAATTCAAACATATCCTTTGAAAGATTCTCAGGTCGTGATTATATTTCGGTTGATGCGTATTATTACAAAATGTTGAGTTATGATTTACATCGCCGTAATGTCACTCATTATAAAGCCTTGGACAGACGTAAACCGATAGTGGCTCCGTTAATATACGGCGAATTTTATTCTGATCCGAGTTCTATAGGTTCATATTTCAAAACCGAAATCGGAACGGCATCAATCTACCGCCAAAACGGAATGGAAACTCAACGTTTAACAGCCATTAATTCATGGGAATTGCCAACAACAACCTCCTTTGGTGAAAAATACCGCTTTGTAGCCTCGGTTAAATCGGATGCCTATTATGTCAATAAATATAATTATGCCGACAACCGCAATTATAACGGTGCAACCGGACGTGTTTTTCCGCAAGTAGGTGTTGAATGGCGTTTGCCGTTTGTTCGTGCAACCGAGGATTCCAGACAAATTATCGAACCGGTTATTGTCGGCGTGGTCGCACCAAACGGCGGTAATAAAGCCGATAAAATTCCGGATGAAGACAGTGAAGACGTTTATTTTGATGATACAAATGTGCTTGATTTAGACCGATATGCCGGCTATGACCGCAATGATACCGGCAGCCGTCTCAGTTATGGTTTACGTTGGAATTCGTACGGTAACTTATTCGGCCGCACATCGGCTTTTATTGCTCAAACCTTTGAACAAAATAAGCAATCAAGCTTTTTAAAGGCCTTGGATGCCGAAGACAGCAGTCATTTCAGTGATTTTGTCGGACGCATTAATGCTCAACCGAACCAGTACCTGAATTTAAATTATCGTTTCCGTCTTGATCAAGAAGATTTCAGTGCAAAATACAACGAACTTGGTGCAGGTATCGGCCCGTCATTTTTACGCGGTTACGTTTCCTACATCTTTTTACAAGGAAATACGCACTATAATGACTTATATTCCGAACGAAAAGAGATATATACTTCCATAAGTGCGGCTCTGTCGCAAAACTGGTCACTGAGCATATATAATTTGCGTGATTTAACATCAAAAAGACACGGAAATCTGGAACACGGCGGCAATGTAATTTATGATGACGAATGTTTCAGTTGGATTACTTCGGTTCGTAAATACAACAGCAGTAACCCTAATTTGGAAAATGACTATGAATTTACGACAACGTTTTATTTAAAAACCATCGGTAGCTTCGGTTCTTAATTTGTAAGGAGATAAAATGAAAAAATTTAATATTTTATTGATTTTAGCTGTTTTATTATCTGTACCGGCTTATGCCGAAGATATGAGTGCCCAGCAATTAGATACCTCTTCTCGTATATCTCAACCAAACAGCAATTCTATAATGTTTCGTCGTAATGCCGAACAGTATCGTCAACTCAGTGACGAGGACAGACAAGAAATTCAACAACAACGTGAGTTGGCACGAAAACAAGCCGAAGAATATCGTAAACGCCAGCAAGAATACGCTCGCCGCCAAGCTGAAATGCAGGCCCGAGAAGAAGAAGAACGTCGCCGCGCCGAAGCCTTAAAACCTATTACTCTGTATGAAAACAAACTCAAAATCTATGCTCTTGTAAACGGCGAGCTGATTACAAGTACCGATATGCAGAGCCGTATTAATGCCTTTATTTTAACAACAGGTATTCCTTATAACAAAAAAACAAAAAATATGATTACCGGCAAAGTTCTGCAAGGTGCTATTGATGAAAAGCTTAAAATTCAGGAAGCACAAAAAAATAATATCCATGTTTCGCAAAGAGAATTGAACTCTGCCATTCGTGAATTTGAAAAAGCAAATGGTATGCCTGTCGGCGGGTTGAAAACCATTTTGTCCGAAGCTAAAGTCAGCTTAAAAGTTTGGTCAACACAAATCCAGTCAGATCTTGCTTGGAAAAAATTAATCACATCCAAAGGTTACGGAAAAATACGTGTCAGTGAAAGCGAAATAAAACGTGCGGTTGATGATATCAAAAAAGATATGCAAATCAAAAAGTATATGTTATCTGAAATTGTCATCAATAAAAAGGATGCTAAAGATATCCGCGGTTTGACCGAAGTATTGCGCCAAGATCCTCGATTTGAACTGTATGCTATGCAGTTTTCACAAAGTCCGAGTGCCGCCAACGGCGGTCGTTTAGGTTGGGTTATTAAAGGTAAATTACCGACAACGTTGGAAAATGCCGTATTAAAGCTTAAAGAAGGTGATGTATCTGATCCGATTGCTTACGGAAATGATTATTATATCTATAAACTTGAAAAGATTTTTAATCCGGAAACAGATGCAAAAACTCTTCCGAGCCGAAAAGAAATCGTAAGTTTTCTGGAAAATAAAAAACTCGAAGAATTTTCAAATAAATATTTGAAAGATTTGCGCAGTCGCGCTCTGATAGAAAAGAAAATTTAATGAAAGAGTTATTGTCCTTAAAAGAAACGGTCGATAAATACGGACTCCTGGCGAAAAAATCGCTCGGACAGAACTTTTTATTGGATATGAATGTAACCAACAAAATTATCCGTCTTTCTTTAGAGGCTCAGCATAAAAAAGATTTTAAAGGAGAATGTGTTTTTGAAATCGGTCCGGGACCGGGTGGTCTGACACGCGCCATTTTAAATGCCGACCCGCAGAAATTAACCGTTATTGAAATGGATAACCGCTGTATTCAGATTATGAATGAGATTAAAGATGTGGTCGGAGATAAACTGCAAATTATTGAAGGAGATGCCCTCCAATTTGATTTTACGCAGCCCCAAAATATGCCCTTAAATATTGTCAGTAATTTACCTTACAATATTTCCGTACCGCTTTTGATTTCATGGCTGAAGAACATGGCTCGGTACAGCAGTTTAACCTTGATGTTTCAAAAAGAGGTTGCCGAGCGTATTACCGCCGAAATCGGGACAAAAGATTACGGACGATTATCGGTTCTGGCACAGTTGACATGCGCGATTAAAACGTTGTTCAATTTGAGTCCGACCTGCTTTGTACCGGCCCCTAAAATCTGGTCAACCGTTTTGTTGTTTCAGCCGCTTGCCGAAATACCGACTGCTGATATCTTAAGTAAAGTTGAAAAACTGACAACCATGGCCTTCGGACAACGCCGCAAAATGATTCGCCAAAGCTTAAAATCTGTACCGAATTTAGCAAATATTTGTGCAGAACTTGATATAGACTTAACCAGCCGAGCTGAAAATTTGACACCTGAGCAATATCTGCAAATTGCCCGAAAAATTTAAGCTTTTCTTTCGCCGGACAGGTATGGCAATAGCAGTATTGTGCCGCCAATGAATAAAATGCCCCAAACAGGTTCATACATTAATCCGAAGTTTTTCACAACTGCCGTGTTTACCAATAATATTATGCTTGATGCCAAACGCATGAATGTATTGTTCAATGAAGCCATCATTGAGCGGTTGCCCAATTCGGTATGCTCTTGCAAATGCGATACGACACCGACATTAAAACTGAGTTGCAAAGCAATTCCCATACAACTAAAGACCAATAGCGGCATAATGGCCGCGTACATATTATATTTTATCACAACATAAATAAATAAAAATGACAGCATGTTGATAATGTAGCAGACTAATCCCATATTACGCACACTGATGCATTTGAGGATTTTGTAGGTACTGCCGCTGGCTATTGCGCGCGTTATATGATTGATAAAATATATGCCGCCGAAAAATATAACCGGTACGTTTCCTAAATGCATGAGCGGTTGAAACGTATGTAGCAACAAAGATGTAATTGCCGTAAATGCGCCTGATATAATAATATAAAATTTCAAATCAGATTTTTTAAATAAAACGAATAGGCGCAAGAACTTCGTAAATGTATTATAAGCTCTTTTTTCTTTATAGTGTTCTCGGCGCACCGGCTTGATAAAGCACAATAAAATAATCCCGGCGGCAACGACAACCAACTGTACTATCAGCACAGTTCTAACGCCTGTTTGCTTAAAAATAAGAGCACCGAGCAACGCAGATACAGCCGAGCCTATTGATGCCGCGGCATTAAACCACGAATATTTCCCGAGATTTGACTGCTGCTCATCGTTTTCGCACAAGTATTGATAGATATAGCCTTCAGCCGTACTTTGGAATAAACTTTTATAAAAAGCGTAGCACAACTCACCTATTAAAATAATCCAATACCCACCGAAAAACAGCCATAAGGCATAACGCATAAACAACATTAAATATGAAAAAAGTAAGATTGTTTTTTTAGAAAAATAATCAGCCAGATATCCGCAGGGCAAGCCTAATATCAACTCGGTGACGCCGACTATTCCCTGAAAAAAGAAAAAATCTGCGGCATCTAAGCCGTTTTGCATATAAAAAAGCAACATAACCGGCAATAAATAAGACTGTGATTTTAAAAACACAGTAATATTCAAGAGAGTTAAGTTAGACAGTTTCATAAATTTTCACTCAAAAAATGCAGATAAAAAAAGTTAACCATAATCCGACTAAAAACACAATCATAAAAGTGATAAAAACACGGCTGTCCTGATTATATATTTCAGGTTCACGTACTTTAGGCCCGTATGTGTTTTCCCCCTCGTCACCTTCAGCACTGAGCAACCAGTACAAGTAAGACATATATGCCAATGTCACAAACACCGCCATAATTTCGTTAATCAATCCGAATTCGCTGTTAAGCAACAGCATCAATCCACACCCTGCAATCGGTGCCGCCCACCAACCGGATTGTCCCAAATCATGAAGGCGGCGCACGCTTATTGTCGTGGCCGGTGCTAAAAAATACAAAGCAAAGATTTCGAAAACAATCTGATAGGCGTTAAAAATAAAACCGACCAAAGCAGCCAGCAAAAAAATAAAAAGGCTGACGGTTTGAAAAGCCCAAAATTCATAGCGCGTTGTCCGCCCGTTGATATCAAAAAAGCGACGCAAAGCCTCACTCCAACAATCGAAAATACTCTTCATATTTTCGTCTTGCACAGCGGTTACATTCGGTTCTTTAATTTCTTCGGACATCATTAATCTCTAAAAGAATAAAGGCACTTTCGTTTTCGAAAGTGCCTTTTCGATCAAAAGATTATTTATTCAACTGAGCTTGAACTTCAGCGGCAAAATCTTCTTCTTTTTTCTGTAAGCCGTCACCGAGCTTAAAGAAAACATAGTCGGTTAATTTGATATCGGCACCGCAATCTTTAGCGGCTTCGGCGATAACATCTTTAACCTTTTTATCCGGATCCATAATGAAGTTTTGCTCGAGTAAAACAACTTCTTCATAGAATTTACGAATACGGCCTTCAACCATTTTTTCAATAATGTTAGCCGGTTTACCCGAAGCAGCGGCTTGCTCGGCAAAAATGCTCTTTTCGTGTTCAACGGCAGCCGGATCAACACCTTCGGTATTCAAAGCAATCGGTTGAGCAGCAGCAATATGCATAGCGATATGCTTACCTAAATCAGCTAATTTTGCTTTATCGGCTGCTGATTCCAATGCAACCAAAACGCCGATTTTACCCAAGCCCGGACGAGCGGCATTATGAACATAAGAACAAACCAAACCATTGTTGACACTGACAACTTTAGCACGACGTAAATTCATATTTTCACCGATTCTGGCAATCATATCAGTTAAGCGTTCACCAAAAGTTTTACCGCTGGCAGCATCTTGAGCATTTTTCATAGCTTCAACATCACCGTTGCAAGCTAAAGCAACTTTAGCGGCATCTTCAACATAAGCTTGGAAAATATCGTTTTTAGCAACGAAATCTGTTTCGGAGTTAACTTCAACAGCAGCACCTTTATTGCCGTCAACCAATACGGAAACCAAACCTTCAGCGGCGATACGGCTGGATTTTTTGGCGGCTGATGCCAAACCTTTTTTACGCAACCAGTCAACAGCCTCTTCCATATTTCCGTTAGCTTCAACCAATGCTTTTTTACAATCGAGCATACCTGCACCGGTACTTTCTCTTAATTCTTTTACCATAGCGGCTGTAATTTCTGCCATTTTTTAATTCCTTTTATTAAAAACTTTTCTTGATTATTAAACTTATCATAACGCGGCGCGGCACTTAAAAAGCCACCGCGCCTTTCAATTCATACAGCTGAATTATTCAGCTTCAGCAGCCTTAGCGGCTTTGGTTTTGCGCGGAGCTCTTTTCTTCGGAGCTGCTTCTTCGGCAGCCGGAGCAGTAGATTCTACATCGGCAACTTCCAAACCCTTAGCTGCGATTTCGGCTTGAACACCGTCCAAGATAGCGCCGGATACCAATTCGCAATAAAATTGAATTGCGCGGATGGCATCGTCATTACCCGGAACAGGGAAATCAACGTCATTCGGGTTAGCGTTTGTATCGATAATGCCGATAACAGGGATCCCCAGTTTTTTAGCTTCTTTTATAGCCAAAGCTTCTTTCGGCGTATCGATAACGAACAACATATCCGGTTGACCGCCCATTTCTTTAATACCGTCTAAAGTGGTCGCTAACTTTTCACGTTCTTTTTTCAGGTTTAAGATTTCTTTTTTCGTATAACCTTCATAAGCGTTATTAGCTTCCATTTCGTTTAATTTATTTAAACGGGAAATTGACTTGTAAACGGTTTTCCAGTTTGTCAACATACCGCCTAACCAACGATAGTTTACATAGTATTGACCGCATCTTGTTGCGTTTTCTTTTACAATGTCCTGAGCTTGTCTTTTGGTAGCAACAAACAAAACTTTACCGCCCTGAGCAGCTACTTCGCGAACGGCGTTCAATGCGTTGTAGAACATCGGGTAAGTTTTCTGTAAGTCGATAATGTGAACATTGTCTTTTTTACCGTAAATGAACGGAGCCATTTGCGGATTCCAACGACGGGCGTGGTGTCCGAAGTGTACGCCGGCTTCAACCATCTGGCGTAATGTAAATGTAGGAATTGTCATATTTATTTATCCTTTATTTTCCGGTTAAACCTCCGCAGATTCCAGCCTTTAAGGGCACCGGAGCGAAAAAGCTTTGAAAACTTCCCGCCTATCTGCGTGTGTATTGTTATAAAGCCGCACCATTGCGACTTCGGGGTATTTTTAGCATAACCCCGTAAAATTGCAAGCATTTTTTTACTTTTTTTAAAAATATTTACGACCTTATGCACATAAATTTAAGCTGTAACCATCCACAAAAACGCCGCTCTTCCGGCGGCGTTTTTGTGCACTGTATCTCAGCTGCTATTCTTCAGCACTCTGCGCCGCACTCATTTGTTGCATTTGCTCGGCACGAGCTTTTTCCATTGCCTGTTTTTCGGCCAACATTTTCTGGAAATTCAACTCAATCGGTTCACCGATTTTTTGATTTCCCTTATAGATACCCATACCGTTAAATTGGAAAACCGTTACCGAATTATCCTTGGTAACATCGATGTATTCTTTTAGAGAATCCAACGCCGAAGGTTTTTGACATTCAGGCACGGTGTCTGCCAGCGGATTATTCATGCACTGTTTTCTTTCCGGAAAGATACCGTACAAATTATTCACGCTGACTTTAACCTCTCCGAACAAATAGCCGTCCTTTTTCTTGACATCGGCATAAATCGCAATCGAACCGGCAGAAAATTTAACTTTTGTATCAATGATTACCGAGCCTTTTTCAAAAACATCATCCATAATTTTAGCAAGTTCTCTGTCATATTCATCCGAATTGAGATTGACAGGTTCTTTGTCACTTTGCATAATTTCGACCAGTTTTTCCTGACGTTTCTTTTGGATTTCAGACAAACTGACAACGCTGTCGATAGGCATATTATTAACCTTATAAACCAATGCAAACGACTGAAATTGTTTTGCCTTATCAATTTGACTGCCGGTAATGGCAACATGATTTAGCAAAAAGCTTCCCGAACCGTCAAAAGCCCTGGCCGTCGGTTTTAAATCGATACTGTTTTTATTCTCAAAATCACCGGCAACGCCTACATCAAAAAAGCTGACTTCCATTTTAATACCTTTGCCGACCGAACGTGATTTTGAGCGCGTTAAATACTTAAAGTTCTGCACAATATTGCCGAAATCAAACTCGTCATCAACCGAAAATTTGTAGTCCATTTCGGCCGCCGACTGAATACTTTTCATCTGCATTGAAAAAAACGGCAAAGCCAAATTCAATGTATCCAGCTTAGAATCCAAACGATATTTAACAATATCCTTATCGCGCGTAACTTTTTGGTTATATGTTAATTCTTTTAAGTTACCGAGTTCGCTTTTTAAGCCTGTTGTCGGATCTTTTTGAGTATAAACGGCATCGGCCATACGAAATTGATCCGAACTGATCAGACCAAGCTCGGGAACAATCGTTTTTTCTTCCTTAAAAGTTTTTATTTCAAAGTTTTTGAAAAAAGACAAGTTTGTAAAATTATAAAGCTGGGCAATTAAAGTTTCGGGTGTCGTACTGGTAATTTTGTACTGCGCCATACCGTAAAAATCTTCCGTTTTACGGCATTCCGGCGTTGTTTCCGGAATAACGGTTGTTTCGGTCTTCATCTCGTAACGAGGCTGTTCATCCGGTGTTGTCGGAGCAATGTATTGTTGAACTTCTTCCTCTATTTTAGTTTCCGGATATTTTATTGTACAATTTGATCCGGTAATCCGAACATCTACCGGTGCGCCATATAAAAGCGACAATGTGTTTGCAAGTTTTTCATTATTTTCAGCCCAAGAGGCTTGGCTATATGCCATCAAGGCACATCCGCATACGGTTGCTAATTTAAATATTTTCATAATCCATACCCTCGCTATCGTTTGTTAAGCATATTTAAGTATACGCATTTCTTTTGAACGCGCAACATTTTTTTATTGTTTATGAATCGGGATTTTTTATTGTATTTTCCACGCTTTTGATATATTTTACAAGCAATTTTTGAGATTTTGAGGATACTTATGACAGATTTATTTGAACCTACCGAAAGCAACGTTTCCGTAGCGGCTCAGTCCGAATATTCCGCCCGAGACATTGAAGTTCTTGAAGGCTTGGAACCGGTACGCCATCGACCGGGTATGTACATCGGCGGCACCGATATTCAGGCTATGCACCACTTGGTTGCCGAAATTTTGGATAACTCGATGGATGAAGCTGTTGCCGGTTTTGCCAACCATATTGATGTGACAATGAATGCTGACGGTACCGTTACCATTACCGATAACGGCCGCGGTATACCTATTGACGAGCATCCCAAATATCCGGGAGTTTCGGCACTTGAAGTCATTTTGACAACACTCCATTCCGGCGGCAAATTCGGCGGCAACGCTTATAAAGTTTCCGGCGGTCTGCATGGTGTCGGTTTATCCGTCGTTAATGCGCTGGCTGAAAAATTAACCGTTGAAGTCGCGCGCGAAAAAAAGCTTTACCGTCAGGAATATTCAAGAGGCAAACCGCTGACAAAATTGGAATTTGTCGGCAATTGTCCGAACCGCCGCGGTACCTCGATTACTTTTAAACCGGATGCCGAAATTTTTGAAGGCAACAGTACCTTTATCCCAAACCGAATCTATCGTATGGCGCGTTCAAAAGCCTTTTTATTCAAAGGAGTTAAAATTAATTGGCTGTGTGCACCGGAACTGATTACCGAAGGCGATACCACGCCGTTAAGTGCCGAGCTTAATTTTCCGAACGGTTTGGCCGATTTTTTGAATATTCAAATCGGTGAGCGCAGTACCATCAACCGCTCGGCATTCACCGGTGAATCGGAACTGGCTAATAATGAAGGCCGTGTTGAATGGGCCGTTACTTGGCCTTTGGATGAAAACGGATTTTCATATTCTTACTGCAACACGGTTATTACACCGGCCGGCGGTACGCATGAAGCCGGTTTTCGTTCGGCTCTTTTGCGCGGCTTAAAAGAATACGGCGATATGGCCGGTTACAAAAAAATAGCCGCCGCCACCGCCGAAGATTTGCTGAGCGATGCCTGTCTGATGCTTTCGGTATTCATTACCGACCCGCAATTTCAGGGACAAACAAAGGACAAGTTAACCTCATCCAAAGCCACACGTTTGGTTGAAACAGCCGTCAAAGATTCTTTTGATCACTGGCTGTCTTCCGATGTCGAAAACGCCAAAGCTTTAATGGAATATGTTATCGACCGTGCCGAAGCGCGCAAAAAGAAAAAAGAAGAAAAAGTTCAAAACCGTAAAAGCCCGACTAAACGCTTACGCTTACCGGGTAAATTAGCCGATTGTTCTCAGGCGGCCGCCGAAGATACCGAGATTTTTATCGTCGAGGGTGATTCCGCCGGCGGTTCGGCCAAACAAGGACGTGACCGTGTTACCCAAGCCATTCTGCCGTTGCGCGGTAAAATCTTAAATGTGGCAAGTGCTTCGGTTGAACGCATTACCCAAAACCAAGAAATCAAAGATATGATTGAGGCGCTCGGTTGCGGCGTTAAAGATGATTATAAAGAAGATAATCTGCGCTATGAAAAAATCATTATCATGACCGATGCCGATGTCGACGGTGCGCACATTACTTCACTATTGATGACATTTTTTTATCAACACATGCCGAAACTGATTGAAAACGGTCATCTGTATATCGCTACACCGCCTTTGTATAAAATCGTCGCCGGCGGCAAAAACTATTACGCTTTGGATGATGAAGAAAAAGATAAAATTCTGGCTAAAGTCGTTAAGGGTAATATCAAACCGGATATCAGCCGCTTCAAAGGCTTAGGCGAAATGAGCCCGACGCAACTCAAAGAAACCACGATGGATAAAAATAATCGTGTACTGTTGCGCGTAACGGTTCCGAATACGGCAACCGACGAAGGCCGCGCCGAAGATTTTGAAACGCGCCGTCAAGTTGAGCGTTTAATGGGTAAA
Source organism: Alphaproteobacteria bacterium (assembly GCA_017635595.1). GTDB lineage: Bacteria > Pseudomonadota > Alphaproteobacteria > RF32 > CAG-239 > RUG410. The sequence continues at coordinate 19,030 of JAGBLF010000008.1, forward strand.
GATCCGGAGCCGCGTTTCCGTTTTATTATTGAACGCGCTAAGTTTGTTGATAATTTGGACATCTAGGTAAAAAAATGATTTGGGGATTAAAAACAGAAGCCGCTTTTGATGTTTGGTCTGTCGAACATCTGGTGATGGGTGTTTCCGTCGGGTGGTTTTCAATGTATTTGGCAAATAAAATCATCGGTGATGAAAAAATTTCCGATAAACTTAAATTGCGTATCAGCTTTATCATTACGCTTTTGGTGGCCTATATGTGGGAAACGCTTGAGCACTACCTCGAAGTCGGCTTGGCCGGACATGCCGTGGAATATTGGCTGCAGGGAGTGGAACACTGGTCAAACCGTTTGATTTTTGATAATCTTATGGTTATGAGCGGTTGGTGGATTTATCAGCAACAAAATAAAATGGTGTGGTTTGCCCGCGTATTTTCGGTTATTTGGTTGTTTGTACACATTGTTATTTTCCCGCACAGTATGTATTTGCACCAATTCTTTTAGTTGACAAAAATTTGTTGTTATGTTATTTTAGACACAAATTCCAAGTATTATGAAAACTATTTGTGTTTACAATAATTATTAACTTTAAAAACAAAAATCATGACACTTTCGTATTATTCACCGACCACAAAGGCTCTTATTATCGGGCTCTGTTCTGCATTTACATCTTTTGCAATTTTCGGCGCCATTCTTCTCTATGCCGATAAGTTACCGCAAAATCCGGGAATTGCAGGAATGATTTTATCCACCGCATTGGCTTGGATTGGCGTTATGTTTCTGCACAAAGCCACATTCGGTCGTCAGTATTGAGAATTATCGCTGTGTCTATAAAACAAAACCTCGGATATCAAATCCGAGGTTTTGTTTTTTACCGAATTTCCATTAATCCATTTCAGCCAAGCGCTCTGCCTGATCTTCGGTTATCAATGCATCGATGATTTCATCTAATGCTTCACCGGAAACAACTTCATCCAACTTATACAGTGTCAAATTAATACGATGGTCGGTAACACGGCCTTGCGGATAGTTATAGGTTCTGATACGTTCACTTCTGTCACCGCTGCCAACCTGCAATTTACGGCGTTCGGAATAGCTGGCATCAATAGCCTCTTTTTGGCTGTCATACAATTTGGCGCGCAAGTGATTCATTGCCTTTTCTTTATTTTTGAATTGCGAACGATCATCTTGGCACTGAACCACTATACCGGTCGGAATATGGGTAATACGAACCGCCGATTCCGTACGGTTAACGTGCTGACCGCCGGCACCCGACGCACGATAGACATCAATTTTCAAATCGGCCGGATTAATATACAAATCGACTTCTTCAATTTCCGGTAAAACGGCAACCGTCGCCGCCGAAGTATGAACACGCCCCTGCGATTCGGTAATCGGTACGCGTTGAACACGGTGTGCGCCGGATTCAAACTTCAGTTTTGCGAACACATCTTTACCGGTAATTTTTGCGGTTGCTTCTTTATAGCCGCCCAAACCGTTTTCATTGGCATCAATCATTTCAAAGCGCCACCCCTGTTTTTGCGCATAGCGCTGATACATTTCAAACAGCACCGCTGCAAACAAAGCCGCTTCATCACCGCCGGTACCGGCACGTACTTCCAAAATTGCGTTCTTTTCATCATCGGCATCTTTCGGAAGCAATAAAACTTTGATTTCTTTTTCCAAAGCCGGCAGTTTTTCTTTAGCCTCGTAATATTCGGCTTCGGCCATATCGCGCATTTCTTTATCCAATGACGAATCGTTCATCATGGCTTCGTCATCACGCATAATTTGCAACTCGTGATTATAATTTTTAATAGCCGCCACGACCGGTTCCAAAACCGAAAGCTCCTTATTTAGCTTAACCAATTCATCGGAAGAAGATGTCGATGTCAGAAGCGCCTGCACTTCTTCATAGCGATTAACGACGTTGGCAAGTTTTTCCTCAAAATTCATCTTACAGTTCCTTAATCAAATCAGCTAAAGCAACAGTCTTTTGTTCACCGCTATCCAAATCTTTAACCGTTGCCACATTGTTGGCAACTTCATCCGAGCCTAAAATAACGGCCTTAACGGCATTAACCTTATTGGCTTTAATCATACGTTTTTTCATATTGCCGCTGTAACTTTGTTCCACCGAAAAACCGGCCAAACGTAATTTATAGGCGACCTCTATGGCTTTATCGTTGGTATCTTCACCCACCGGAATAACGGCAATCGGACGCGGTAATTCAACATCCTTATCCAACAACATGGCTAAGCGCTCAACACCACAGGCCCAACCGATACCGGCAACATCACCGCCGCCCATCTGTCCGACCAAACCATTATAACGGCCGCCGGCCAATACCGTACCCTGTGCGCCAAGCTTGTCGGTTGTCAATTCAAAAACCGTGTGCGAATAGTAATCCAAACCGCGAACCAAACGGTTGTTAACACGATATTTAATTCCTAAATTATCTAAGCCGCGTAACACATCGGCAAAAAATTTCTTTGATGCTTCATTTAAGCTGTCGGCATAAAGCGGCGCATTTTCAACGACGACTTTATCACATTCTTCTTTTGAATCCAGCACGCGCAACGGATTTTTATCCAAGCGGTTTTTGCTGTCTTCGGAAAGTTCATCATAATGCTCTTTTAAGTAAGCGACCAACTTTTCACGATAGGCATCACGGCTTTCGGCATCACCGAGCGAGTTGATTTCAACCGTAACCTGACCGGTCAAACCGAGTTTTTCCAAAAACTCGTAAGCCATAGCGATAACTTCAACATCGGCTTGAGGCGCTTCAACCCCCAAAAGTTCGACACCAAATTGCGTAAACTGACGCTGACGTCCTTTTTGCGGACGTTCATAACGAAACATCGGACCGGCATAATAAAACTTAACCGGCAAATTTTGCTGCATACCGTTTGATACAAACGCGCGAACTACGCCGGCAGTTCCTTCCGGACGCAAAGTCAGACTTTCCCCGCCTTTATCTTCAAAACAGTACATTTCTTTGGTAACAATATCCGAAGTATCACCCAAATTACGGGCAAAAACTTCGGTAAACTCAAAAATCGGCGTTTCGATTTCTTCGAATCCGTATTTTTCGACCACCGCCGAACCGGTTGCCACAACTTTTTTCATCTTTCTTTTGGCAGCACCATACAAATCATAAGTACCGCGAACACTTTGAACTTTTGCCATTTCTTTACCTAATCTTGTTTTAAGAATTCATCTAAATTTACATTGGTATGCTTCAGTGAAGATACCACTTTAGCTTTTTTACCGTCTATATAAAATTCGGCATTATAATAACGCCCGATTGAGATAATCATCCCCTCGCCTTCCGGTATAGTATATTCAAAACCCTTATGGTATATCCCGCTTAATAAGACATTTTCACCCTGTTTGAGTTCTACCCACGAAGGACCGGTTAAAACAAAGCGGATACGACCGGTTGTTTCGTTTTGAGCCGATATACTGTCCTCGATTTTTGTATTTTCATCAGTAATGGTTTCACCCTGTTCCTTCTCCGCAATCGCTTCCTTCCCAACTACAGAATTTTCCGAACTTTCTTCAAGTAACGCTGCATCTTCTTCCGGTGCACTGCCTTCGGCTGCGGATTGCGTTTCATCAATAATCTCCGGTTCAGGTACCACCGCTGAAGTTTCGGTAAGTATCTCGGGCTCAGACTGTGGCAACTGCTGCCAATATGACCATGCTGCAACCAAAATTATTAAGCCGAACATACCCAGCAACAAATGTCTGAGCTTAGGGACGGAAGGTTCAAAATGCGGAACATTTTCGATATCATCGTCTGTATCACCGGTAACGGTTTTACGATAAGATGATACGATACGATCACTGTTTAACCCCAAATAATCGGAATAACTGCGGACAAAACCGAGTGCATACGGCATCGGCGGTAAATTCCCGACTTCCATTCTTTCGATAGCTTCAACATAGGCTTTGCGGATACACAACTCTTTTGAAGCATCACTTACGGTTTTGCCCTGTTTAATACGGGCATTACGCAAAATTTCCCCTACTGTCTGCACTTCGTTTTCTAAAGTATTTTCTTCCACTTTTTATCTCCTGCTGCGCGCTTATAGCATAAAATTTAATCAATTGCAATAGTGTGATCGTATGCATACGCTACCAATTGCGGGCGAACACTTGTTTTTGATGACTTTAACAAGCTTTTAACATAATCTTCCACATCTTCAACCCGCATACTGCTCAGCATTTTTTTAACGCCGGCATACGATGCGCCCGAAACGGAAAGATTGCGATATCCCAACCCTATTAAAGCCATTGCTTCAAGCGGATTACTTGCCATTTCGCCGCATACCGAGCAATATACTTTGTATTGATTTGATTTATCTATTATCAATTTCATTAATTTGAGGAACGGTGCCGATAAAACATCATATCGGTCGGACAAACGCGGATTACCTCTGTCGCATGCAAACACAAACTGGTACAAATCGTTGGTTCCAACCGACACAAAATCAACGTGTTGCAATATTTCATCCAATTGGAATAAAACAGACGGAACTTCTATCATAATACCGACTTTTACATCTTTTGCTGTTTGGTTTTTCCGCTGTTTTTCACGTTCATACTCCAACATCAGTGTTTCTTTGGCATCCAAAAATTCTTGTACATTAGCAATCATCGGAAACATAACATTTAATTCTTTACCTTTGGCGGCACGAAGCATTGCACGCATCTGCTGACGCAATATAGCCCGTCTGTCCAAAGTTAAACGAATCGAACGCCAACCGATGGCCGGATTATCTTCTTTCATTTCGCCCCAATACGGCAAAAATTTATCCGAACCGACATCTAAGCTGCGGAAAATAATTTTTTTCTGCCCGACGGCGTTTAACAAACGCGCATATTGTTTTTCCTGAGTTTCAACATCCGGCATTTTCTCGGATGCCATAAACATAATTTCGGTTCTATACAAACCGATGCCATCGCACTTGGTCGGTTTAATATAGTCATAATCAACATCCAAACCGTAGTTTAAGGCTAAATTTATTTTTACACCGTCTTTGGTTTTGTTCGGAACGGAACTTAATTTTTCCAAATCGGCCAGAACTTTTTTCAGTCCGACGGATTTCTTTTGGTATTCGGCAATAATTTTTTCGCTCGGATGTGTATAAACCTCACCTGAAAGACCGTTAATAGCAATCGCTTCACCGACTTTAACTTCTTTGAATATTCCGTGAACTTTGGCAATAACCGGAATATTCAAGGCTTTAGCCACAATCACCACATGCATGGTCGGCGTACAATCTTCGATGATTAAACCGCGGATTTTTTCATAATTGTAATCCATTAAATCAGATGGCCCCATGGTTTGGGCAATAATAATCACATCCTCATCCGGTGACACTAAAATTTTATCTTCTTCACCGCAGATAAATGCGCGCAGTTTATCAGAGACATCCCTTAAGTCATAAAGCCGTTCTCGTAAATATGTATCACTTGTAGCCGACAATTTTTTCCACATATCTTCATAAACATGTTCGACTGCCGCCTCCGCCGTGTACCCTTTGTCAATGTTGGCATTTATTTTTTTGAACCAGCCTTTATCGGCAACAAACATTCGATAAGCTTCCATAATTTCGGCCGAATTGCCGATATAGTTGCTGGCCAAAGCAATTTTTTTATCCAGATAATCAATCATACGCTGCCGACCTTCGGCCAGCTTTGACTTCTCCAACTCGATATTTTCGGCAAATATATTAGCAATTTCTCTGTGCCGATGATGCACAACAGCCTTGCCGACACCATAACCTTTATTCAAACCGGTGCCGTGCAAAACATCGCGAACGGCAATACCTTTTTCATGAATTATGCGGTTGCGATACTTCACAAATTCTTGGGTTGAAAGCAAATCGGGAAAAGGCAGAACCAAAGTTTCGGCGTATTCTGTTTCGCTATCGGTAAAACCGTCTAAATTATTTTTCGTTAAAACAATAACACCTATCGTGTTATTCTGGCGCAAAATCGGCATACTCAGCGATGACGTTGCTTCGCCGTTTTCAAATTCCGAACGGCGAAAACCGGCACTTCGACCGATAAAATCTTCATTAAAGCGTAAGTTGGTTTTATAGTTTTCGGCTTTGTAAGCCATCATTAATTCTAAATAATTTTCATCGACGGTTGAGTATAATAAAACCGAATCTACACCGGTTGTTTCGGCAAAATCCTTCAAAATTTTTTCAAGTTTTTCAGACATTGATGTCTGCTTTGCCAGTTCGGCGCTGATGGTTCGCTGGATGGCAAGTGCCTCGCTCACGGCCGTAGATGTACGCATATTATCACACCCGTAAAATTTCTTGTTGCAACATTTTGCTTCTGGTTTATACTATTTTTTGTGTTATGTAAACTAAAAAAGGAGAGTTAAATGGCAAACAGCTATGCACGCGGACAAAAAGATAATCGCCCTTGGGGAACTTGGGAAGTCATTGATTGCGGCAACGGATTTTGCGTTAAGCACATCGTCGTCAATCCGGGTGGTATTTTGTCATTACAGCTCCATCATTTCAGAGCCGAACATTGGATCATTGTCAACGGTAAAGCCACCGTTACTTTGGGCGAAAATATTCTTACAAAAAATGCCGGCGAATCCGTTTTTATTCCGGTTGAAACCAAGCACCGAATCCAAAATACGACTGCTGAACCGATGGCCTTCATTGAAGTACAGGTCGGCGATAATTTAGATGAAAACGATATCGTGCGTTTTGAAGATAAATACGGTCGCGCTTAAATCTTGACAAAAAAATATTTTTTGATATACTGGTTGCAGATGTAACAATTTGCGGAAGGGACGGCTATGTCTAAGTTTACTCAATATCTGAAAGCTGCGGCGATTGCTCTGCTTCTTCCGTTTTCCGCACACGCACAGAAAAAGGCCTCTGCCAACAATACAAAAGCTCAAATGGCATCTTTGACAAAAGCAGCCGGTAAATACAATTTATGGGATAATCGCAAACCGACGGATTATGATGCAACCAAAGATTTTCTTAAATATCCGATTAAAATGAATTATACCGTCGATTCACTTATGTATGCCTACGATAAAATGCCGGAAGCCTACTATCAAGAAGGTATTGTCCTTAATTATGTTCGAGAATACCCGGAATTATATAATCAAAATATACCAAGTACAATTGTCCACGAAGGATTGCATTTTATTCAAGCCGCAAAAGTTGCTTATCTTGAAAAACAACCTGAATATAAAGGACTAACCTTTCGTCAGGCATACGAAATAGAAATGTGCCGCGAAATTGCTTCTCACATCGGTGATAAATTAGCTGATGAATTGGCAAAAGGCAAATCCCTTGATATTATTGATATTGCACGGATCACAAATAAAGAAACTCAGCGTTTTCTCAATACGGAAGCCAGAGAGGTCTATTTGGATCAGTTTTACAATACGGCTTGCAATCATTTTAATCCGGATGCAACCGAAGAATCCGGAAAAGATTCGTTTATGAAAATAAAAGCCGCCATAATGTCACAGTATATTGTCGTCAATGGCGAAGTTAAATCTATCAATCTGCTCCCTTTACTGACAGATGCGAACTTTGACCTGATTAAACCTCAGGACAGCGCTATGAAAAAATATGCCGATGAAAAAGAAGGTATTAATGAATTACGCCGCAGCGGATATTATAAAGGGGGCGATATCAGTGACGGACAAAAGTTAAAAATCATGGCTAAAAGATATCGTATGCATATCAGCAAATGGGAAAAAGATGACTTGTTTTCCAAAAGCAGTCGTTCATCCAATCTTTCAATGGATGTCTCCGCATATTTCCCGCATATGAGTGCACAGCAATATGAGCAGACTCAAGCGCTTATTAATAAAATGGCTCAAAACGAAGCGTCCGGCAAGCACAATGAAAACCAAACAGTCTTAAATCAGTTTATCAGTGCTAAAGATAAAGCATCCATTTCAACAGCTTCATTAATGGCTGCCGAGACGCGTGTTAACAGATAAAAAGAGGAATAACAATGTCTAAATTTACGCAATATATAAAAGCTTTCGCCGTAGCATTGCTTATTCCGTTTTCGGCCCATGCTCAAAAAGCAAAACAACCTAATCTCAGTAAAAAAGCTCAAATTGCCGAGCTGGCCAAACGCGCTGCCAAATATAATTTGTGGGACGACCGTAAATCGATGGATTACGATGCCGCCAAAGACTTTCTTAAATATCCGGTAAAGTCAATTATTCGGTTGATTCATTGATGTTTGCTTACAAAGATATGCCTCAGGCCTATCTGCAAGACGGCGTAGTTATTAATTATGTCAGAAATTCTCCTGAACTGCGAGTTAAAAACATTCCGTCAACGCTTGTCCATGAAGGTTTGCATTATATTCAGGCCGAAAAAATAGCGCATTTCAAAAAACAACCGGAATATAAGGGTATTACTTTCAAACAGGCTTACGAATTGGAAATGTGGAAGGAAACCGCTTCTCATGTAGCCGCAAGTATTGCACTTCTTTCATCCGAAGATTCTATAGGGTTATCCGATATTACGCGTGTAACGAATCAGGCTGCACAACGTTATTTGGAAGGACAGACCGAAAATTCCGGTTACCATAATCAATTTTTCACTCAGGCGCTTAAAAACTATGATCCCGATGTTACACCTCAAGAAGGATATGAAACGTATATGCGGTGCAAAGCTGCCATCATGACACAATACGTTAACATTAACGGTAAAATGAAATCCTTTAGTGTATTACCGTTGTTAACCGACACATGCTATAAACTTGCAAGAATTCCTAACCAGATGTTGAACAAATACAATGACAACCGACAAAAGATTGATCGACAAAGTCGTGATGGTGCGTATTTTTCTGAAATGACGGATTTTCGCAAATTTGATATTATGTCCAGACGCTATGACGGGCACCTGAGACAGGAAGAAAACAGTCCTTATCCGTATTCCTGCCGCTCAGATACCTTATCTACCGACGTTTCAGACTTCTTCCCGAAACTGCATCCGGCAAGCTATAATCAAGCAATGTATATGATTAAAGCTCTGGTTGATAATGAGGCAAACGGCAACCACCAAAAAAATCAGGAAATCTTGGCCACATTCATGCGCCGCAGAAACTATGCCGTTGAACCGGAATTTACTCGCGAAAGAATTTCGGGTGGCAGAGAATAATTTATCCTGTGCATAAATCTTGGCATAACTTCAGAATCTGCTTGAACTTTTTTAATAGTTAATGAATCCTTAACAAAAATAGAGAGGATTTTTTTATGCTTGAATTTGAAAATTTTGATTATGCAACTGCCCAAACCGGCGACATTATCGTATCAGCCTTTCAGGAAAAGCTCGATGATACCGATGACAACCACGCCTTGTGGGGATATTGTTTACGTATAGAAAATAACTCCGACCAAAGAATCCGTTTATTACAAAAAGATTTTTGTTTTACCAATGATCGCGGTGCACGCCAATATGATTTAGCATTCGGATTCGACGGCGAACTGCCTGACTTAGAGCCGGGGGAAATTTTTGAATATGAGGACACGGCTTACATCGAAGGAAACGCGGCTGTTTTATACGGCTCGTGTATTGCCTCTACCGATGACGGTTCGGAATTTAGGATTAAATTGCCGCTTATTCAGTTGAATTCTTTGAGCAAAACTTCATCGGTTCTTTATAATTCGGCGCATTAAAAAAACTCCGGAATTCCGGAGTTTTTTTTATTTTAGAAGGTTGTTACTGACTGATTGTCTTTCACATACATATTCAAATATTTATAAATATTCTTTTCCATATGTTCGTCAAATGCCTGGAACAACTTAACAACCATTTCATTCCAATGCTTTTCCTTATCTTCGATACCGGTATCAATAGGCATTGTCAGTTCACGAAAAGCCTCAACGGTCGTTTGAGCCGAAGCTTTATTTTCAACCACGCGCAACATAACTTTCAAATCGGCATGATATTTTAGGCGGTCTTTTAACAGCAGTTGTTCGGCCTTTTCCTCCTGTTCGGTTACACTGGCATCCATAATGACAAATTCAGCCGTGCGGTTTGATGCGAAATCGGCGGCTTCTAAGCGTTCAGATGCCCACGTTTTAGCTGTTTTTTCGATTGATACAGGGAATAAATGCTCTACGTTCGGTCTGGTAAAAGACGGCGAAAATTCTGATTTAACTTCAATTTTTTTAACCATTAACTCGATAGGTCTTTTGTTATCAAAGTGTAAATTACTGTATCGTTCCGGCGTAGCTTGATTATTATTCATGGAAGAACACGCATTAATCCCCATCGTCAATAACACGGCGGATAACATTTTCAATAGATTTTTCATATCTTTTACCCCAAAAGTTAATTCTGTTGTATCACTATATCGGGTAATGTTTAAGATATATTTAATATCAGTTTTTCAAAAGTTCGCTTTTATCAAAAACATAGGTCTGGCCGCAAAAATTGCAAGTTGCCGTGATTTTACCGTTTTCGACCATGTGATTAATATCATCTTCTTTCATGGCACTTAAGGTATTCAAAAGTTTTTCGCGACTGCAACGGCATCCGAAACTGTATTCGTTTTCTTTAACCACACGAACCTGATGTTCATGAAACAAGCGGAACAAAACGTCTTCAAGCGGCAAATCGGCATCAAAAATTTCTTCCGGCTTCAGACTATCGGTCAATATTTTATTTTCGTTCCATATTTCAGTCTGTTTTTCTTCATCCGTTTCATTTTCCTTGCCACCGACCGTTGGCATTTTCTGAATTAAAATACCGGCCGATTTCCAACCATCGTCCGTTTTTTGGACATATAATTGTAAATGCGTATCGATTTGTTCGGAATATTTGAAATAGCGCAAAGCACATTCAGCCAAATTTTTTCCCTGCAAATCAACAACGCCTTGATAGAGGTCTGTTTTTTTACCTTGGTCGATTGTAAAAATCAAATTACCGTGTCCCAGCCAATGCGGAGCCGGTTCGATTTCACCTTCGGTTTTGCGCAAGGCCTGGGCTTCTTCGATTTTTTTTGCATCATACTTGGCACATGAACGAACTTTACCGGCCGATGTAACATCGGTTACCAAAACCGACAGCGGGCCGTCACCCTGCAATTGCAGCGTAAACAGGCCGTCAAATTTCATCAGGCTGGCCAACAGCACGCCCAAAGCCGTATTTTCAGCCACGGCAGCAGCTATGTTATCCGGATATACCCAGTTGGCAAAAACCTCTTTTAAAACATTATCCATACGCACTATTCTGCCGCGAAAGGCATTGTTATCCAAATTAAAAGAAATGCACTTATCGTTCATAATTTAAAAACCTCTTTATACTAAAATTACCAAGAATTTAGTTTATTAAAAAGGATTTTTCAAGTGCAAAACATCGTCGATGGCAATAATCCGGCAGAAACACCCGCCCGCAAACGTAAACCGCAGAAAAAAATTACACCGCAACGCTTAAAAAATATCGGATTATATTATTTGAAACGCTTTGAATCGTCGGTTGAAAACTTACGCAGCGTTTTGCATCGACGCGTTAATAAATATGCTTTTGAGAATCCGGAATTTGATAAACAACAAGCCTACCAATGGGTAGAAGACGTATTAACCGAATTTGAACGCTTGCACTATCTGGATGATAATCGTTTTGCCGAAATTAAAGTGCGTTCTTACTTAAGTGCCGGCAAGCCGTCGCGCTATATTAAACAGAAATTGCGCGAAAAAGGTATTGATGAGCAAGAAATAGACTCTATTCTTGACGAACAGGAATATAACCCGCTGGAAATGGCCTTAAAACTGGCTAAACGCAAAAAAATCGGTCCGTATCGTCCCGAAGAACAGCGCAAAGAATTTAAGCAAAAAGATATGGGAACTTTGGTGCGTGCCGGTTTTGATTATGATACCGTTTGCGAAGTTTTAGATTATTCTTCTGACGAATTGCCGCTCTGACCTATTTTCTTTCCGGCTGATAAACCGTGTTACCGGCGGTTACGTAATTTTGCAAAACTTCTTCACCGATTTTTTGTTCAATATTGCCGTAAACAACGATGCCGCGCTTTCTAAACTCTTGCAACCAATCCGGCTTAAATCCCTCATCGAATCCGGTTATTTCTTCCACGCGCTTTGACGGCACGCTGTAATAAACTTCCTTAATGCCCGACCACATAATACCGCCCAAGCACATCATGCACGGCTCGGCCGTTACATACAAGCGTAAATTATGCGCCGATAAATCATAAGTATTCAAAGCCTTTTCGGCGGCCTTAATTGTATTCATTTCGGCATGATTATGGCTGCATACTTCACTGACGACACTGTTTGCCTGTTTGGCTATCAAATTATCATTTTCATCATATATTGCCGCCAAAAACGGACCGGAACCTTTTTCGATCCAACTCGGCAATTCTTGTTGCAATTGTTTGATAATCCGAACAGCCTTTTGTAATTTTTCCTGATTTATTTCTTCGTTAGCAATAATCTCTTTATTTTCACTCATTTTGATTATCCTTATACTCTGTGATACGGATGATGATTAATTATGGTTTGAATTCGATAAATTTGTTCGGACAAAACGGCACGCATCAACATGTGTGGCAATGTCAATTTACCGAAAGATAAAATCAAATCGGCTTTATCGCGCGTTGATTGCAAATGCCCGTCGGCGCCGCCGATTAAAAAGCACAATTCCGAACAGCCGTCTAACATCCACTGTTCGACTTTAGCCGCCAAATCCGGACTGGAGATATTAACGCCGCGCTCATCCAATACGATAATTTTTGCGCCCGCCGGAATTGAACCCTGCAAAAACTTTGCTTCATCGTCCTGATTGGAATTATCTTTTTCTTTAACAACCACATTCCAGCCGGAACGCTTTACATATTCGGCAATAATCTGCGCTTCCGGCGAGCCGGACTTGCACTTACCTATAGCCAGAATCGTAACTTTCATAGCAGTCTACCAATCCTCTTCCTCATCTTCTTCAATCAGGCGAGCGATTTCTTCGCCTTGCGTATAAGTACCGATGAGCAAACCGCCGCTGACCATAAATACAAACGGGCGGTCGGCATTGAACACTTTAGGCGGTAATTCTCCGAACTCCTGATCTTTTGTTTCATCTTCATCATCTTCCGGCACCGGCAGTGCCTCTGTTCCCGTTTCATCCACGCGCAAACCGGTCATCGCGACAATCTTTTGTATTGTATGCGGCTCAGAGCTCATTTTATCATAGTCTTTATTTTGCGGATCAAAGACTTTTGCAACATGGAATTTACCGAAAATATTCCGTAAATCAAGGACACCGCTATTAATTTCAAAACGCGGAATATAGATTTTCACGTCTGCTTTTTCATAATCCAATTTCAAATCATCGCTTTGCAAATCATGCATAAACTTTTTAAAGCGCACTGTCCGACGCGGTAAAAAGATTTCAATAAAATCGTTGCCTTGAAACCATAAACGAATCGCTTGCATTTTATCATCTTCATAATAGTCGGCAAAACGACGGGCATACATGGTATTAACTTTTACCGGTTTTTGCTTGCCGTATGAATAAAAATTCCGACTTTTTGTTTTGTGCCAGTCAAATTCATCGGCCCATTTATCTTTAAATGATGTGATATTGTAATAATAAACACTTTTTTTGTCGGTCCATTCCGACTTTAACATACCGGATATTTCGCCTTTAGTACTCGTATTCATCCATTTATTGATATAGTCGGTCTTCAAAGGCAATGCTCTGATATCGGCAAACTTACCGACAACTTTTTTATATTCGTTGTTAAAGTCCTCACCCCACATGGTAATATTGACAACAGCCCCTTTTGAATATGTTTGCAGGGCTTTTAAAGTCATATCAGCGATAGCATCCGTCGGCACATTAACCGAATCCGTTAAAATATACTTTCTGAGCTCATCCAGGCTTTGACCGTCACAGCCCTGAGCAAGTATCACCGCAGCCGTATAAGCGGAAACGGGGGAAATGATAAAATTGCTTTCGTTCAGCCGAGCTTCATTTTTCAGCAATGCCACTGCAAAATTCAAATCTGCCTCATCAGCCGTCCACTTTATCCGATACGGTGCCGCATCGGTTTGAGCGGAAAATAAAAAAGTCAATGCACTGATTAAAATTGCAAAAAAGTTTTTCATTTCACCCCGCATATTTATTGTTATGTCCTAAATTCGTCTTAGCACATTTATAATAAAATTTGCAACAAAAAAGCAGTAAAGGCGCTTTAACGCCTTTACCCTAAATACAAATTATCCTGTTTTAATTTACTTGAGATGCCGAAATCCCGGCCGGTATCTCAAAAATCTATTCTTTGCGCAAATTGGCGGCCGATTGCCACATTTTTTCCAAGTTATAAAAATCACGCACTTCCGGGCGGAAGATATGAACAATCACATCAAAAGCATCGATTAACACCCAATCGGCTTTCGTTTCGCCTTCGGAGGTACTGCGACAACCGGCAGCTTTCAAATTCTCTTCGATTTTTTGGGCAATAGAGGCTACATGGCGGTTTGAATTACCGCTGGCAACAACCATATAACTGGCAATAGATGTTTTGCCGGCCAAGTCAATAACCACAACATCCTCGGCTTTCATATCATCAAGCGAATCGGTAATTATTTTTAAGATTTTATTATCTGTTTGCTTTTCTTCAGCCACTTTATGTTCTCCTTTTAGTCTAGCGGTGACCACGGCTTTGACGGAGCCCGTGTCATCGTTTCGTCATCATTATGTTTAACATTTTTCACCGTGGTCACAAACTTACTGACCGCACTCAAACACGGCATTAAATCTCTTTGAGCCACGGCGGAAATCGCAAAAATCTCATTTTTAGTCACTTTTTGCAGTGCTTTGACCTTATCGGCAACTTCTTCGGCTGTCAAGGCATCGCACTTGTTTAGAGCGACAACTTCCGGCTTATCTTTAAGCTTATCGCTGTACAGTTCCAATTCACGACGAATCGTTTTATAATCTGCGGCGACATCTTCGGACGTCCCGTCCAAAACGTGCAAAAAGACACTGCAACGTTCAACGTGTTTTAAGAATCTGTCTCCCAGACCGGTACCTTCATGCGCACCTTCAATCAGCCCCGGAATATCGGCCAAAACAATTTCTTTACCGTTAATCCAAGCCACGCCCAAGTGTGGATGCAGTGTGGTAAACGGGTAGTCAGCAATTTTCGGACGCGCCGAAGTAACTGCCGACAAGAAGGTCGACTTTCCGGCGTTCGGCAAACCGATTAAGCCGACATCGGCAATAATTTTTAAGCGCAGCCATACCCAAATTTCTTCACCCGGTGTTCCCGGTCCGGCATAGCGCGGTGCTTGATTGGTAGATGTTTTGAAACGCGTATTACCTAAGCCGCCTTTGCCGCCTTTGGCAATTAAAAAACGTTCACCGGCTTTGATCATGTCTTTCAAAACCGTTTCGCCGTCTTCGGCCACAATTTCGGTACCGACCGGAACTTTAATGATTAAATCTTCGCCTTTATAGCCGGTCATTTCGGAACCCATACCCTGCTGACCTTTTTGCGCCTTAAAATGTTGCTGATAGCGAAAATCTATCAAAGTATTCAGGTTTTCAACCGCTTCAAAATAAACGCTGCCGCCATCGCCGCCGTCACCGCCGTTCGGACCGCCGAACTCAATAAACTTTTCGCGGCGAAAAGCCACACAGCCTTTTCCGCCGTCACCGGCTTTGATATATATTTTTGCCTGATCCAGAAACTTCATTTTTAACCTGTTACTTAAGTAAAAATAAAGGGGCGCGAGGCCCCTCTAAACGAGTTTTTGTTAAAACTTACTCGCTGACAACGGAAACATAAACTTTGCTGTCGGCTTTGGTTTTAAATTCAACTTTACCTTCAGAAGTAGCAAAAATCGTGTGATCTTTACCCAAGCCTACATTTTGTCCCGGATGGTACTTTGTACCGCGTTGACGAATGATAATGTTGCCAGGGATAACAGCTTCACCGCCGAATTTTTTAACACCTAAACGACGACCTTCAGAGTCACGACCGTTATTGGAGCTACCACCAGATTTCTTATGTGCCATAACGCTTTCTCCCTATTACTTACTTAAAATATCCGTAATCTTAACGATTGTGATATTTTGTCTGTGACCATTTTTACGACGATAGTTTTGTCTTCTCTTTTTCTTGAAAACAATAACTTTCGCATCTTTTGCCTGTTTTACAACCAAAGCCTTAACGCTTGCACCGGACACTAACGGTGTACCGAATGTGCTGTCTAAAGCGAGCACTTCGTTGAAAACAACTTCTTTTCCTTCTTCACCGGCGATTTTTTCAAT
>JAGBLF010000009.1 GCA_017635595.1 Alphaproteobacteria bacterium
ATTTTCTTTTTATCTTCTTTTTTCTTCAATTCTTCCAAATCTCGCTCCGTTGCAATACGGTTAAGCAGCGTTTTAACAACGCAATCAATTTCTTTATCTTCACGATAGTCGGCAGCTAAAGCGAAATTAACTCTGTTTTCACGCAACATTGTGACGGCCTTTTCCTTTCTACGTGAATGAGGTTGATATACAGCTATGGCATTACCGCCGTGATTTTTCACCATTTTCATCGACGGAATATCGGTTTGTCCGTCCCCAAAATAAATCATACGCTTAAACGGAATCCGGCGTTCTTCATCCGGCATATACTCGTTAACGATTTTATCGTCATACTTACCCAGTCCCTTATTGATTTTGGATAAATATTGAATTTTGCCCGAATAATTGACCACACGAGCCGGCCACACGGGCGTACCATCTTCACCAAATACAAAAGCGCAGCCATACACATCCTTAAAAAATTTACGAATCTTGCAACCTTCGATAATTTCTTCATAGCCGGAAGATATAATATAATGTTCTATATCCAAATCCAGGAAACGTCCGTATTTATTAATGCGGGTAAACCAATCTTCCACACCGTTATAAAAATCTATAGGCTCACCATAGCGTTTTAATTTTGCTTTAGTCAACTTAATGCCTCTTTTCTCATATGCATACTTAAAACAAAACATACTGCCGGTAATTTGATCCACCCCGTTTTTGGCCGACCATTCGTTTGCGGCACGCCAGAACTCTTCAGGTTTATACCCAAGTTCTGGAATGAGCATATAATCCTGCATATAATGAACGCTGAGTGTTTCATCAAAATCGTAAACCAAGGCAACTTTTGTTCTTTTCATATGATTATCCCTCTTGCATTTTATCTGTAATGAGTGTACAACGAATTGATTAATAAACAGTCAATAATTTTTTATAAGGATACGAAAATGGTTGCAACAACTATGGAACAGTTGGTTTCTTTGTGCAAAAGAAGAGGTTTTATATTCCAAAATGCCGATATATACGGTGGTATGCAAGGCGTTTATGATTACGGCCCGCTCGGCGTTGAATTAAAAAACAACTTAAAAGCCGCTTGGTGGCGCGCAATGGTTTACGAACGCGATGATGTCGAAGGTTTGGATTCCGCTATTTTAACAAATCGCAAAGTTCTGCACTACTCCGGCCATGAAGACACTTTCTCCGATCCGATGGTTGATTGCAAAAAATGTAAAGGCCGTTTCAGAGCCGACCAAATCGGCGGCAAATGTCCGGTTTGCGGTTCTACCGACTTAACCGAGCCTCGTCCGTTTAACCTGATGTTCAAAACTCAGGTCGGTCCGGTTGAAAATGACGAAAATATAGCTTACTTGCGTCCGGAAACGGCTCAGGCTATTTTTACGCAATTTAAAAACGTTGTTGATTCAACATCGCGCAAATTGCCGTTCGGTATCGCTCAAATCGGCAAATCTTTCCGCAATGAAATTACACCGCGTAACTTTATTTTCCGCGTGCGCGAGTTTGAGCAAGCCGAATTGGAATTTTTCGTTAATCCGGGAACCGATATCGACTGGCATGAAAAATGGAAAAATGCCCGTATTCAATGGTGGCTTGACCAAGGTTTAAAAATGGAACACATTAACATCTATAAAACCCCTGATGATGATTTAGCACATTATGCAAAAGCCTGCTACGATATTGAATATCAATTCCCGCACGGCATGGAAGAATTGGAAGGTATTGCCAATCGTCGTGACTATGATTTAGGAAACCACACCAAAAATCAAGAGGAATTTACATTAGAAGCCCATTGTCATGAAAATAAAGAATCGACAACAAAATTGTGTATTCAAGATGATAACGGTAAATGGATTATTCCGTTTGTGGTTGAGCCGTCTATGGGTGTTGACCGCGGCGTCTTGGCCGTTTTGACTGAAGCCTACGAAGAAGAAGATTTAGGTAACGGTAACAGCCGTACGGTTCTGAAACTCAAAAAACATTTGGCACCAATCAAAGTTGCTATTATTCCGCTTAAAAAGAACAACGAGCAAATTATGGCTAAATGCCACGAACTTAAACAGCAATTAATGAAACTCGGTATCGGTCGTGTTGCGCTTGAGAATACCGGCAACATCGGTAAGGCATATCGTCGTCATGATGAGGTCGGAACACCGCTGTGCTTAACGGTTGACTTTGAAACCATTGAGCAACAACCGGAAAGCGTAACTATCCGTGACCGTGATACAATGGAACAAATCCGTGTCAATACGGCAGATTTAGCCGAATATTTAAGAAATTATTTCTTATAATATTTATCCGATATCAAAAAAAACATCGGCAATCTGCCGATGTTTTTTTATTTTGCAGTCAATTATTTACCTGTTGCTTGCTCAGAACTTTTGTCGGTTGCTTGCTCAGAACCTTTGTCGGTTGATTGCTCAATAACCTTATCGGCAATTTTATCGGCAACCTTATCCATAACTTTTTCCGTTATTTTTTGTGAAATACTCTCGGCAGCCTTGTTTACACCTTCATTTTCGACAACCAGATCTTCCAATCCGTCAAGCAACTTATCCAAATCAGATGAATCCGGAAGTTCATCATTACCGGTTTCGCCCGATGTTTTAGGTTGAACCAATTCATTAAACAGCTCTTCCCCGGTCTTTTTCAATACTTCGATATTATTATCAACCGTACTGCTTTCACCGTCAGTTGTTTGATCTTTTGTATCAATATTATCCCCTGTGGCGGCTGTTTCATCACTGTTTTCCGTTGCCTTGGCAGAAGTATCGGCATTTTGGTTATCCTTCGCGGCAATATTTTTATCTTTGTCGGCATCTTTATCCGAACCTAAACCGAAACCGGAAGTTTTATCTTTAATGCTTTTAATCCATTCTTCCGGTATCATGCTTACCAAAGGATCTATATTACTTTTAGCCAATTGAAAATATTGAGACTCGGCAAACGTACCTTTTTTTGATTCTTCCGGAATAATGGTCGTAATCATCAAAGCAATAAGAATAATAATCAAAATTCCTCGTGCCGCACCGAATACAAATCCGAGAATCCTATCTACGGCACTCAAAGCGCTCGAGCGAATGGCGGTCGAAATTTTATCGACAGTCAACAGCCAAATAATACTGAAAACAATCAATACTGCCAAACCGGATACAATATTTGCCATCATTTTAGAAGCGACGTATGTCTGAGCAATAGGCTCAATAATCGGAACCAAATAAAACAATGCGGCCGCTGCCAGTATCCAACCGAGGATGGATAAAATCTCTTTGGTCATACCGCGGGCAATACCGACCAGAGCCGAAATACCGACTATAATCAAAAACACCACATCCAAATTATTAAGTTGTTCCATAATTTTGCTCCTAATTGAACCAATTTATCAAACGATGAACATTTCCTATTTCATAACACGATAAATCATAATTTTTCAAGCCTTTTTCTTTTTTATCTTTTCCGAAAACCGGTGGAATAATCGCACTGGCAAAACCAAGCTTCTGTGCCTCTTTCAAGCGTAAATTGGCTTGAGTAACGCTTCGGATTTCACCGGACAGACCGATTTCACCGAAAACAACCATATCGGCCGGCAACGGCTTATTTGTTAAGGCGGATATGACAGCCATAGCCACCGCCAAATCGGCTGCCGGTTCGGTAATTTTGAGACCGCCGGCAATATTCAAATATACATCATGCGAACTGAAGTTCATACTGCAACGCGCTTCCAAAACGGCTAAAATCATTGACAAGCGATTAGAATCCCAGCCGACGACCGCCCTTTTAGGTGTTGAATAGCCGCTCGGGCTGACAAGTGCCTGAATTTCGACCAACAATGGTCGTGAACCCTCAATGCCCGCAAAAACGCACGACCCTGAAATATTACCTTGGCGCTCGGCCAAAAATAAGGCAGACGGATTCTCAACTTCGACCAGGCCTTTATCCTGCATTTCAAACACACCTATTTCATCGGTTGCACCATATCTGTTTTTAACCGCGCGCAAAATGCGGAAATGATGCCCGCGCTCGCCTTCAAAGTACAAAACCGTATCAACCATGTGTTCCAAAACTCGCGGACCGGCAATTTCGCCTTGCTTTGTGACGTGTCCGACCAAAAACAGTACAAAACCCTTACGCTTAGCCAATTTTATCAACTCGTAAGCACACGCCCTGACCTGCCCGACACTGCCCGGTGTCGATTCCACTTCTTCGAGATACATGGTTTGTATAGAATCGATAATCACAATCTTGGCATTTGTTTTTTCCAAAGTTGTGACAATATTATGTACGTTTGTGGCACTGGCTAAATTAACGGGACTGTCGGCTAAGCCTAACCGGTTGGCTCGGATACGCACCTGATCGATGGCTTCCTCTCCTGAAATGTAATAGCTTTCCTGCTTTTCGGTACTTGAGGCTAAACCGGCACAAACCTGTAACAATAACGTTGATTTACCGATACCCGGATCACCGCCGACCAAAATCACCGACCCCGGCACCAATCCGCCACCGGTCACCCGATCGATTTCTTTAATACCTGTCAGCAGTCGACTGTATGTCTGCATTGTGCCTTTCAGCGGCACAAAATCAATAATTTTACCCTCTTTTTTGGTATTTATTTTTGAAAAATCATCGCTTTTGGCCACTTCTTCGACAATACTGTTCCACTCGCCGCACGAATCACACTTACCTTGCCACTTAGGATAGGCGGCACCGCAATTTTGACATACGAAAATAGTGTTTTTCTTTACCATATTTATACTTCCACTTGTATCGGTCCGTGCGAACTTCCGGCTATAAATTGTTGTAAATACGGATTATCTGACTTATCCATTTCTTTTACCGTTCCGCTCCAGATAATTTTTCCCTGATAAAGCATGGCTACTCTGTCGGCAATTTTACGCGCCGAAGCCATGTCATGCGTAATGGTTAAGGTCGAAGCGCCCAAACCGCGTGCCGATTCTATAATCAAATCATTAATTACGTCGGCCATAATCGGATCCAAACCGGTTGTCGGTTCATCAAAGAAAATAATTTCCGGCTTATTGATAATGGCACGAGCCAAACCGACACGTTTTTGCATACCGCCGGAAAGTTCGGCAGGTTCCAAATCGGCAACATCGGGAGCCAATCCAACCTGACGCAACACGCGAACAGCCTCCAGCTTGGCATCGGCACGGTTCATTTTATCGTTTTCGATAAGCGAAAAAGCCACGTTTTCCCAAACACTCAAACTGTCAAACAAAGCCGCCCCCTGAAACAACATCCCCATTTTTTTATGGATATCAATATTCGTGCCGACTGTCTCCTCACCGTCAATTTTTATTGACCCGCTATCCGGTATCAATAACCCCTGTATACATTTAATCAAAACGGATTTTCCGGTACCCGAACCGCCGATAACCACCAGAGATTCGCCTTTTTTCACATCCAAATCAACGCCGTCCAATACCTTTTTCTTGCCGAAGGCTTTATACAAACTTCTGATTTCTATTTTATTTTCTTCTGACATCTGCATACCGCCTTATCTTGAGAAAAACATTTCCGTAATTAAGTAATTAAAAATTAAAATCAAAATAGAAGACGATACCACAGCATTGGTTGTCGCTTCTCCGACACCCTGTGCACCGCCTTTGGAACGATAACCGTGATAACATCCCATAACTGAAATAATAAAACCGAAAACGCCGGCTTTAACCACACCGGTCATCACATCCAGCGTTTGCAAATTATTCATGGTGTTATTGATATAGTTGGCCGGATTGAAATCGAGCTTATAAATACCGACGACATAACCGCCGAAAATACCGATAATATCACCGAAAATCACCAACAACGGCATAACGATAATCGCCGCCCACACACGCGGTGCTATCAAATAGCGAAACGGATTGGCCGATAACGTTACCAAAGCATCAATTTGTTCGGTAACACGCATTGTACCTATTTCAGCAGCCATCGCCGCACCGATACGACCGGCAACCATCAGTGCCGATAAAACCGGAGCCAACTCACGTGTTACCGAAATCAAAACCACCATAGCGACAGCGCTTTCCGCACCGTATTTTGAAATACCCGAATAGGTTTGAATGGCAATAACCATACCGGCAAACAAAGTCGTCAAACCAACCACCGGAACAGAATAAAATCCGATATTTATAACTTGTTTAAACAGCAATTTTACATAAAACGGCGGCATAAAGCAGTTATATACCGACTTGGCAACAAATTGCGAAAAATACCCCAAATTCATAACAAAAGCCACCAACGGCTTGCCTAATGTCCGCAAAAAGGGTCCTATAAATCTGTCAATCATTCCCTATCCTATTCCTCTCTTCGAAGTTCTTTTGTTACCAAAACCTTTAAGGCCGCAATAACCTTATCCGGCGCAGAACTTTCTTTAGCATACAAGTCTATTTGCGGAATTTCAAGACCTAAAATATTTTCGCACCTGTTTTTGGGCATTCTTTCCATTTGCGGTAAATCTTCCTGCAAATGAACGACCATTTTAATTGTTGTGCTGTCTTTATACGGAAATTCAACAATACCGATACCCCTTATTTCAAGTAATCCTCTAAGATTAAGGGGTGCACTGCCGATAATAACACCGTCTTGAAATTGCAATTCGACAACATCATCGGCAACCAAAACCGCTTTTTTATTTTCTATCAAACGAAAGGCCAAATCGGATTTTCCGCTTGCGCTCTTACCGGCCAGCAATACCCCCTGTCCGGCCATTTCAACTAAAGTTGCATGCATCAAATTATCTGACATTTTGAAATCTGTTCATTTTTTCATCGGTCGTGGCAATAATTTTGATTTTGCGCACATCATCTTCAACACTGATTTCAATATGCCACATATCACGCGGCGCAAAGCTCCCCATTTTTTCCGGCCATTCGACCAAACTGACGGCAGAGAAAAAAGCCTCATCAACACCTAATTCGAATATTTCCATCGGGCTCTTCAAACGATATAAATCATAATGGAAAATATCAAAAGCACCGGCATCATACATTTGAACCAATGTAAAAGTCGGACTCGGAACGTCTTCGGCGCCTGTCATTTTTTTGATAAACGCTCGTGCAAACACGCTTTTACCGGCACCCAAAGTAC
>JAGBLF010000010.1 GCA_017635595.1 Alphaproteobacteria bacterium
CAAGGATGACGGTAAAAATAAAAAGTGCAAGGATGACATTTATTTTGCGAGAGATTCTCGGTTCTCGCTTCGCTTGCCCAAGAATGACAGGAAAAGAAAAAACGCTCGCCCGAGAATGACAGTAAAAGAAATACCGCTCGCCCAAGGATGACGGTAAAAATAAAAAGTGCAAGGATGACATTTATTTTGCGAGAGATTCTCGATTCTCGCTTCGCTCGCCCGAGAATGACAGTAAAAGAAATACCGCTCTCCCGAGAATGACAGTAAAAGAAATACCGCTCGCCCAAGGATGACGGTAAAAATAAAAAGTGCAAGGATGATATTATTACTGTCATGCCTGACCTGATCGGGCATCTTTCGCAATCGGCAGTGCTATACTTAAAGAGATTCTCGGTTCTCGCTGTCGCTCGCCCAAGGATGACAACATAAAAAAACGCGCTTGACAGCGCGCTTTTACTAATCTGTCCGGTGTTATGCCAAATCAGGCATCAAATTTTTGACATTCTGATTATAGTATTCTTCTGCCCATGCACGCATGGAATCCAAAACAGGCTTCAAATTATATCCGAAATTGGTTAATGTGTATTCTACTCGCGGCGGAATTTGTGCATAAACCGTACGGATTAAAATCCCTTTTTCTTCCAAAGCACGCAGGTTGGATGTTAAAACTTTTTGTGTGATGTCACCGAGTTCTTTTTTAAGTTCACCAAAACGCTTGGTCCCGTTCATCAACTCTTGAATAATCATAATTTTCCACCGGTCGCCCATGGTTTTCAGCGCCATTTCAACCAGATTTTCCGGCATTTCAATCATTGTATTACTCCTTTATGTACACATACTGTATATATGTATAATACCGAATCGTCGGTTTTTCAATACTTTTTTTATATTATTCGCCGGTATATTGAAAATTTTTTTGCCACGATTATTTGTTGATACGAAACGGAGGAAATATGAAACGCATTTGTTTGTTAGCAGGATATGATAAAAAATGCCAAATTCAGGATTATGTTGTGTATTTGGTAAAAAAATTATCCGAAATCGGCGAGGTCTACTACGTCGGTAACGGCAAAATACCGCCGGATGAGTTGTTTAAAATCGCTCCTTTTACTCAAAGATTGTTTACAAAAGAGCATAAAATGCGCGATTTCGGCTCGTGGCATTATGTTATCGAACAGCTCGGGTGGGATAAATTGGCGCAATATGATGAAATCGTATTTTGTAATGACAGCGTTTACGGGCCGCTGTTTGATTTGCAGGCGGTTTTTGCACAAATGGAACGTAAAGGATTCGATTTTTGGTCGGTAACTTCCGATTACGTTTACAGGTATCATTTGCATCGCTATTTTATGGTTTTCAGCCGCGATATCGTAAAAAATGCGGCTTTTCAAAAATTTTGGAATGATATTTCGCTTACCGAAAGTGCTAGATATTCGGAATATAAATTAACATCTTTGTTGGCGGAGGAGGGGTTTGTCGGCAACAGTTATATTCGCAGTTATAAACAATCCGATATTATGCAGACGCCGGAAACTTTGCTATCTGATTATTCGGCTCCGTTTATAAAAATCAAAAGCTTTCTGCCCGAAAATAAATATACGGCCGGCAGCGGTTTGAGCTTAAGATATCAAATCAGAACCCGTACCGAATATGATACGGCACTGATTAATCAAAATATAACAGCTAATCATTATCCGCAGACATGGGCGCAAAAGTTGGTCGCGTTGAGCGGTATTTAGTCGGCCTGCCAAGCGTTTATAATATGGCGAATCCGCCACGGCAGGGTGATGAGAACGGCATCAAAGCGGATGTCGTGGCCGCGGTACGCAGGGTATGATTTCAAAAAATTCTGTGCTCCGCGGATAATGCGTGTTCGCTGCTGTTTGGTAATGGCATAGGCGGCATTTTCTAAAGAAGAACGTTGCTTTATTTCAACAAAGACGAGCGTATCTTTTTTGCGGCAAATCAAATCGATTTCACCGGCTGTTGTGCCGCGACCGGTGATAAAGTTGCGCTTCACGATTTTATAACCGTGGCAAAACATATAAGCGGCGGCCAAAAGTTCGGCGAATTTACCTTTGCGATAATTATTCATCTTTTATCTCTAAGGCTAAAGCGTAAACGTCGTTTTTGCTGAGGTTGTATTCGGCACAGATTTCTTTAACGGCGGTTTTAAGCGATGTTTCCTGCAGACGACGGCGTAAAATATCGCTTACATCGGCAATTTGACATTCTTTTTCCTGCGGCGGAGCAACCATTAACACAAATTCACCGCGCGGTTCTTGCTCCGTGAAGTGTGCCATAACTTCCGGAATCGTCCCGCTGACGGTTTCTTCATACATTTTGGTCAGTTCGCGGCAGACGGCAATTTCGCGGTCGGTAAATATTTCAGCTGCCTGTTCCAAAGTTTTTAACAAACGCGGCGCGGTTTCGTAAAAAATCAGTGTCGTGTTTATGCTTTTCAGCTCATTAAATAAGTCATGACGTGCTTTGTCTTTGTTGGGAATAAAGCCGGCAAACATAAAACGGTTGGTCGGCAGTCCCGAAAGCTGTAAGGCTGTAATGACTGCGCATGCACCCGGAACCGCCGTTACATAAATATCTTGCTCGCGGCACTTGCGAACCAGTTTATATCCGGGGTCGGAAATCAGCGGCGCACCGGCATCACTGATAAGGGCAACAATGTGATTATCATTAATTAAATCGATAATCATTTGGGCATTTTTTTCTTCGGAATGGTCTTCGTATTTGATGAATCTTTTATTAAGTTGCAAACCGAGCAGCGTAAACAGTTTTTTGGCAATACGCGTATCTTCGCAGGCTATAATGTCTGCCTGTTTCAGGGTTTCGATACCGCGCGGCGAAATATCTTGCAAATTGCCGATGGGTGTCGAGATGATATACAGTCCGTTTCTTAACATTTTCTTCAACTTTAACTTTACAAAAAATTTATTTAGAATTAATAATATGGTATTGTTTGACATTTTAAGGAAAATTGCAAGTGTTAAAAAAATTAGGTGTTATTTTCGGTTGTATGCTTTTGTGCTGCTGCACCGTGTGGAATAAAACGATGCACAGCACATACTACAATTATGAAAATACCGACAGCACGCCGGTAGATATGGTCGGTTCGACTGATTATTCGCAAGTCGATTTGGGAAATGCCGAAAGTTTCAGAGTCGCAATGTTATTACCGCTCAGCGGTAATGTCGCCTCGATGGGACAAAGCATGAAAAATGCCGCCACGATGGCTATAGGTGATTTAAATAACAATAATCTGGTGGTGCAATTTTATGATACCAAAGGTTCAACCTCCGGTGCGCGTGTGGCAATCGAAAATGCCGTTAATGTCGACAGTGATTTGATTTTGGGTCCGTTAACGGCTGATGAAGTTTCGGCTATAAGCGAGGTCGCCAAATCTAAAAATATACCGGTGATTTCGTTTTCAACATCGCCGGCCGTTTTGCAAGAGGGAATATATACTTTAGGTCTGCTGAATGACCAGCAGATCGACAGAATCGTGCATTATGCCGTCGGGCAGGGACGTCGGCAGCTGGCCGCCGTATTGCCGAACAATCAAAGCGGGTTGAATATGCTGAAATCATATATTAAAGCGGCACGTAATAATGGCGCTGAAGTAACCAAAATCGGCTTTTATGCACCGGAAACCATGGAATTTACTGATTTGGTAACCTCGATGATTAAAGATAAGGATGACAGTCTCGGATTTGATGCTTTGCTTATTCCGGAATACGGTAATAAATTAAAGGCAATATCTTCAATGTTCAGCTATTATGATGTGGCAGCACCGGATGTATTGTTTATGGGTACATCGGTTTGGGCCAATACCGGTTTAAGTAAAGAAACCGAATTGTACGGAGCTGTTTATCCGGTGATGTCGTTAAAACAGCGTAATGCTTTCGCACAAAAATATAACGAATTATTCGGCGAACGCCCGAACGGATTAAGCATTTTTGCTTATGATGCCGTGGCGTTAGCATCGTCGCTGTCGCATAAAGATAAAAGCTATGCGGAAGAACAAATCGTTCGTCCGGAGGGCTATTACGGTATGAGCGGTATTTTCCGTATTTTGCCGAACGGACAGAGTGAACATGGTCTGGATGTGGTACGAGTAACATCTGCAGGCGAAAGTTTGGTCGAATCCGCACCGCAAAAGTTTTACGGCGGCTACAGCTCGTATGACGGCTTTAACGGATCATCGATATCCGGCTCAGGCTCAATGCCGAGAATATACGGGCAAAGTCCGGTCGGTTTGCAAAACGCCTTAAACAATTTATAAAGTATGCGATAAGTTGTTTTTTTTGCTTGCAAATTGATTATATTTGCTCAATATAAGTACAGTTTATGAAGGGCTTAGGGTTGTAATGCCGCCAACTCGGTCAGGTTCGGAAGGAAGCAGCCGTAACGGATAAACAAGGTCTAAGTCCCTTCTCCTCGAATAAAAGAAACAGGTATGACGCAAGAAAACGAAAATCATCAATATGTCGCCTTAGCGCGCAAATATCGTCCGCAAAAGTTTGAAGATTTGCTCGGGCAGGATGCGCTTGTGCAAACATTGACTAATGCCATACAAAATAATCGCTTGCATCATGCTTATATTTTAACGGGTATCCGCGGTGTCGGTAAAACCACAACCGCCCGCTTAATCGCACGCGCCATTAACTGTATCGGTCCGGACGGCAAAGGCGGCCCGACCATTCATCCGTGCGGCGAGTGTGAAAATTGTAAGGCAATTGCTGCTGACAGACATATTGATGTTATAGAACTTGATGCCGCTTCAAAAACCGGTGTTGATGATATGCGCGAAATTTTGGACGGCGTACGCTACAAGCCGACCAATGCCCGCTATAAAGTTTATATAATCGATGAAGTGCATATGCTTTCAAAAAGCGCGTTTAATGCCCTTTTGAAAACTTTGGAAGAGCCGCCGGCGCATGTTAAGTTTATTTTTGCCACAACCGAAATCCGTAAAGTTCCGGTGACGATTTTATCGCGTTGTCAACGTTTTGATTTACAGCGTTTGAGTATCGAAACTTTAATGACACTGTTTAATAAAATCGTTAAGGCTGAAAATATAGAAGCCGAAGAAGAGGCTTTGCAAATGGTGGCCAGAGCTGCGGACGGATCGGCACGTGACGGCCTTTCAATGCTTGATCAGGCAATTGTTTTGGGTAACGGTAATATTAAAGCCGATACGGTTAAAAATATGTTGGGGCTTGCCGACCGCCAACAAACAATGGTTTTGTATGAAAAATTGCTGGCCGGTGATATAAGTGCCGTTATGGAAAACCTGCAAGCGATGTATACAAACGGTTCGGTTCCGACGGTGATTTTGCAGGATTTGATAGATATTACCCACCTGCTGGCCAAAGTTAAAATCGTTCCGGCTTTTATTAATGATGCCTCTTTAAGCGAAAATGATCGCGAAATGTGCAAAAAAATGTGCGATGCACCGATTAACATTCTTTCTAAAATTTGGCAGATGCTGATTAAAGGCTTAAGCGAAATTCAGTATGCGGCCGTGCAAATCGATGCCTTGGAAATGATATTGATGCGGATTGCTTATTCCGCTTCTTTGCCAAGTCCGTCAGATTTGCTGAAGGAATTAAAAAAAAAATCCGGCCTGAATAAAAATACCCCAGCCGTAACAAGCGAAATAATGACACCTTCCGAAGTATCAGATGTCGAAGACTCCGGTGTGATTATTGAAACAACGGCCGAATTGCTTAAATTATTGACGGCTAAAAAACAACCGCTTTTGCTGTTTGCCGTTAAAAATGATTTGTCGTTCAAAGAGTTTGCCGACGGGCGGATGCATATATCCGTATCTGAAAAAGCCGATAAAAATCTGATAGCCAATTTACGCAACTTTTTGAAAAAAGAAACCGGTAAAAATTGGCAAATTGATATAGATTACGAGCCGCTCGGCGAAACATTGGCGATGTTGGAAGCTAAGGAGTTGGATAAAGATAAGAAAAATATCTCTGAATATCCGCTCGTAAAAGCTATACTTAGCGAATTTAACGGTGCTAAAATAGAAACAATTATTCGGAAGAATATCGAAGATGCCGAAAACGAAAGTGAAACGGAATTCGTTGTTCCCGAACCTGTTAACGAAATATATGAAGAGGAAAACTAAATGTTTAATGTACAAGGACTGATGAAGCAAGCTCAACAAATGCAACGCAAAATGCAGGAAACTCAAGCAAAACTCGGACAAGAAGAAAGAGAAGGAACCAGCGGCGGCAATATGGTTAAGGTCGTGCTGAACGGTAAATCCGAAATGAAAAGCATTAGTATTGATCAGTCGCTGTTGAGCGACGGTGATGTTGCCATGCTCGAAGATTTAATTAAAGCTGCCTATAATGATGCACATACCAAAATCGATACCATGATGGAAGAAGGTATGAAAGAAGCCACCAACGGTGTCGGATTGGGCGGTTTAAAACTTCCGTTTTAGGTCGTAAAAATTGCAAAATAACGATATCGAAAAATTAATAAAAATAGTTGCCAAACTTCCGGCGCTGGGTGCACGTTCGTCTCGCCGGATTGTTTTGCATTTGCTTAAAAATAAAGACAATAAGTTGTTACCGCTTATAGAAGCTTTGCAAAGCGTTGCCGATAATATTAAAACATGCCCGATTTGCGGTAATTTTGATACAGAAGATCCGTGCCATATTTGTGCGGATTTGTCGCGTGATACCGAGGTGGTTTGTGTGGTGCAGGATGTTGCCGATTTATGGGCAATGGAACGAGTCGGCTTGTTTAAAGGGCAATACCATGTGTTGGGCGGTATTTTATCAGCCCTAGACGGTGTAACGCCGGAAGATTTGAATATAGAACGGTTATTTTCGCGTTTGGCTCAAGGTGTGATCAAAGAAGTTATCCTGGCGTTGCCTGCAACCATTGACGGACAGATTACTTCCCATTATTTACTTTCACGTCTGAAAGAATATCCGGTTAAGGTGACTACTTTGGCACAAGGATTACCGATGGGAGCCGAGCTTGACTATATGGATGATGGTACGATTCAGTTAGCACTTTCGGCGCGCAAAGAAGTATAATATTTACGAACTTCTGTCATAAATTTTTGAGTCTGAGCAAAAGCAGATTGGTCGGCCAGCGGATAGTTATTTTCAGCTAGCCATCCGTTCATTCGGACATAGGCAATGGCCGGAAAATTTCTTTTTTGCATTTCTTTATAAATAGCCTTAGCGGCATCAAGCTTACCGAGCATTTTTGCCGTTTCGGAGAATTTGTCCGTTTGTGAGCCTTTGCGGTTGAGGCGATAAAGGTACAATTGTTCCCATGTAAAACTGATACGCTTGGCATTAATCATCGCCATAAATACAAAATAGGCGTCATCATGATATGGATGGCTTGCAAAACGCAGATGATTGTTTTTAATAATATCCGAACGAATAAATTTATTCCATGGTTGAAGGAGTGTTAATTGAAATGTTCTTTCATAAATATCTGAAATATTGAAAATTCTTAAATTACGTTTTTGAATATATTTTTGATTTAACATCGGCATAAATTCAAATTGTTTTGTCTGTGCGTTAAAAGCAATCGGGCAAAAAATAAACATATCTAAATTGTCATGTTCTGCAAACAAATAAGATGTTTTAAGCGCATTTGACATTAACGCATCATCGGAATCTATAACCAGCGTATATTTACCGCGAATATGTCTTAAGCCCTCATTACGCGTAGCGGCGGCACCTGAATTTTTGGCATTTTGAAAAGTGCGAATGCGGTTGTCTGAAGCGGCATATTTATCGATAATTTTTTGCGAATTGTCCGTCGAAGCATCATTGACTATGATAAATTCAAAATCGCCGAAAGTTTGAGTTAAGACACTTTGAATGGCATCGTCTAAGTATTTTTCCGAATTGTAGACGGACATGACAACCGATATGGCCGGATGTGTTTTTTTGTAAACAAACAGGCTTCCCGATAAAACAAGGATAAAGGCAGCAGCAAAAAGAAAACATACAATTTTTTTGCATGCGGACTTCATTTTTAGGCATCCTGCGAATTATCAGAGGCATATTTCCAGAAATAAATACCGAGACCGAAAGCAATATAAATGCCTAAGTACAGCAGATATATTTCCGTGAAATTTAAATATTTTACCAAAAATTTGAAAGATGATAACATAACACCGGCGACACCTTGGGCAACCAGATTATATGAAGATGATGTGGTTGCACGGACATTGGCCGATGCAATTTTTTGAATGGTGGCTATTGTCAGTATATTAAAGGATAATTGTGCACCGATACCGATACATATAAGGAAAATAATACCTAATGTGAGGTATGAAATCTTGAAATATTCAGCCAAAGCCAGCCCGGTAAAAGCGATGAATATATGCGCCATTACAATTACGGCCAACCGATTGTATGTTACTTTGCGTTGAATATAGTCAGACATATAACCGGCTAATGCTCGGAAGAAAAAGTTGCAGAAATAAACACAACCGAATAATCGGACTGCCACGTCGGTTGCTTTCATAATCGGTTGAAAGTTCCAGATATAAATGTAAGTCGAGGAAGCAAAAATTGCGGAAATTACGATAAGGTGATTAATCCGCTGATCGGTCAAAGTCTTTTTAACAGTTGAGAACATATCGGTAAAGTGTTCTTTAAGCGGTTTACGCGTACGCTTATTAGGTATATTCGGCACAACAAGCATTAAGGCTAACGAGGTGCAGGTCGTAATCAGTTCAAGCGTTAATAAAACCTGCAAAGCATAAGTCGGGTAAATAAGGCTGCTTATCAAACTCGCCGAGCCTGTTCCGACATTGAGATAGCAATTGATTATGCCGTAATATTTTACGATTTTATCGGTTTCTTTTTTCTGTTCCAAGTATTCGTAAATATAACTGTCGTATATGCCCTGAAACAGGCTGCGTGATAAAACGACCAGTATCTCACCGATGATAATAACGTATACGCCCGTGAAATTAAGCCAGAGTAAACAGCGAATCAAAAATAGAAAAAACGAGCATAATAAGATGTGCTTTTTTGAAAAAATATCTGCCAAATAACCGCTCGGTACTTCAGAGAACAGTCCGAATAAAATGAACAGACCTTGAAAAAAGACAAAGTCTGCGGCCGTTAACCCGTTGTGTTGATACCATAAAAGTGTTACAGGCAACAAAAATGTTTGTTGTCTGAGCATGCAAGATGTACCGAAAATGTGTAAGATATTCATGTGTTTTTCCTATTAACAGTCAATAATGACTACAGCTTCAGCATAAGGGTAATCATCGGTTAATGAAATTAAAAGATTAAAGTTATCCGCTGTTTTTTTCAGTACCGAGCGTGCCGTTCCGGATATTTTAAGTTCGGGTTTACCTAGTGAATTGTGTGTAATCTGAATATCTTTTAAAAAAATACCGTCGCGAAAACCGGTGCCGAGCGCCTTAACAAAAGCCTCTTTGGCTGCATAGTATTTGGCAAGCAGACAGGCATATTCTTTTTGCGCTAAAGGCAACCTTTTGCGAATTTCTTCTTGCTCAAGAGGTCCGAGAATTTTAGATTGAAAATGTTCTAAAAATTTTTCGGATTTATTAATTCGTTCAATATTGACGATATCACATCCCAGTCCGGCTATCATGGTTTTCTTTCCCAGATTTTTGTTGTTTTCTAGCGGCCAATTTATCCATGGTCTTCTTCATCAGTTTATACGAAATAATCCAAGAAGCAACATAAAAAGGTATGCAGCCGATAAGCATCGGAAAAAAAACAGGCCAGACATCTTGACCGAATTTATGCCAATTAAGACTGTACAAAGCATCTCCTGCTGCTTTAAACGTAGCCATAAAATCGACATTTGTTGTCAGTTCCGAGTGTCCGATTAAAATATGCCCGGTGTATAAAACGGCAACCCAAATAAACGGAAAAGTCCATGGATTACCGATAATCGTACCGATAGCCGAAGCGATAATATTTCCGCGAGCAATCCAAGCCGTCAGAGCGGCCAATACCATATGAAAGCCGATTAACGGCGTAAATGAGATGGCAACGCCGCAGGCAAATCCTGAGGCTATCGAATAAGGTGTTCCTTGTAAACGTTTTAAGCGAACCAATATCTTTTTACTGTATCTGTCCCAGTATGTTTTTATATTCAACAAATAAGAATTCCTTTATTTATTGTTGCGCACGGGCAACGTAACTGACCAACTTTTCGGCTTTTAAGGCAAGGATGAGCCCGCTGAGTTGGTCAACGTTTTTGACCTCAATGTCCAGCAATATTTCAAAATAGCTCATGGTTCGATACGTAATGTTCAGATTCATAATATTGGCTTCGGCTTTGGCGGCAATATTGGCAACTTGTGCCAAAGCCCCCGGTTCATTGCTGAGCATTAATTTTAAGCGGGCGACGTGTTTTTCGTTTTCGGCGTCATTACCCCATTCGATGTCGAGCCAGCGTTCCGGTTCTTTTCCATAATTTTTGAGTGACTGGCAATTAATGGTATGGACGGTTACGCCTTTCCCCGTGGTAACGATACCGACAATCCGATCTCCCGGCAACGGGTGGCAGCAACCGGCAAAATGAACAGCCATACCATCAATAAGACCTTTAATTTTAAGTGAATCTTTTTTAGGTGCGTTTTTCTTAAAGCTCGGTAATTTGATGGAGTTAACAACTTTTTCGATTTTAGATTGTCTGTATCCCGGATGAACCGCACGTAAAACATCCCAGCCCGAGAATAAGCCTTCACCTACCTTGGCATAAATATCATCAACGGTTTCCGATTCAAAATTCGGGAGAACATTGACAAATTCTTTTTCATTGAAAACTTGATCTTCCGATTTAAACAGTTTTTCTAAAATCTCTTTACCGAGAGAAATAAATTGTTCGCGTTTATTAATGCGTACATAACGACGAATGGCAGCTTTGGCTTTTCCGGTAACGACAAAACGATCCCATTCCAACGACGGATGTTGGTTCTTAGATGTTAAGACTTCAACCTGATCACCATTTTGCAAAATTGTTCTTAAAGGTTTTATCTCGCCGTTGATACGTGCACCGACGCAAGTATCACCCACGTTAGAGTGAATGGCATAAGCAAAATCAACCGGAGTCGAACCAACCGGAAGTCCGATTAAATCGCCTTTAGGCGTAAAACAGAACACTTGGTCATTATACATCTCAAGCTTAGTGTTTTCCAAAAACTCATCCGGATTTTGCGCCTGATCCAAAATTTCCAACAATTCGCGAATCCAACGGAAGTTTTTACCTTCAGTCTTCTGTCCCTGCTTATATGCCCAGTGAGCGGCCACACCTTTTTCGTTGACCTCATGCATTTCATAAGTGCGGATTTGTACTTCAATTCTGACATCGAATGGTCCGATAACGCCGGTATGAAGAGATTGGTAACCGTTTGGCTTCGGAGTTGAAATATAATCTTTAAATCGGCGCGGAACCATATGATATTTACTGTGTATGATACCCAGAGCCTGATAACAATCCGCAACCGAATCGACACAAATCCGGAAGGCCATAATGTCAGAAAGCTGCTCAAATGAGGCATTTTTCAACTGCATTTTACGCCAAATGGAATACGGCGACTTCTCACGTCCGGTAATGGTGCTGTGAATCCCGTTGTCGGTCATGTCTTTTTCAAGCTGTTTTATAATTTTCGGAACAACATTACTACCTTGTTCACGTAAGAAGTTTAAGCGTGCGACAATGGAATCGTGAGCCTCTTTGTATAATTCGGCAAAGGCGATTTCATTCATTTCTTCTTTGACTTCTTCCATACCGATACGCTCGGCCAGAGGGGCATAAATATCAAGCGTTTCGCGGGCAATGCGGGCGCGTTTTTCCGGTGCGCAGAAGTGCAATGTGCGCATGTTGTGCAGTCTGTCGGCGAGTTTAATTAACAAAACTCTGATATCTTCCGACATTGCAAGTAAAAGTTTACGAAAGTTTTCGGCTTGCTTGCTGGAGCCTGATTTATGTTCAATCATGGCCAATTTGGTTAAACCGTCGACCAGTTGTGCTACCTGTTCGCCGAACAGATTTTTTATTTCATCCAAGGAGGTGTCGGTATCTTCAACCGTATCATGTAAAAGCGCCGCTATAATGGATGCACAATCCAGTTTGTATTTGGTTAAAATACCGGCGACTTCAATCGGATGCGAATAATAAGGATCTCCCGAGGTGCGCAACTGCGAACCGTGTTTTTTCAGCGCAAAAACATAGGCACGGTTAAGAGCATCTTCATCCGCATACGGATCATACGATTTTACCAAATCAACCAATTCATACTGTCTAAGCATCAGTTTGTCTCTTGTCTAAAAAAAAGCAAAACATACTGTCACAATAATATGTTTTGCTTTAATAAAGGTTAATTTAATCAATTAATCTAAATCATCAAGATCATCAAAAGATTCATCACCTAAATCAGCATCATCACCTAAGTCCAAATCACCGGCTTCGGCATCAAAGTCAAGACTGTCGTCATCGTCATCGCCGCCGTGGATTTGCATTGAACCGTTTAAGTCTTCATCAGAAAGCATATCACTTGAGAACTGTTCGTCCAAATCGGCCAATTCTTTTTCTGCCGATAAAATTTCGACTTCTTCATCTTCAGGTTCTTCAACTTCTACGTATTTTTGCAACCCCATAACCAAAGATTTTTGCAAATCTTCAATACTGACACGATTTTCCGAAATTTCACGCAAAGCAACAACCGAGTTTTTATCATTATCGCGGTCAACACAAATATGTGCGCCGGATTCAATGTCTTTGGCCCGTTGTGCGGCGACTAAAACAAGGTCATAGCGGTTAGGAATTTTATCAATACAATCTTCAACAGTAACTCTTGCCATTTTTCTACCTTTGCTTAAAAAATTATCTTGTGTACAAGGTTATACATACAATATTTTGCAAATGCAAGATTTTTTTTATCCGTTACGGTAAGATTATAGGTATGCCCATATTTTCAAAGTGGGTTCTTAAGACTTTGTTGCGAATATTTTTTGTTTCTGAGCGAACAGCTTCCAAATTAGTCTCATTGGTATCGTACAAGTGTGCTGTGGCCTCCAGATAATATCTGAAAAGTTTGTGCTCGTCATCGCTGTATCCCGGCAGGGCATCTAAAATCGGGTAATAATATCCTTTTCGTAACATTTTTATGGTGGTCATATGTGTCATGGGTAAAGTACTGACACGATAGGCTTTGATTGTTTTATCGCACGTATATGCCCAATCGTCCAAGCCGAAACCTTCAATACCGATTGCATCTTGGAATTTTTCTCTTAATCCCGCCCATTTTACTTTGCGCACCAGTGCTTGACAAGGATTAACAACGTTTTTCAAAAAGGCAATGTTTTCATCGTCACCGTTTTGCGTGTCCCAATAGGCGATAATAGGCTCAATCATTAAAAGTCGGAGGCCGTTACTGCCGCTTAAGCTGAATTTTTTAATGCCGTCGAGCGTGTTGATAAAAGCTTTTACATCTGCCACAGACAACGGAGTGTCTTTGTTGGCCGTAAAGTGACGGATACCGAGAGGAGTGTCCGGTGATTTACCGCCTGCAAAGTCGGACATACGAACTTTTTCTTTTATTTTGCGTATATATTCCGGATTAATATGAATTTTCGGTGTTTTTTGCGGTTTTTCATCAGCAATTTGCGGAAATTCCAGACTGGCCAGATCTTCTCCCCAAAATTGCGGACTCAAAAAAATATACATATCAGGTGATGCAAATTCAATATCGGGGATATTTTGAAAACGTGAAGCAATTTTGTCCGGAAATTTATTTTTCGTTTCTTTAATACCTGGTAAATCAAGAATTTTACCGGACAGTCCTCTCATCGTGTGTAATACCGGTCCTATATACGGATAATAGGCTTTGGGCATACGCTTAACTTCAGCTAATAGCGAATCTTCGGTTGCATTGTTTAAACGCTTTTCAATAGCGCCGAAATTACGAATATTTTGTTTAAATTCATAATTGAAAACGGATGGAATGCGCCAGGAAAAGTCGTATTTCCAATCGTACAATGAAGTAGCTTTTCTATATTCTTTTTTTACGCGCCAAACCAGCGGAATATCTTCTTTTAAATTAATGTCATACAGGTGTGCGTATTCTTTAAGCTGGGCATGGCAAGGTGCTACCCACAGAAACATCAGTATAAAGTAAAAAAGTCGTGTCATAAAAATCTCCATCGGTGTTACTATAACATAAAAAAATTCAAAAAAAAATTAATAAATGACTAAATATATCTGGACAGTGAGTAAATAATTTAGTATAAGTTGTAGCGAATAATTTTTTGGGAGGAAAATATGGGTTGGTCTGATGAAAGTGTCGAACAGCTGCGCCAAATGTGGTCAGAGGGCCTGACGGCTAATGAAATTGCAAAAAAATTGGGCGTTACAAAAAACGCTATCGTCGGTAAAGTACACAGACTTTGCTTAAAGGCCAGACCATCTCCGATTAAATCAAAAGGTGCGGAAGAAACTGAAGAAATTATTGTAAAAGCAGAAGTTGTCGAAAACGTTGTTGAAGAAGCGCCGGTCGAGGTAATCGAAGAAGAACCTGACGTTATGGAAGAACCGCAAATTCAACCGGAAAAGAAAGTCTGTAAAGCCGAAAATATTAAGTTGGTTGATTTGGATAGCCATACTTGCCGTTGGCCGATAGGTGATCCGCGTGATGATGATTTTTGTTTTTGCGGTAAAAAAGTGAGGGCCGGTCAGACATATTGTGATGAGCACTCGGCTATGGCTTATGTTAAGGCCACCAAAAGGTAATTTATCCGAATTTTTTTTTCAAAGAGGCTCCGAGCCTCTTTTTTTTATAAATTTCGTAGATATATCCATAGCGAAAAGTTTTTATTTATAAAGGATAGGAAAATGAAAAAAAGTTCTATGGGTTTATCTTTGATTTGCTGCTTTTTAGCTTCAACGGCACAGGCTGAAACATCAATAATGTCCGGTTATTCGGCATTTAAAAACAAATTGGCAGATGACTACGGATTATCCTATAATCTTAATTATTCGGTTATGCCGCAGTATGGCTCACCGAGCGGAAAACATACGGCTGTTCAATCGTTGTTTATGCCATCGATAACTTGGACGAATTTTCAAAACGAATACGGCACCGGAACTTTGAATGTCGGTTATACCAGTGTATTTTACAACAATACAAATGCCCAAGACATTCAAAATAATACCGGCATGGTTACCGATATCAACGATTTTAATGAACGTGAGCAGGAATTTGCCTCTTTGTACTACACATATCAACTGCCAAAGCAGTATAATTGGCTGACACTCGGTGCCGGTCAATATACACTTTATGCCTTTGACGGCACGGATTATGACAATAATCAACAAACTAATTTTATTAACT
Source organism: Alphaproteobacteria bacterium (assembly GCA_017635595.1). Taxonomy (GTDB): domain Bacteria; phylum Pseudomonadota; class Alphaproteobacteria; order RF32; family CAG-239; genus RUG410. The sequence continues at coordinate 15,401 of JAGBLF010000010.1, forward strand.
ATGCCTTATCTCAAAACGGCAGTGCTACCTATGCCGATGCCGGTTTGGGGGCTTATGTGCAGGCAACCCCGGGTAATTGGCTGTTTATTGCCGGAATGCAGGATGCTACGAATATTTCGGCACCGAGCATTCGGTTCAATCATTTGAATGACAAGCATTATACCACTTTCGGACAGATAGGCTACAATCCGAGCATAACAGGATTAGGTAACGGACAATATTCTGTAATGTTCTATAATCAACCGGCAGTATCCGAACAGCCGCAAACCACCAACGGATGGTCAATCAATATGCAGCAGAATATCGGTGAAAAACTGGCTTTGTTCGGGCGTATCAACGGGGTGACCGGTAATATGGTTGATATTAAAAATTCGTATGTTGCCGGTATGGTTTATAATAATCCGTTTAATCGTAATGAACTGGATCAATTCGGTTTGGCATACGCTTACAATGATTTAAACAAAAAGGCGGTGGATGAAAAGATGTATGAAAGTGCCGAACAGGTTATTGAAACTTATTATGCTTTCGGTATTTCAAAGTGGGCGACACTGACACCTGATTTTCAATTTTATATTCATCCGGCTTTGAATAAAAAATCGGATTACGGGACGGCAACTTCCCTCAGGTTGACACTGATGTTTTAATTTATGTAAGCCGGCTGTTCTTAAGTCGGCTTTTTTTATTTACATCCACGTAAAAAAGGTGATTATTATCTGTATATGTTTCACATTATTTTTTGAGGATGTAATGCAAAAATTTTTAAGTTTATTTTGTTTGTTGGGCGTTATAGCATGTAGCACGTCGGAAAATGCCGTTGTGCCGGGAATTGTTCCGAATTCAGCTAAAGAAAAACAAGTTGTGCGGGTTATGCCAAGTAATGTTATCGGTGAAGTTGAGAACATTTATTTGCCGCCGATGAAATCTGCTTTTCAGGCGCGTATAGATACGGGAGCGACTACTTCTTCAATTGATGTGATAGATTTAAAACAATTTGAACGCGACGGCGATAGGTGGGTGTCGTTTACAATAGAGAATAGAGAAACCAAAGAAGTACAGTTGTTTGAAAAGCCTTTATCAAAAAGAATTCGTATTCGCCGTGCCGGTGAAAATGAACGTCGTCCGATTGTTGAAATGGATGTCAAAATGGGCGGTGAAAAGTTTAAGGCCGATTTTACACTGGCCGAACGTTCTAAATTTGACTATCAGGCTTTGGTCGGGCGCAATATTTTAAGTGGCCGCGCTATTGTTGATGTATCTATATCAAATACCCTAAAATAAGGACTATATTATGAAAAGATTTTTTACCGTTCGTCATACTTTATGCTTGTTTTTACTGGCAGCAATTATTTTTTCATGTGTGGCAACATATTATAAAATCGCATACTGGGGTTTTAGTTTTCGTCCGCATGAAAAAACCGATGTTTGGACCATTGATGCTCATATAATATTTGAACCGACAGGTGAGCCGATTGAAGTTTCTCTTTCAACACCGAGAATCGGTAATGAATACAAAATTTTGAGCGAAGATGTTATTGCTGCCGGATATGATGTCCGAAAAGACGATAAAAATTATCGTATGTTTATGTCCTCTAAAGCTTTAAGGAAAAAACAAAACATCTATTATCGTATTATGCTTTATGATAATGAGGATACAGCCGGAAAAATCAGAGATGATAGAGCGCCTACAATTCAAAAGCCTGTGTTTGAAAATGAACAACAAGAGGGTATGGTTAACGCTATATGGGAACTGTCCGAAAAAATTGATGGCGAAACTAAGGCAGAGCGCATTATCAAACTTTTAAATCAAGATGTTTTGGAACCGGAAGTGGATGCTTTTTTACCGGTGCGCAAAACACCGAAAATTATGGCCGAGAAGATTATCTATTTATTGTCGGTTAAAAAAATTGCCGCAAGGGTTATTCGCGGCGTGTATTTGAAGGAAAAACGTCATGCTGCTTCAGCCGACTTAATGCTTGAGGTCTATGAGGGCAGTAAGTGGAAGGTTTATAATATCTTTACCGGAGAAGAAGGCCTGCCTAAAAATTTTGTAGTATTTCAGCGTGGTGGTGTTTCATTATTGGATGTAGCCGGCGGCAGAAATTCGCAAGTTAAATTTTCGGTTATAAAATCGGTTATTTCATCATTTAAGATGGCCGGTCGCCGTGCCAAATATGAAAATAGTCGTTTATTTAATTATACAATTTATAATTTACCGATGCACGAACAAAACACTTTAAAATGGCTGATGATTTTCCCGTTAGGTATTTTGCTTGTTGTTTTGATGCGTAACGTTATCGGTATTTCGACCATGGGGACGTTTACACCGATGTTGGTGGCGATGTCGCTCGTTAAAACCGGATTCTTTCCGGGGTTAATCTGCTTCGGTTTGATTATCGCCTTCGGTTTACTTATTCGTACTTGGTTAACGCGCTTGAATTTGTTGCTGGTTCCGAGAATTTCGGCGGTGGTTATTTTTGTTATTTTGATTATGCAGTTTTTAACGATATTCGGCTATCAGTTTGATTTCAAAATTGCCGCTTCTGCTGTATTTTTCCCGATTATTATTACTGCGTGGATTATCGAACGCGCCTGCATTACCTGGGAAGAAGACGGTGCTAAAAATGCTACCAAGCAGATTGTTAATACCTCTATTGTGGCGGTGGTTACATACTTGGTTATCAGCAACGACTACATTCGCCATGTTATGTTTGCCTTCAACGAGTGGAATTTTGTTATTTTGTTACTGGTTATGTTGCTTGGAACTTATACCGGCTATCGACTGACCGAATTAAAGCGTTTTGCGCCGCTGGTAAAGGAGAAATAAGATGTGGCCGTTTGACGCGTTTGTTTCGCCTAAAAAATTGCGTGCAGCCGGTGTTCTGGGAATGAACGCCCGCAACTACAAGGTTATATCTCATTTTAACAAACGTTCGCTTTATCCGCTGGTGGACGATAAAGTGCAAACCAAAACATTAGCCAATAAAATCGATATCAATACCCCGAAAATGATCGGTGTGGTAGAGCATCAATACGAAGTAACGGACTTTTTAAGCATTGTTAAAGGACATTCCGAATTTGTAGTTAAACCGGCACACGGTAGTCAGGGTAAAGGTGTTTTGGTTATTAAAAAATATGCGGATGGCGTGTTTACGACGGCATCAGGTAAAGTTTTGAAATTTAAGGAAGTTTATCAGCATATTTCCAATATTTTGAGCGGTTTGTACAGTTTGGGCGGACAATATGATGTAGCGCTGATTGAGGAGTTGGTTCATTTCAGTGATGCTTTTCAGAACTTCAGTTATCAGGGAATTCCGGATGTGCGCGTGATTGTTTACAAAGGCTATCCGGCAATGTCGATGATGCGTTTGGCTACAAAAGAATCCGAAGGCCGGGCTAATTTACACCAAGGGGCGGTCGGTGTCGGGCTGGATATGCGTACCGGTAGGGCGATTAATGCGGTTTCACATAATGTGCCGATCAGTATTCATCCGGATACCCAGGCCGATTTAATGACGTTGCAGGTGCCTTTGTGGAAAGAACACCTGATGATTGGCGCTCAGGCGTATGAAATGACAGGTTTGGGCTATTTGGGAGCCGACATCGTTTTGGATAAAGAACGCGGTCCGATGATGCTTGAATTAAATGCACGCCCAGGGCTGGCTATTCAGATTGCCAATGGTTTCGGATTGCGTGATGTGTTGAAAAAAATCGATAAAAAGTACCCGAAAAACCTATCTGCCGAAGAAAGAGTCGAATACGTCTTGAATAACGGATAAAAACTTCCTAAATAATCTTTAACGATAAAATTGAAAGGAAGTTAAAATGTCAAAACTACTCGGAAAATCGGAAACCAAAAATATTTCTAAGCCTGATACAAAAACTTTGGAAAATAAAGATACCAAAAAAATCGGTATGAGCGAAACGCGTGCTAAAAAAATCAAACATTCGTACAAAGTGAAAGATGCCGAAAATGCAATTTTACTCAAAACCAAGTACGGCGATATTGTTATCGAAATGTTTCCGGATGTTGCCCCGAATCATGTGGCTCGTATTAAAGAACTTGTCCGTCAGGGCTTTTACAACGGTTTAAAATTTCATCGTGTTATCGACGGTTTTATGGCTCAAGCCGGCTGTCCGCGCGGTGACGGTACCGGCGGCAGCGGTAAAAAGCTTAAAGCCGAATTTAATCGTACGCCGCATAAGCGCGGTATTGTTTCAATGGCGCGGGCGATGAATCCGGATTCTGCCGACAGCCAATTCTTTATTTGTTACGGTGATTGTCCGTGGCTGGACGGTCAGTATACCGTTTGGGGCGAGGTCACTTCCGGTATGGAGTTTGTCGATATGCTTAAAAAAGGGCATGGTGCTTCCGGCATGGTTGATGATCCGGATGAGATTATAGTAATGTCCGTCATCTCCGATATCTAGAAAACTCGTCTAACGGGTAACTACTGGTTCGCCGACTGTCTTATGTACCCTTTTTGTACACTGCGACAGTCGGCGAACTGCGTATTTACCTCGTTATCCGAGTTTTCTAAATCCGTGCCGATTGCCTTATGTACCTTTTTTGTACACCGCACAAGAGAGGTTTCTGCGTATTTACCTCGTTATCCGAGTTTTCTAAATCCGTGCCGATTAATAAAAGGTCATTCTTGACCGGCGTAGACGTGTCGAGAATCTCGGCAATTTTATGATTCGGCCGAGATCTTCGAGCAAAAGCTCAAAGATGACGTTTCTAAAGCCGTGCCGGTTGGTTATGTACTAGTTCGTACACTGTAAAAGTCGGCGGGTAAGTATTAAAATATTTGAAATGTTTTTCTAATAAAATTTAAGGGCAAATCGGCATTCACTATTTGGACATTCACATCCTTCTGCTGCTTTATCGACCGGCATTGGTACACTTACTCTATCTCCGTTAGGGCAAGCGACTATTAATGCTTGAGAACCCGTATTGATGCTTCCGGAACATCCGCTGTACCAGTAACCGTTTAATCCCGAGAAATTAGATGCCGAAATGGCAATTAGCCCTGATGAAGAACCGGAACCCCAATCGTAAGTAGCCAAAGCCATACAGGCTTCTTCAGGAAGGTCAAATAATTCAACAGTAAATGCTTTATTATCGGAACCATTTTTTTTATCGCTCGTTTCTATTACGACATCTCCTCCGAATGCATTGCTCAAATCAGAATAGCCATCCCCCCACATTTCATCAGGAATAATATGAGCCTTCTTTAAAATGGTGGCATCAATATTTGCATAATTTTTTTGGCTACCGTACAATGTGCGCATATTTCCGACAATCTGTGAAACTTGATCTACTGTTTTGTTGATTTTATATTGCATCATCGCTTTTGAATAACCGGCAATACCACCAACGCTTAGTACGCCGATGATGGCTAAAACACCAAGCATTTCAATCATTGAACGGCCGGTTTCATTAGAGGACAGAACCATAAGTTTTTCTCCTTGTTTTTTGTTAAAATGTATCATTTGGATTATGGTGGCATAAATTTAAAATAATGTAAATATGAAAAAAGTAATAGTTTTAAAAAAAGAAAACCGGTTCACATGTGTTCTGCAGCGAGAACGTGAACCGGGTTCAACCAACCATTAAAGGGGACAGCGCCCGCGCGGTTGATATGTCAGCTGTACTCTAGCTGACGGGGGATCTGATTTGAGGCATACTCAAAGTGTTTTGAAGTTAAACAAATCCACCGCTTTACTCTAGGGACAGGAATTATCCAAGCGGCTTCAAAAATCCTGTTCTTTAGTCAGCAGGTGCTCTTATTTTGGGCATACGGCATTTCATTTTTTAGAATTCAGAAGTACTTGGATTTGATTTTTTAAGTCTGATCTCTAGTTCTATTCATAAAGTTAAATCATTTTTTAGGGGCCTGTGGAGGCGGGTTAATGAGGAACTTTAGATGTTGTCAGATGTCTTGTTGTTAAGGCGAAGCTCTGTCTCTAATCATAAGTTAAATCATTTTTTAGGGGCCTGTGGAGGCGGGTTAATGAGGAACTTTAGATGTCGTCAGATGTCTTGTTGTTAAGGCGATGCTCTGGTTCTATTCATAAAGTTAAATCATTTACGGCCAAATGAGGCGAAATTAATAGACAATCATGAATTTTACTAGCAGACTTTAGGGACGATCTCTTGAATTCATGCTTTTCGGAGTTTAGGTGTTAAACATTTATCTTGATAGCACGGGATAGAAGAGGCCGTGCACAATTTTTATTTTAATAATTAATTGTTGAATACATATATAACATTGCTTTTTATTTTTGTCAACATATTTTTTGTATAAAATGTGATTATTTTTGTAAAATAACATTAAATCAGTATGTTATTTTTATACAAAATGACAAATTATTGAAAACTGCCGGCCATAAAACCGCCATCGACGATAATATCTTGTCCGTTGATGTAATGATTCTGCGGACCGGCCAAGAAATAAACGATATCGGCAATATCTTCCGGCTGAGCCAAACGGTTTAATGGTATTTTCGAGGCTAAATAGGCGCGTTTTTCTTCGCTGTTGTTGGCACGGAACATTTTGGTATCGACATATCCCGGGGAAACCGTGTTGCACAAAACATTATATTTGCCAAGCTCTAAAGCCAGTGTTTGAATCATGCCGACTAAAGCGTGTTTTGATGATGTGTAAGCGATTCGCTCTTCACGGGAAATTGATGCGTACAGCGAACCGATGCCGACAATGTAACCGCGTTTAATTTCTTTGAAATAAGGCAGAACCTGCTGAGTAATCGTTAATAATGCCGTCAGATTAACGTTTTGCGTCTTGTTAAATTCTTCCAAACTCATTTTTTCAATCGGTAACGGTTTATTATAGCCGGCCGAGTGGACAATAACGTCGAAATTATTACCGTTTTTTGTAAACCAGGTTTTTATGGCTTCCGAGTCGTTTAAATCCAAATCTTTGCTTCCGGGTGCAAAAACCTCATGCCCTTCGTTAATGAATTTTTGTTTGATGGCACCGCCGATTCCGCCGTTTCCGCCCGTCATAAATATACGCATTTTTGTTCCTCCGTTATTTTTGCGACTCCGAAGATTTTTTTCGACTATTAACAGATAATACTTAAAGAATGTTAATTTTTTTAAAAAATTTTTTCATCTTGTAACATATTGAATATGCATGTATTTTTTTTAAATTTTAAAAAATATTAAGAACAAATTAGGAACAGTTAAAAATTTACTAAAAAATCCCATTGAATCCCATAAAATACCATGTTATACCATAAGGTATGTAATTAATGGCAAAGGAATCTGCAATGAGAAAAGTATTCCTGTTTATGGATACCATCATTAACAAGGTTGACGCGAAAGGCCGCGTTTCCTTGCCGTCAGACTACCGCGCTATCGTTAAAGATTTAGAATCGGAAATTGTTTGCTATCGGAGTCTTTCGTTGCCGTGCATTGAGGGCTGTTTGGAAGAAACGTTGGATAAACTTGCGACCGACATCGAGGATTCGACAGATTTCTTTTCGGAAACCCAAGATAATTTAACAAACCTGATTTTCGGTGATGCAAAGCGTTTTACGTTTGATAGCACCGGCCGCATTATGCTGAGCGAAAAACTGTTAAAGCACGCAGATATTACCGATACTGCCGTGTTTGTCGGTAAAGGTCGTAAATTCCAGATTTGGAATCCCGAAAATTGGGAAAAAGAAGAACAACGAATCCGTCAGGAAGTTTTGAAAAACAGGCCTGTACTGAAAAAGCAAAAGGAATCGGAATAATGGCAGAAGCAAAAAGAAGACATATTCCGGTAATGCTTGATGAAGTTTTGGCAACGTTGCAGCCTAAAAAAGGCGAAATATACGTTGATGCGACTTTCGGTAACGGCGGTTATACACAGGCCATATTGGAAGCCGCCGGCTGCAAAGTTATTGCTTTAGACAGAGATCCGACGGTTAAAGTCAGAGCCAATGAAATCAAAAATAATTATGGCGATAGATTTGAGTTTAGAGCCGGAAATTTCGGCGATTTTGCCGATTTAGTGCCGGAAAAAATAAACGGTGCCGTGTTTGATATCGGCGTATCTTCGATGCAGCTTGATGATGCCGAACGCGGCTTTTCGTTCGCCAAAGAAGCGGCGCTTGATATGCGTATGTCATGTGAAGGTCTGACAGCCGCCGATATCGTTAATACTTATGATGAAAATGAACTTGCCGATTTGATTTATCAGTACGGCGAAGAACATAAATCGCGCCAAATAGCGCACAAAATTGCGGAATATCGCCGCACCAAAAAAATTGAAACCACGAAGGAACTGGCCGAAATTATTTATACCGTGATCCATAAGAAAAACGGTGAAATTGATCCGGCAACCAGAACTTTTCAGGCTTTGCGAATCGCTGTAAATGATGAGCTCGGCGAATTGCAACGCGGTCTTGAAGGTGCCGCTTCGCGTTTATTGAGCGGCGGGCGTTTGGTGGTCGTGGACTTTCATTCTTTGGAAGATAGAATTGTAAAGAATTATTTTAAGGAAAACGGCGGTAAAAAAGTCAGAATTTCTAAATATGCAACCGATTTGGTTCAGGATGACTCGCTGTTTTCGGAAGTATCTAAAGTTATGGTTCCAACGGTAGAAGAGTGCCGAACAAATCCGCGTTCGCGCTCGGCTAAGCTCAGATATGCGGTAAGGAGATAAATTAATGGGGAATATCAGAAAGACGATATGGATTTTAGGCCTTTTTATGTTCACAATGATGATTGCTTTAGGGTCGTCGTTTTTGAAAAACCGCGTGCAGGTTTTGGAACGCCGATTAGCCGCCATTAACACGGATATCCAGAAAGATATTGCCGAGATTCATGTCTTGAATGCCGAATGGAGCCATCGTAATACCCCTGACAGATTAAGAAAACTTGCTTACGAACAATTATCTTTAGAAAAAGCAAAACCTGAACAAATTATTAACTATTCTGCGTTACAGTTTAATTATGAGAGTGAAAAAACGGGCAGAACCGTATCTTCTAACAAAAAGAATTTAACAACCTTGGTCAAAGCAGAAGTTAAGAAGAAATAACATGGGGTTTAAGGTAAACTTTTCGAAGCGCAATACCGAGCAATTTTATCTTCCGGGACAGGAGATAAAAATTTCGCGTGGTATTTTGGCCGCCAAAAGTTATACAACCGAAAGCGATAATGTTTTAACTTGTCGCAAACGTACCTTATTTTCACTGTTTGTATTTGCCGCTTTGTATTTGGTTTTGGCCGTTAAGGTCAGTTATGTGTGTTTGGGACAGGGCATAAATTTTGATACGGCAATCACCGAGCAGGCTGATGTTGATGTTATTCGTTTTAAGAATCCGGTAAAGCGTGCGGATATTATGGATCGAAACGGCGAAATTATCGCAACCTCTTTGCCGACGGTTAATTTGTATGCGAATACCAAGCAGATTCGCCATGCCAAAGATGTGGCTGAAAAATTGAATTACATTTTTCCGGATGTTTCGTATGACAGATTTTATAGTTTATTGAAACGCAAAGGGGCTTTTATTTATTTGAAGCGCAATCTTTCTCCGGCACAACAGTCACAAGTCAATGCCTTAGGCATACCGGGGCTGGAATTCGAAAATTGTGAACAACGCATTTATCCGCATAAAAACCTGTTTTCGCATGTGTTGGGGAAAACAAATATTGATAACGAAGGCATCTCGGGTATTGAAAAATATATGAACGAGCGTTTGACGAGTTCTACAAAACCTTTGTATTTATCGGTAGATTTGGGTATTCAGAATACTATTCGCGATGAGCTTTTGGCCGGTGTTAAACAATTTAAGGCTGCCGGTGCCGCCGCTATTTTAATGGATGTGGCTAACGGGCATGTCGTTGCCATGTCATCGGTTCCGGATTTTGATCCGAATGAAAATATTAAAGTTGATGAACGGGCTATGTTTAATTTTGCCACAAAAGGTATATACGAGGCCGGTTCGGTATTCAAAGTATTTAATACGGCTTTGAGCTTGGAAAGCGGAAAAGTCAAAACCACCGACAGATTTGATACGTCGCATCCGGTGTTTGTCGGCCGCTTGCGGGTAACCGATCCGCACGGCTCACATGGCCGTTTGACTCCGGAAGATATCTTAGTCGAATCGTCAAATATCGGTTCAACGTTGGAAATTATGCAAGTCGGTAAAAAGTATCAGCGCAAGTTTTTGCAGAGCATTAATATGGATAAGGCTCTAGAGGAGTTTGAGTTACCGGAAATAGCCAAACCGCAATTTTTAAGCAAAAATCGTTGGGGCGATGTTTCAATGGCAACCATTTCTTACGGTTACGGCATTTCTTCATCTCCGCTGCACATTATTACCGCGTTTTCATCGATTATTAACGGCGGTATGTATTATCAACCGTCATTATTGCACGACGGAGCTCATAAAGGCAGACGTGTTGTTTCTAAAAAAACATCAGATTCCATGCGTACATTGTTACGTGCCGTTGTCACACGCGGGACCGGTAAACGTGCTAACGTCGACGGTTATCAGGTTATCGGAAAAACCGGAACAGCCGATAAACTTGAAAACGGTCGCTACAACCACAAAAAGAGTATGGCAACTTTTATTTCGGCTTTTCCGGAATCCAATCCGAAGTATGCTTTGATTGTGGTTATGGATGATCCGAAAGCCAGCAAAGAGACATTCGGCTATACAACAGCGGGTTGGAATGCTGTTCCGGTATCCAAAAACATTATTACGGCGGTTGCACCTCAGCTCAATATAAAAGTTGATTTCGATTTAGAAAAACAAAAAAGTATTGTCAATGCAGCGTACAAACGTTAAAAAAAATCTTAATTTTCTTGCTTTCTTATACTAAAATTTATAAAAATAATGCACAGTTTTAAACTTTCTTGGTATTTTTTTATTTTTATTATTGAAAAATTTACCAATATTACTTAAGTTAGACACTGTATTAGTTGTTATACAATTAAACTTAATGTAAAAAACCATATGGAGAAAATAAAATGAAAAAACTTTTAAGTTTGTTCGTAGCTCTTGTAGCTTTGTCCGGCTGTTCTGTTTTTGGCCAAGACGGCGGTTTGTTCAGCGGTGCTGACTGCGAATCAAGATTAGCTCGTAATTTTGCTGAAAATGCAACAGATACTGTATTCTTTGCTTTCGACAGTTCCGCTTTGTCTGCTGAAGCTCAAGCAGCTTTGGATACACAAGTTGAATGGTTGAAGAGCCATGAAACCAACGTTATCGTTCAAGGTTACTGCGATGAACGCGGTACTCGTGAATACAACTTGGCTTTAGGTGAACGTCGTGCCAATGCCGTTAAAGAATACTTAGTATCTCACGGTATTGCAGAAGACAGAATTTCTGTTATTTCTTACGGTAAAGAAAGACCGGCTGTATTCGGCAGCAACGAAGCAGCTTGGGCTCAAAACCGTCGTGCGGTTACTGTTCTCAGCTCAGCTGAATAATATAGCAGTTTAACTTAAGGTTTGAAAAAAGTGCGGCTTATTTGTCGCACTTTTTTGTGCTTGCTAATGATGTATTTATTATGTACTGTATTGACAATATTGAATATGCAGATGTGGAAAGATGAAAAAGTATTACTGTTTTTACTGCCAAAAATATGTAAAATGTTACAGGATGTTTTGGTGGCGCGTTTGCGCAAATTGTCATCACTATATAGTTGATGACGGTAACGGTTTTCACAAAGTATGTGATAAGTGCAAAGCCAAATTGCCGACCGATGCCGCAGTGTGCTTAAAGTGCGGTTATCATTTTTCCAACAGGTATGCGAAAAAAGTATATACCTTAAAAAAGTGCCCATGGTTAGATTTATATTTTTCGATTGCGGTATTGGCCATGTTTTTGGTTATAATGGCGTTTGTCACTTTGCTGGCGAATAACACGAATCAAATGAATTTCTTCAGAAGAGAGAATCGCATTGTTGCACATTTCAGCATTGAAAATGACAAAGCTGTGATTTCTCGTCAGGACACAGATAAACTTGCTCAAAAAATTGCGGAATTTAAGCAATACAATCCGGATGATTTAGCCATCAAAATCCGGGTTTACACATTGCCGCGAGATAAAAGAATCGGTATATCGTGTGCCGATGCCATGAAAGATTATTTGCTCAAACAGGTATTTAAGCCGGCTCGTAATAAAGGTGAAGAAATGAAGTTTTGGTCGCAAATTACTTATGATATATGCGAATATATTCCGGATTTGGAAGGGGAAAAAAGTAAGAATTGCCGTAACGCAGATGATTATACCTATTTAATTAAGGGGAACATCAATCTTTATGTGAAATCGAAAAAACAGCCGGACGAAGTGGTATCTGTTGGGGTTAGATGTGCGGTAACTTTAGGGGCGGATAAGTAGATTTACATTGCTGAAACAACAGGCATTAAATTTGTTTGTGCTTGTATTATATAAAAAAACACTTTATAACTAGGGTAGTTTTTTTAATAAGAGGATTTGAAATGAAACGGATTATTTTTTACGTAATTTCCTTAAGTGTATTGATGATGTCGGGGGTTGTGCGGGCTGCCGATTGGCAAAGCGAAGTTAATAAGCTGCGTGAAGATGTGACGATTTTACAAAGACAAGTCTATCGCGGTATCGAAAGTAATACCAAGTCGGATCCGGAGCGTCATCCGGATGTACAAGTTAAAATCAGCCAGTATGATGAGCAAATCCGTAAAATTAACGGACGTTTGGATGAACTGGAACACAGTATTAAGCAAAATGATAATAAAATTGACCAAATAAACCGCGATATGCAAATCCGTCTGAAAATTCTGGAAGGACGTCAAGTTCCTGCCAGTTTAAGTGCACCGGCTCCGCAGTTGCCTAAAACTTATGCCGCTCCGGTTGCCACAGATGCAGCACCAGCGGTTATCGGTGAAAAAATTCACGGTGATGATTTGGCACCTATCGGCGGAACGCAAATTGGCAAAGATAATGAAAATGAGCCGAAAGCTCTGATTCCGGCTGCTAAGGATGCACCTTTGGTCCCGGAACCGGCCAATAATCCGGATGATATATATAATAATGCCATGCAGGCTTTTAATCATAAACTTTATGATGAAGCCGAAATTGCTTTTGAGGACGTTTTAAATCGTTTTCCGGCGCATAAATTGGCCGGTAATTCCCAATATTGGCTGGGGGAAATTTATGCCAGACAAGGTAATTTACAAAAAGCCAAAACCGCTTTCTGGGACGGCTATCAAAAATATAAAAACGGTTATAAGGCCGCTGACAGCTTTTATCGTTTGGGTATGATGTATGAAGCCTTGAAAGATAAAGAAAAAGCTTGTACGGTCTTTACCAACTTTGCAGGCGAGTTCCCTAAAGCCGAAGCTAATTTACTTAAAAAATCAAAAGAGAAAGCAAAAGCTCTCGGGTGTAAGTAGTGGAAAACTTTTTATTAAAGCATAATATCAAAAATACAACCATAGCCGTTGCGGTTTCCGGCGGGGCTGATTCTTTGGCCTTGGTGCTAATGGCGGCTGAAATGTATGCCGTTGACGGTGTAAAAATTGTTGCGCTGACGGTTGATCACGGATTGCGCTCGACTTCGGCACAAGAGGCCGAATATGTGGCAAACTTAATGAAAGCACACGGTATCGAGCACCATATTTTAGTTTGGGAAGGTATTAAACCGCAGACCGGTATTGAAGAGGCGGCACGAGCCGCTCGTTACGAATTGATGCGCGAATGGTGCTTGCGTAATGATGTTCATTATTTGATGGTGGCGCATCACTTGTTTGATCAGGCCGAAACATTTTTGATGCGTTTGCAACGCGGCAGCGGTCTGAAAGGCTTGTGCTGTATGCGCGAAATTGTTGATTGGCGCGGCCTGAAAATTTTACGCCCGTTGTTGCACACAAAACCTCAAGTTATGAAAGGCTATTTAAACGAACGTCATATCTTGTGGGTGGAAGATGAAACGAATCGGGATGAAACGTTTTTACGCAATAAGTTAAGACGTTATCTGCCGGAGTTTGCCCGCCAAACCGGCATAGATGTCGAAAAAATTGACAGTGCCGTACAATGTTTGCAAAGCGCTGAAAGCTATATCGAAGAACAAACCAAATTGCTGATGAAGCAATATGTTGAAACAGATGCCGGTGATGTTTACAGCTTTAAGCATACCGATTATTTGCATTGGCATACCGAGATGAAGTTTCGCATAATTTCCGAACTGTGTAAACGTGATTATATTCCGCGTTCGGAAAGAGTTTTGGCTTTGGTCGATAAATTGAACCATTTGCCGTTTAGCGGACAGACTTTGAGTGATAAAGAAATTTTTATGGCTTACGGTCGTGTTTGGATTGTACCGCAACTGATTGCCAAACATAAGGCCTCGCGTGCCGAATGGAAAAAATTTGTACAACAGAATCCGGTATATAACGGGCGAAAAATTCCGCATAAGGCCAGATTGGCTATTTTACAATGTAAGGGTAGAAATGTTATATGATAATTTGAAAAGTGTCGCCGATAAATTTGATTTGTTTTTATTTGATGCTTATGGTGTGTTTTGGGAAGGAAACGGTTTTTACAAAGGCAGCCGTGAGGTAATGGCCGAGTTGGTTGCCGCCGGTAAAACTATTGTTGTGATATCCAATACGACGATGATAGGGCCGGATATCCGGGCTAATTATGCTAAAAGAGGTTTGTTTGAACATAAAGAATACAGCTATATGTTTACTTCGGGCGATTTGTTGCGTCAAAATCTGATAAACGGCAACTTGGCATTTAAAAAATGTCCGAATCCGCAAAAATACTACGTTATCGGGTTACCGCACAAAAAAGCGTTTGCCGATACCGAATACCAACAGGTTGAGAAAATTGAAGATGCTGATTTTGTGTATTGCGGTGTGCCGTTTATGTTTGCCGAAGATGTGGCAAAATATCCGCAGTATGCCGACCAATACTGGCCGGTGCGGTTAGATGCCGAGGGGCAGGTTGAAATATGGGATACATTAACCGAAAAACCTTTCGAAGAAATCGTGCAAAAGGCTGTTGATTTAGGATTACCGGCACTGAATGCCAATCCGGATTTTACCGCACGCGAAGGGCATCCTTTAGTGCCGAATTCCGATGCAGTATTTGTGGTGCGTAACGGGACAATTGCCGAAATGTTCCGCGAGCGCGGTGCCGAAGTTATCGAGTATGGTAAACCGCATGCCAATATTTATGAATATGTTTTCGAAAGGTTGGCTCAAGAAGGTATTGCGGTTGATAAAGCGCGTACCTGTATGATAGGCGATACCGTGCGTACGGATGTCAAAGGGGCTCTGGTGGCAGGTGTTACCCCTGTCTTGTGTGTCGAGACCGGCGTGGTGGCAGAAGACATTCACAACGGAAAAACGCTTGAAAGTCTTTGCAAAGCTGAGAAAATTGATATACAACAGATTATACAAATCAAAGGAGTGGGAGAAATTTAAATGGCTTTTGAATTGGTGAGCGGTTTGGCGGTCAAAGATTTTGTTTTGGATTTGAAGCTTTGCCGCGTCTTGTTTGAAGATAACAAGCATTATCCGTGGATATTTTTGGTACCGATGAAAGAAAACGTTAAAAATATGACGGCTTTGACAATGGAAGAGCGTTATCAATTAATGCGTGAAATCGCGCTGGCTGAAAAAGTTATGTT
Organism: Alphaproteobacteria bacterium; assembly: GCA_017635595.1. GTDB lineage: Bacteria > Pseudomonadota > Alphaproteobacteria > RF32 > CAG-239 > RUG410. Next base: position 31,039 of record JAGBLF010000010.1, read on the forward strand.
TAAGCTGTTTCCGTGCGACCAGGATAATGTGGCTATGATCGGCAATATGACACCGCAATTACATGTGCATGTCGTTTGTCGTAAAAGTGGCGATCCGGATTGGCCGGGAACCGTGTGGAATTCGACAACCGGCAAATATGATCCGGATGTCAAACAAAGCCTGATTAGAAAAATTCAGGATGAATTTAGAGCAGAAATGCAAAATCCTATCTACGAAATCAATAAATAAAGGACTTTTATGATGAATAAAGTAATTACTCTTATGCCGGTCAGATTGGCGGCAACTCGTCTTCCGAATAAACCGCTGCGCGTGATTAACGGTAAGACTTTGGTTCAACGCGTTTATGAAAACGTTAAAAAAGCTTTGGATACCGATATAGCGATAGCGGCGGGTGATCAAGCTATTGTTGATGAATGTGCCAAATTCGGGGCAACCGCTATTTTAACCGATCCGAATCTGCCGAGCGGTACCGATCGAATCGCCGCGGCCTTAAAAGTTTTGGATCCGGATGGCAGCAAATATGATATTGTCGTCGACTTTCAGGGTGACAATATCAATGTTGATCCGAAAGTCGTTCAGCCGCTTATCGAAATGGTTCAGCGTACCGGTTGCGATATTGCGACTTGCGGTATGTTAATTGATTCGGAAGAAGATAAAAACAATCCGAACATTGTTAAAATCATTATGGGCTTAAAAGAGGGCGAAAAGGAAGCACGTTGCTTGTATTTTACCCGTGCAACCGCACCTTATACCCGTAATCCGGAAAAATGCCCGAATCAGGATTTATACTACCATATCGGTATTTATGTTTTCAAAGCGGCATCTTTGCATAAAATGGTTTCTCTGCCGACCGGCGTTTTGGAAAAACGCGAGGCTTTGGAGCAGTTGCGTGCGCTTGAAAACGGTATGGAAGTTCGTGCCATGTTGGTAGACAACATCAAACTTGTTAAAGAAGCTCCGGCAGACATTAATACCGAGGAGGATTTGGCAAATTCTCTCCCATACATCAAATAGAAAACTCGTCTAGCTGGTTACTACTTGTAAGCCTTTTCTCTTATGTACCCTTTTTGTACACGGCGAGAAAAGGCTTACGTCGTATTAACGCACGCTATCCGAGTTTTCGGCGCTGTGCCGGTTGTTTTTATGTACCTTTGTGTACACTGCACAAGAGAGGTTTCTGCGTACTAGCCTCGTTATCCGAGTTTTCTGCGCTTATCGTACACCGCGACAGTCGGCGAACTGCGTATTGATCTCGTTATCCGAGTTTTGCCAGTGTTGTGCTAATTGTGTAGATTATACTCAATATTTTAGTAGAATTTAAGTGCAATGTGGTTATCATCACCTGAAGCACACGCATCAGCAGCTATAGAAACAGACATAGGCACTGATGATGTTGAGCCTTGTGGACAAGCTGTCTTGTTATCACCATTGCAACCAGCGTAGTAATTGAATACGCGAGCTGAAGCATCATTGATATTAAGAGCAATTAAACCGGAAGATGATCCAGACCCCCAATCGTAGGTAGATAATTCCATACAAGCTTCTTCTGGTAGGGAATTTAGTTCGATCGCAAAAGCCTTATTGTCGGTTCCGTCTTTTTTACCTGATACTGAAATACCTACAGATCCACCAAAAGCATTTTCTAGGCTTGTTCCTGCAGTATCCCACATTTCATCCGGTACTAAATGGGATTTTTTGATGATTTTCTTTCCGGATTCTTCCCAAGAATCCAAGCCTACGTAAGTTTTTTGAGTGCTGTATAATGTTCGGATATTGCCGACTATCTGTGAAATTTGATCAACGGTTTTATTAATTTTATATTGCATCATGGCTTTGGAGTAGCCGGCGATACCACCAACCGACAAAACACCGATAATGGCGAGAACGCCGAGCATTTCAATCATCGATCGACCTGATTGTGCTGCTTTTAAAAACGTCATTCTTGAACCGCTTTTTTTACCTGTCATTCTTGAGCCGTAGGCTCGAGAATCTCGGCTGCTTAAAATGATTCGGCCGAGATCCTCGCATTCGCAAGGATGACTTTTTTTGTTATCAGCAAAAACGGAATTTGAATTAAGGCTCAGAACCTCAGAATCTGCAGAGAGACTTTGCTTAGTTAAATTTAACATTTGTCTTTCTCCTAAAATATAAGTGATTATGCATAACACATAAAACATACTGCCATATTTTTAATATAATGTAAATATGACGAAAGTAATAGTGCGCAAAAAATATTGCATATTTTAGCAAATTTATTTAAGCTGAAAACAAGACAAGGAGAAATCAGATGCCGTCATTACAGCAAATAAATACCGCTCAATCTTCGGAAACACCTAAGCAATCTAAAAAGGCTGTTTTGAAAAAATATTTGAAAATTATTGCCGGAATAGCCATTGTTTGGCTCGGATACACATATTTTACGGCAGCTAAAGTTATATCTATTCCTGATGATGCCTATTCTATGCGTGATAAGAGTATGTTTAAGGATTTGTTCTCCGATCAATATAAAAAAGTTATCTGGTTTGGTGCAAATTGTCCGGTCAGCCGCCAACGTAAAAAAATCTTTGATATGGTGATGACGGCTGCAAAGTTGAATAACTACTATATTCATCGCCCTTTTTTGCAAAACAAAACTTATGTCGCACCGGGTGATATTTTAGGACATTTTGTAATGCAAAATTGTTTTGCTTCGGTATGCATTATTGTCCCGTCGTCGCATAAAATTATTCAGACCACGGAAAAACATTTATTGCGTGATTTAAATAAATATAAAATGCTTCAATAATTTTAAAATACGGGTTCAAATCCACACCTCGCAAAATTCACAACAAAAAAAGGCCGCTTAACGCGACCTTCCTTTGTTGGTGAGCTCGGTGGGATTGTTTCGCTTTGCGCTTCCTTCGCGTTCATCGCCAAGGGCGACCGCGATACTTTCGTCTCGCTTTCACTTGGCGTCAAACCCGCTTTCCCGCGGGTTCAAATCCACACCTCGCAAAATTCACAACAAAAAAAGGCCGCTTAACGCGACCTTCCTTTGTTGGTGAGCTCGGTGGGATTCGAACCCGCGACCCTTTGATTAAAAGTCAAATGCTCTACCGACTGAG
>JAGBLF010000011.1 GCA_017635595.1 Alphaproteobacteria bacterium
CACGATGAAAAACGTTAAAGAAACATTGGAAGAACTGGCACAATTTTTCCCTGAAGATATGACATACACTATTGCTTATGACTCAACAAAATATATTCATGCCTCGGTTGAAGAAGTGGTCTTTACACTTTTGTTGACTTTAGCTTTGGTGGTTGGTGTTTGCTATTTCTTTTTACAAGATTTTTATTCAACACTCATCCCGACCTTAACCATTCCGGTTTCTATTTTAGGAACATTCGCGGTTATCTTAGCTCTCGGGTACAGCATCAACATGTTTACATTATTTGCGATGTTGCTCGCCATCGGTGCTGTGGTTGATGATGCCATTGTCGTGGTGGAACGTGTGGTATTTTTAATGCAACACAGTAATATGAGTGCACGCGAGGCAACAATGAAAGCTATGAGTGAAATTACCGGCGCTTTGGTTGCAACATCGTGCGTATTGCTGGCAATTTTTGTTCCGGTCGGTTTTTTGGATGGTATTGTCGGTAAGATTTACCAGCAATTTTCGGTCACTATTGCCACGGCAATTATGTTTTCACTTCTGAATGCTTTAACTCTTTCTCCGGCTCTGTGTGCCTTATTGATTAAAAAGATAAAGCCGCGCAAATCCGGTTTTTGGTTTAAGGTTAATAATTTTATTGCAAAAGCAATACATTTTTATTCACTTGTTGTATCATTTATCGCCAAGAAACGTCGTGTTGTGCTGGCTATTTTTGTTTTGTTATGTGTTTTAGTGGGTGTTTTGTTCAAAACAGCGCAAACATCATTCATTCCGGATGAGGACCAAGGCGTTATCATAATGAGTTTACAACTACCGGAAGGTGCGGCAAAGTTGCGTACGGAAGCACTGGTTGCTAAGGCTAACAAAATTATTCGTCAAGAAAAAGGAGTTGAAAATGTTTCTGACGTCATAGGTTTTTCGCTAATGGGCGGACGCGGTGAAAATGTGGCAATGTCATTTATTGTGTTAAAACCATGGGAACAACGCAAAAGTTTGGCAGATTTTTCAACCAATATCATGCACCGTTTGCAAGGCGCGATGATGCAATTTCCGGAAGCTCAGTTTCAATTTTTTGAAATGCCGGCCATTCCGGGACTTGGCATGGCTAATGGTTTGGATATACGTTTGCAATCTCGGCAAACAATGGACTATCAAAAACTTGATGCGGTTTTGCAAAGTTTCCTGGCAAAAATCAACCAATTGCCTCAGGTAGCTTATGCTTACAGCACATTTAATGCTAAAACGCCGAATATCTTTTTGGATATTAACAGGGAAAAAGCCGAAAGTATGAAAGTTTCCATGGGAAATATATTTTCTACTTTAGAAACATATCTCGGTTCGGCTTATATTAATGATATAAATCTGGGTACACAGGTAAATAAGGTTATGATGCAATCGGATTGGAAATACCGCGATAGCATAGACAGCATCAATGAATTGTATGTTCAAAACAATTTGGGACGTATGGTTCCGATGCGTGGTCTTGTTGATTTACATAAGGTTTTGGCCCCGCGTGTGGTAGAACGCTATAATCAATATCCGGCGGCTGCGGTAACGGCGGTGCAAAAACCGGGAAGTTCTACCGGACAAGCGATGAAGGCCGTAGAAAACCTTATCAGCAGCTTGCCGAAAGGGTTTAATATTGAATGGTCAACCATGAGTTATCAAGAAAAACACACTTCCGGACAAATCGGCTTTTTATTGCTGTTATCATTGACTTTTGCATATTTGTTCTTAGTAGCACAATACGAAAGTTTCATTATTCCAGTGCCGGTTATTATGTCTTTAACCGTGGCGGTCAGTGGTGCTATGTTGGGACTTTTCTTTAGCGGAGAGGCATTGAGTATTTATGCGCAACTAGGTATCATTCTACTAGTCGGTATGGCTAGTAAAAACGCAATTTTGATTGTGGAATTTGCAAAAGATGAACGCGAAAAAGGAGCAACCATTGTTAATGCGGCTGTTCGCGGCTTAAATGAAAGATTCCGTGCCGTTTTGATGACAGCATCGGCATTTGTGTTGGGTGTGTTCCCGATGATTATTGCTTCAGGTGCCGCGGCGGCCAGCCGTAAAGCCATCGGTATTCCTGTATTCTGGGGAATGCTTATCGGAACATTAGGCGGATTGTTTGTTATCCCTATGTTTTATACCTGGGTGCAGGAAAAAAGCGAACGCTTTGCTAAATGGCGCAAGAAAAAATAGGTAACAGGTCCGGTAAATAAATCCTTTATTATATACCAGCCTCTCTTTGGCAGAGAGGCTGGTATATGATTTATTTCAATGCTCCTATACCGCGCAGGATACCGATCATACCTTCGGCGGCGATGTCGTTGATAACCTTTCCTTCATCGTTGAAATAGTAGAAATTCATAACCGAAGTAGAGATGCGTTTACCGGTGGCAGACATTCCCATAAATTCTCCGTCATTGGTTCCGGTTAATGTCCAACGCACTGCGACAACATCTCCCTCGGCAACCATTTCCTCGAGTTTCCATTGAACATCGGAAAAGCCTTTTCGCATCCAATGAACAACCGAAAGATAACCTTCGCCGCCGTAAAGCGGGGTAGGTGATGCCGGTGTATAAAAAGCCGCATCCTCGGCCACAAGTTCTTTAGCGAGATTTGAATCTGCGGTATTAATCATGGTTTCAAAGCGCTCCATCGCCGCTTTATGCGCTTTAATCTTTTCCATTCGAATATCCTTATTAAGCAGCTTCAAATTTGGTTTTCGGTTGCTTGCAACGCGGGCATTTCCAATCTTCAGGCAAATCTTCAAAAGAAACACCGTCATGTTCCGCAGGGTCATAAACATAGCCGCAAACCGAGCAGACATATTTGCCGCTTTTTGTTTTGAACGTAATGTCTCCGACCGGTAAAGTTTTCGGCGGATTATTCAAATCTACCACACGTTTGGCTTCTAAATTTTCATACCCCAAAGGTGTATGTGTACCCATATAAACCGTCGGGTGCTTACTTACAAACTCACGCACGCGGTTCAACGTTTCACGAGCTGCCGGTAAATCTTCATAAACAACCGAGAGTTTATTAGCATAAAGTGCTTCGTCGGTATAGGTTACATCGCCGTGCATCATATAAAACAAGCCGTCATCTTCGGCAATAATAATGCTGTTTCCTTTGGTGTGTCCTTTGGCTTTGATGTAGTAAATTCCGTCAGCAATCTTTTGACTCTCGGGGAAATTATAATAAGCGCCATCGGTAAATTGAACCGGAATGATATTGTTCAGCCCTTTTAATTCATCGGCATCACATTCTTCGGCATTGACATAAATTTTGGCATTCGGAAAACTCTTTAATTCGCCGGTATGGTCATTATGTTTATGCGTAATCAAAATTTTGCTTATCTGCTCCGGCTTATAACCTAAATCAGCAAGAGCCTCTATGTAAGGCTTAATTGTCTGACCGATATAAATTGATGTATTTTCATCAGGTACTTGCTCCGGAAAATCTGCCGGCAATCCGGTATCTACCAAAATAACTTCATTACCGGTATCAATAACATAGTTTTGCAGACAAGAACGATATTTTTTGTTGGCATCAAATGCTTCCGTGCCATCTTCGCCGCCAAAGGCAAAAGGCTGTGTCATAAATCCGTTTTCTCTGAACTTTATTGCTTGAATCTTCATTTTAGTTCTCCTGTTTGGTTATAGTTGCAAGTCTTTTCCCGATTTCATAAGCTTTTTCCATATCTTTAGGAAATTGCTCATCACGCATTTTGGCCTTATGCTCCGCATCAAACAAATCACAATCATATTTGGCATAATCGGTATATTGGAATGTATCAAAAGCGTATAATGTCTCGCAGTATCCGAACACTGCGCGCAAACTCATTTCATTATCACCCAAAACCACATCGTAATGATGTTGCCTAAATTGTTCTTCCGTTGCATTCATTGTAAAAATCAATGCCGTCGGCAGTGTATGATTCAAAACGCGCTTTAATCCGCCGTTTTGTTTATCAATCATATAAGTATGGGCCGGAAACATAAAACGCTCTAAGAAACTGCGCATCATACCGGTCGGATACGAGTGATAAACCGGAGATCCGATAATGACGGCATCTGCATTTAAGCATTTTTCCAATAAAGGGCGCAAATCATCTTTATAAAAACACAAACCTTTTTGTTCAATACCTTTACGTTTACATATCAAACAACTGATACAGCCTTTATAATTTATGTCATAAAGGTTAACGTACTCAACTTCGGCCCCGGCATCTTGAGCTCCTCTGGCGGCTTCTTTTAAAAGTTTTGCCGTATTAAAATTTTTACGCGGACTTCCATTGATAATTATTACTTTTGTCATCTTATTTCACCTTTATTTGCCGTCAGGAAAGCTGGTAAATGTAACCGGTTCATATTCCGGTCTGTTAATACCGTTTTGTTTACCGAGTTCAATACATTTCAACAGCCAAGCCATATTTTGCCCCAACGTGCGCATGGTTTGCAAGCCTTCTTTATCTTTTTTAACATCATCCGGAGTAAATCCGTGCACTATATTCCAGTATTGCGAGCCGACAACCTGCATTTTGGATATTGTAAAGTATTTGTTGAGACGGTCAAATGAGGCGCTGGCTCCGCCGCGACGACACGAAACGACGGCAGCGGCCAATTTACCGGCCATCTTCGGTGCATAGGTAAAGAATAAGCGGTCGCAAAATGAGCAAATCTGCCCCGAAGGTCCGGCATAATATACCGGTGAACCTAAAATAATGCCGTCAAATTCATCAAGTCGGGTTCCGATTTCGTTTACGCCGTCATCAAATACACATCTTCCGGTTTCACGGCACTTTTGGCAAGCGATACAGCCGGCGATCGGCTTTGTGCCGATATGATAGATTTCCGTTTCAATACCATTTTTATTCAAAGTTGCGGAAACTTCACTCAAAGCCGTAAAAGTACATCCTTCTCTATGAGGGCTTCCGTTAATGAGTAATACTTTCATCTTTTCTCCTTATTCAAATTAAATCATATATTTATATATATGATGAAAATGATTGTAAATACAACTTTTTTTTAAGGTTATTAAGCAGGTAACCGAAATTATTTATTTCAATTTATTATATTCCTCATCGGTTACCGGTTCCAACCATTCGTTAGAGCCGTTTTCTGCAGGTACTTCGACGGCAATATGCGTAAACCAACTGTCTTTAGCTGCACCATGCCAATGTTTTGTTTCCGGCGCAATATTGACAACATCGCCGGCTTTGAGTTCGCGAGGTTCTTTGCCCCATTCCTGATACCATCCGCGTCCTTGAGTAACAAGTAAAATCTGTCCGCCTTTATGATGAATATGCCAATTATTGCGGCATTTCGGTTCAAAAGTTACATTATACATCGGAACGCCGTTTTCGGTTGTTATCGGCTTTAAATAACTCTTGCCGGTAAAATATTTGCCGTAAGGATTTAATTCTCCGAAACCGAAGACCACGTTTTTGGCTTTAGCCTCAGTTGCAATATTTAAAATTTCGGCTACTTCATCATCGGTTAAACCATTGTGTTTGCCAATGCCTATATGGGCATTTAACTGACTTTCCACGCCGTCGCGAACTGCCAACATAGCAATCGTGGCAAGCTCTCTTGTTTTCCAATCCACATTATCACGCGCAAAAATATCGCCGAACAAATGGGCTTTTAAATATTCATCAATTGCCGGCGCAAATTCAAACAATTTGCCTTTGACTTCCGTGCCGACTAATTTAGTTTGGTTATCTGTGCCGTAGGTAAGGGGATTACCGTTTGGTTTTGCACTCGGTTCACTGCCAGCCTTATCCTTATTGCCGCGTTCCTCAACGGTTTGCATTAAGGTTCCCAACGCATTTAAACTGCGCGGAAAACCGCAATAGGCATAAGCCTGCACCAAAATTTCTTTCAATTCATTTACGGAAACACCGTTATCAAGTCCGTTATTCAGGGCTTGTTTTAATTCTGTTTGATTGCCGAGGGCCGTATAAGCCGAAATCAAAGCAATAGATTGCTGTTCTTTTGTTAAACCGTCTGCCATGGCATTTCCTCCTAAAACTACTGACATTAACAATGTTAATAAAAACTTTTTCATTTGTGACCTCATAGATTTAATTATTTTAAAATAGTTTCAATATCAGTCATAATTTGGTTACTTGTCATACCAAGCTTTTGTAATAATTCAGCCGGGTTGTAACGATCATAAAACTCTTTCTGCAAACCGTAATTTTTGACTTTCATATTGCTTGAACCGTAGAATGCGGCAATTTTCTGTCCGAAACCGCCGTCTAAGATACCGTCTTCAAGCGTTATGATTAACTGATGGTTATTGGCTAAATTTTTTAGTAATTTTTCATCTAATCCGGAAGCAAAACGCGGATTAATCAAAGTAGGTTTGAAGTGTAAATTTTTCTCAATTTGAAGGGCTAATTCTTCGCCTCTTTGATAAAAATCGCCAAGCGCCAAAATCGCAACTCTTTCGCCTTGTTGTTCAATTTTGAAAGTGTTTATATTGCTGAAATTTTTATCCGCCGAACGCGATGTAACTGCATTTCCCGGCATTAAAATCATTACCAGATGTTCTTTTTGCTCAACTGACCAATCCAGCATATTTAAATATTCTTCTTTTGAAGTCGGTGCCAACATAATCAAATTCGGAATGTTGGAAAAGGCGGCAATTGTGAATATACCCAAGTGTGTCACATCGGTCAGCCCGTCAAATGAAGTATAGTTCAGTAAAATTGTTGCCGGATTATTGTTGATGCATAAATCTTGTGAAATTTGATCATAGGTACGCTGAATAAAGGTTGAATTAGTAACCAATAGCGGTTTTCCGCCGGCTTTGGCAATGCCTGATGCAAAAGCGACTGCATGTTCTTCGGCAATCCCGACATCTTCGTATTGTTCGCCCAGTTTTGCGCGCAAATCCGGCGTTAATCCGGCTGCCATCGGCATTGCCGGCGTAATAACCACAAAATCTTTATCTGCGGCAGCCTTATTCATAATATAATCGACAGTCAAAGAAGTATAACTCTCTGACGGAAAAGAGATTGTATATTTTCCGGTATTTTTATCAAAAGGCAAACACCAGTGCCATGCTTCTTTATTTTCTTCGGCCAATTTATAGCCTTTGCCTTTTTTGGTGTTAATGTGGACAACAATCGGATGGTCTATATCTTTAACTTTTTGCAAAACCTCAATCATCGATTTAATATCGTTGCCGTTTTCTTCATAAATATAATCCAAGCCGAGAGCCTTAAAAATGTTATTTTCTGCTTTGCCTTTTGTGGCGCGTAATTCGTTCAAGTGTTCGCAAATACCGCCGTGAGCCTCGGCAATTGCCTGTTGATTGTCATTGACGATTATAATAAAGTTTGACTTTATTTCCGAGCCGGCAAAATCAAGTGCTTCTAAAGCTTCGCCACCGGTAAGCGAACCATCGCCGATCAGCGCGATAACATTATATTTTTCTCTTTTTAAATCACGTGCTTTTACCAAGCCTGATGCTAAGGAAACAGACGTTGAGGTATGCCCGACATTAAATAAATCGTGCTCGCTTTCTTCAGGATTGGTGTATCCTGAATCTTCTTTGAAGTGTTCATCATCAATATAACCGGATTTACGTCCTGTCAGCATTTTGTGCGGATAGCTTTGGTGAGATACATCAAACACAAACTTATCTTTCGGTGAATCAAACACATAGTGCATGGCAATCTCTGCCTCTACAATGCCGAAATTCGGACCAAAGTGTCCGCCGATTTTGGTTAAGCGGTTAAACAAAGCTTCTCTGATATCTTGGGCTAAAATATTCAACTCGTCAGTATTTAATTTTTTAACGTCTGCCGGAGAGTTAACGGTTTTTAAAATATCGTACATTTATATTCCTTTCTGAAAATTACTTGTCTTTATGCAAATCACACAAAAGTTTGTGCCCCACCCCGACATTTTCGGCATCATATTCATTGATAAAAACATAAATTGTTTCTTCCGGCATTTTAATTATTTTTGCAAATACCGGCACTAATTCTTTGACCAATTCATCTTTTTGTTCTTTGGTGATGTGTGCAACATCAAGTCTCATGACAGGCATGGTTATTCTCCTTTGTTTTGTTGTGTAAATTTTTTACCAAATTCCGTTCCGCGACCGATAATTTCTCCTGTTTTCAAATAAGAGTATGTCGGCATTTCAAATAAAACCGGTTTTAAATTATTGTAGTTAATCTTGTTTTTGTCATCAATCACGTCTTCTTCGGCGTAAGTACCTGAAATTTTGCAAATAAAGTTATCGAATGTTTCCGTTTCATAATTATCAACGACTTCACAATCCATCACCAGCGGACTGTCTTTAATAATCGGCGTATTATTTTCACTCAAATCATAGGCAAAAACTTCGCTTTTATCGGTATTTTTTCCGCTGATGGTTCCGACATAATCGGCTTTTGGTAATAATGTTTCATCAACAATCGCGACGGAAAGGTGTTTGCTTGTACGTATAAACTGATTTGTATAATGAATTTTGTGCATACTGATCATAATGCGGTCATGTCCGATAATGCCCACGTGTCCGGCCAGCATCCAAGTCGGCTTATTACCGTTCATCGCCCCGATAACGACCAAAGGTGTCGGATAAAGGGCTAAGACAGAGCCTAAATTCTTTTTCATTTGTTATCTTTCCTTTCAAATAATTGTTGAGCATTTGTTTGTAAAAATTTTTCGGCATACGGCGCAAGTTCCTTGTCATTTGTTAATTCTTGACGCAGATTTTCAAGATTTTTTTCTAAAACCTCGTTTGGCTGATAAGGATAATCCGAGCCGTATAAAATATGTTCCGGCGTCGTGATAGAAAGCATGGTTTTAATTAAATCCGCCGTTGGTACACCGGCCAAATCATAATATAATGCCGCCAAATTCTTTTCCCAATCAATATCCTGCATCAAACCTTTGGCTTTCATTGCCGGAAAAATGGCTTTCATCCGCGGTATGGCCAGCGGCAAAAATGAGCCGCAATGCGGAATAATCACTTTGATATTCGGATATTTGGCGAGTACATTGCGTGAAATCATATTCACAATCGCCCGCGTGGTTTCTGCCGGATATTCATACATGGCAAGCGGCGTTGTCTGAATTATTTTTTCGGCATACGGTTCCGGACGATGCGGATGCACAAAAACAACGGCATGGTATTTATTTAACACCGCCATCAATTCATCTAATTCTTCATCACCCAAATATTGCCCATAGCTGTTGGTTGCCAATTTAATACCATCTGCGTGCAAAACCTCAAAGGCATATTGAACTTCTTTAATGGCCGCTTTCACATCAGGCAAAGGCAAGGTCGCCAAAAACTTAAATTTATCCGGATGCTCATCGCGAACTTTGGCTGAAAGCTCATTTAACTTGCGCACCACACCTGCGCTTTCTTTGCTGTTCCCGAAGTATGGTTGCGGTGCCGGCAATGAAAGCACAGAATAGTCAATTCCCATACTTTCCATAAAATCTAAATGCGCTTTTATATTCCATTTCGGAAGCGGAAATGTTTCTTGCAATTCGGCATTATGCGCCCGCAAAAAATCCGTATATTCGTTCGGAATAATATGGCTATGCACATCTATAACTTGTGTCCAAGCATTCATTGGCAAAAAACATACGGCAGCTAATAAAGAAAATATTTTCTTCATTATTTATTCCTTAATAAATTTTTTGTCATTGTTCGGAACGCCGGCGGTATCTTCAATATAACGCTCAACTTTCATATGTAAATCGTATTTATTGCGCAGTTCGGAAATTTTATCCATCATCGGAGTTGCGTGATGCTTATCTATGGCGTCCTGACTTTCCCAACTATCAATGAGCAACACTGTTTCCGGATCATTTTTCGGATAAAAATATTCATACTTCAAATTCCCTTCTTCGGCTCGAATAAGCGCCACAGTTCCGCTTTGTTCCATTTCTTCGGCAAACTTACGGGCATTACCATTTTCACCGGTGTAGTAAATATTAACTGTTATTGCCATGGCATTTCCTCCTAAAACTACTGACATTAACAATGTTAATAAAAATTTCTTCATTTGTTACTCCTAATCGGCAGGTTTCCAACTTAAAAAGCGTTTTTGTTCTTCCAAATCAGCCGTATAATAACGTTTTCCGCAGTCAAGTTTGGCAATTTCATCCATATCTTCTTTAGACAATTCAAAATCAAAAATATCAAAATTTTCTTGAATATGTGTCGGATTTGTACTTTTCGGAAAAACGGAATTACCTTCTTGAATATGCCAACGCAAAATAATTTGCACGTTCGTTTTACCGTATTTTTCGGCAAGTTTGGTAAAAATCGGTTCATTAATCAGTTGCGGATCACCATGTCCGATCGGATACCAACTTTCCAAAACCGTACCGAACTCTGCCATACGCGCTTTTAATTCGTGCTGCGGAAAATACGGGTGGCATTCAACCTGAATTGCCGCCGGTTTAATCGTGGCATGAGAAAGTAAATCTTCCAGATTTTCCTTGAAATTGCTGAGACCGATAGATTTTACTTTGCCTGATTTGACAGCTTTTTCCATATCTTTCCAGGCACCTATATAATCACCGACCTGTTGGTGCAGTAAAAGTAAATCAATGTAATCGGTTTGCAAGCGTTCAAGCATTTTATCTATGGCTTCCAAAGTTTTGCCTTCGCCGTATTCACTCGGCCAAAGTTTCGTCGTAATCCAAACTTCATCACGCTTTAGTCCGCTTTGTTTCAGGGCTTCACCGACACCGCGCTCGTTTTGATAGGCATGTGCCGTATCAATATGACGGTAACCGAGTTTGAAAGCATTTAAGCACGCATTTATCGTATCTTTGCCATCGGGTATTAAAAACACACCTAACCCGAATTGTGGCATTTTCAGCCCATTATTGAGTGTTAAATATGTCTGAATCATAGAGTTATCCTTAAAAACCTAATTTTTTGAGCCAGTTTACAACTTCTTCTTTTGCTTGTTCACGGTCATTTTGGGCAACATGGCCGTAAATTTCAAAGCCGTCAGCCATTTCGGCACCGGTAGCATTTTTGATTTTGCTCGGAATGGAGGATAAACCGCTGCCTTCATGAGTAACAAACGGAATAACTGTTTTTCCTTTCCAGTCATGAGCTTCGATGAATGAGTACATTGCCATCGGCATATCGGCCCACCAGTTCGGTGTTCCGATAAATACAACATCGTAACCGGCAAAATCAGCAACATCATCGACAATTTCAGGACGTGCCGCCGCTTTTTTCTCGGCCAAAGCAACTTCCGTCAATGCTTTATAAGCCGCCGGATATGTATCATTTTTAAGTTTAACTTCAAATAAGTCCGCTTTTGTTTGTTCAGCAATCATTTTGGCAATAATTGCCGTATTACCCTCAGTGATATTGCCGACACTATACTGTTCGCCGGTTTTTGAAAAATAGACTACAAGTTTTTTAGTGTTTTCCATATTTTTTGCCTCCGCTTGAAATGGATTACTTATACTTAAAATCGCCGTAATCAGCGTAAATATCGATAAAAATTTTTTCATTAACTTTCCTTTTTTTATGTATATCATCCGGAGTGTAGCAATTAAACAGCACTCTAAGTCAAGATATTTTTCGTCTTTAATTTTAATTCAATATTCTTGAAAGTTTTAACAACAATATCAGTGCAAACAGTTTGAAAGAGACATTTTATCTGGGCTTGCAGTTATATATACCTAAATATTGTGTCCCAATTCATAGGCCTTTTTGAGCAAATCATCTCGACTTGCGGCAGATTTCGGCGCATCGACACCGCCGCCGATTAAGGCACCGGCAAAGCGAGATTGTTCAAAACACTCAACCCAACCTTTTAGTCCATTGATGGCTCTGTCGGCGGCATGTTCGGAACTATCGTAGGCAGATGTAATCAAATACACGTCCTTAAATTTGTTTTCTTGGCTGTATAACGGATTGCAACGGTCTAAAAATGTTTTAAGTTGTCCGCTCATTTCGTAATAATAAATCGGGGTTGCAAAAATGACGGCATCGGCATTTTGTACTTTGACGATTAAATCTGCCATATCATCTTTCAAAACGCATTTAAGGGTTTGTTGACAACTCAGGCAGCCGATACAGAATTTAATATCTTTGCCTTTAAGATTGACAAATTCAACTTGATTTCCGGCATCTGTTGCGCCTCTTTCAGCTTCATGTGCTAAAATCTCAGAATTACTGCCGCTGCGCAAGCTTGATGAAACTATCAATATTTTCTTGGTCATTTTATTGTCCTTTCTTTTCAAATGTAACGGTTACACTGCCGCGACCGAGCATTTGCTCTAAATCGGCTGCATTTTCAATATGTCCGATACGCGTATATGAATATGTTGTTTTAAAATCCTTATAAAACACAACCAGGCAATCATCACCGAACAGCATAACATCTCCCGATTTGATTTGCCCGATATGCTCAGGCCGGCTCGGCAATGAGTTGTGCAAAAGGTAATACTTTTCATTACCGTTAAATTCCGACATTTTAACCGTTATCGGTAAAATTTCCGACAAGGCTTTAGTTGTATTGTTGGTGTTTAAAATAACGGAATATTCTTTATTTCCGATTTTTATTTGCATGGTTTCCGTCTCCGAGGCAAGGGTTGTTGATGTCGAAAGAATAATTCCCGACACCAACAACCCAAGTATTTGCCTTATATAGTACATTACTTCAAGTTTTTCTTAAAGAATTGTTCCATTTTATCAAACGGAATAACGTCTGTTTTGTAATACAAATCGGTATGATTGGCATCCGGAATAATCATCAATTCTTTATTATCGCCCTTGAGCTTTTTAAAAGCATCTTCACTAAAATAACGGCTATGGGCTTTTTCGCCGTGTATCATCAACACCGGTGATTTTATGGTGTCACTGTATGCCAAAATCGGTTGCGTAATCAGCGAAAGAGCCGATGTAACGTTCCAGTGCCCGTTAGAATTGATGGAGCGCGGATGGAAACCGAGTTTTGTTTTATAATAATTGAAATAGTCTTGAACAAATTGCGGTTCCTCACCGGTCAATTTATCCGGTAATCCCGGAGCTTCGGCAATCGGTGCACCTTGAGCTTCTTTGGTGCGCTGATTATTCAAATCTTGGCGCATTTTATACAAATCTTCGGCAGACATAGAATCATTATAGCCGTGTGCCGTTACTCTTGTCATATCATACATTGTTGATGTAACGGTTGCCTTAATACGCGTATCTTGCGCAGCTGCATTAAGGGCAAATCCGCCCCAACCGCAGATGCCGACAATACCGATTTTGTTTTCATCGACTTCCGGCAAAGTTGTTAAATAATCCACCGCCGCAGAAAAATCATCGGTATTGATATCCGGCGATGCCACATTACGAACTTCGCCACCCGATTCACCTGTAAATGACGGGTCAAACGCCAAGGTTACAAAACCGCGCTCTGCCATTGTTTGAGCGTAAAGTCCGGAAGATTGCTCTTTGACCGCCCCAAACGGACCGGAAACCGCAATTGCTTGCATTTTGCCTTCCGGTTTGTTCTTCGGCTCATACAAATCACCGACCAACTCAATACCAAATCGGTTTTTAAAAGTTACTTTTTTTACATCAACTTTGTCTGATTTTGCAAATACTTTATCCCACGCGGTATTGTCGGTATCGGCAGCCCTTGCGCTGCCCGATGCGGCAAAAACCAAACCTAAAGCAGTCATGGATAAAGCACATAACGTTTTGATTTTCATGAAATATCTCCTTTGTTTTATGAATTGTATCTTCAATATATAATGTCGGTTTTTATATAGCAAATACTTATTTTCAATATTTAAATATGCTTGACAAGCATATTTAAATATTGTTATGTTTTTGTTATGGAAATACGTGTTTTGAAATATTTTTTAGCCGTTGCTCGCGAAGGCAGCATTACTGCCGCAGCGAATGCTTTGCATATAACTCAACCGACTTTAACGCGGCAAATGCAAGATTTGGAATATGAACTCAAACAAAAACTCTTTGTGCGCGGAAAATATAAAATAACCTTGACAGAGGAGGGGCTCCTTCTGAAGGACCGTGCCGAAGAAATTATTGAAATTGTAGATAAAACCAAAAGAGATATCATTTCTTCAGGTGATGAGATTAGGGGCGATATTTACATCGGCGGCGGTGAAACGGATGCCATGCACTATATTGCCGATGTTATTAACCAAATACGCGGTACGCACCCGAACATTACCTTCCATCTTTACTCCGGTAATGCCGAAGATGTTATGGAAAAACTGGATAAAAAACTTTTGGATTTCGGACTGTTGGTGCAACATAACGATACAGCAAAATATGATAGTGTTACCTTACCGGTTGCTGATGTATGGGGCGTTTTGATGCGTAAAGATTGCCCATTGGCGCAATATAAATCAATTAAACTTGAAAACTTAAAAGGTTTGCCATTAATAAGTTCTCGCCAAGCAATAAAGAAGTCACCCAAAAACGAGTTTCTCAAATGGTTTCATGGACAGTTTGACAGTTTGAATACCGTTGCAACATATAATTTGATATTTAATGCTGCCATAATGGTTAAATCAGGTATCGGATATGCGATAACGTTGGATAAATTGGCTGATACTTCCGATAAAAGCCCGCTTTGCTTCAGACCGCTTGAACCAAAATTGGAAGCAACACTGAATATTGTTTGGAACAAATCTTCCGTGCGTTCTGCAGCAGCCAATCTTTTTTTGCAAAAATTACGAGAACAGTTTGAAAATAAATAAAAAACGTCTTTATCAGTCTGCGGTTATTTATGATGTTTCCGATTCAAGTTATAGGTCAAGATAAATCCTGTTTCCGGAAATAATTTAAACTGTTTTTAATTGCAAATATTCAATTCCGTCTCTAATGTATTGATTAAAATTTTTATTGACATCATTTTGTTTTTGCCGGATATAATAGCTTAAATCAAAAACAGGATATGATTTATGAAAAATAAAATTTTAATATACGGACGATTGTTGGTTGCTTTGGCTGTGTTGATACTAAGCGGTGCAGCATTTTTTGTACGGTTTTATCCTGTAAAAATATTTGATGCTCAATTTACGGCAGCTTTGCAAAGCGGAATTGTATTTGATGTGACGTTGGGTCTTGTTGCGGTGTTAGCGATTATCGTTATAACTTTGATATTCGGTCGTATTTATTGCTCAACTCTTTGTCCGCTCGGATTATATCAGGAATTGTTAACTGTTTTGTTTAAGCCGTTTTATAAAAAGCGCAAAAGCACCGGACAACCAATGAAACATTATGTATTTGCCTATTTTATTGCGGCACTTCTGTTTGGAACTTTATTGGGCGGTACGGCCGTTTTAATTCGTATGCTTGATCCGTATTCGATTGCCGGCAATGCCATGAGCGGTGCGTGGTTCGGTTTAGGATTTGTCGCCGGTTTGACGATTTTGGTCTTTTTTGAAAAACGTTTTTTCTGCACGAATATATGCCCCGTCGGTGCGGTTTTAGGTTTAATTTCACGCTTTTCGCTGTTTAAAATACGCATTGATAATGATAAGTGTAAAATATGCAGTTTATGTGCACGTTCTTGTCCGTGCGGCTCAATAGATTTTAAAAACCATACGGTCAATAACGAAACTTGCGTGAAGTGTTTTAAATGTCTAGCCCACTGTAACCACGGCGCACTTTATTACGGATTACCGAAAGAAAAACAACAACCGTTCAGTCCGAAACGTCGGCAACTTATTGTCGGAGCTTTGTGCGCAACAACATTGTATGTTGCACACCAAGCCGGTTTGATGATACGTTTTTTGGCCGCAAAAACCGGAGTGATTATTCCGTCAGGAGCCGGAAAAACGGAGGAATTTGCCAATCGATGCCTGAATTGTAATTTGTGCGTCAAAAGCTGCCCTATGAAAATTATTAAACCGGCGACCGCCGATGTGCCGTTTGTACATTTGGATTACGGAGATGCTTTTTGTGATTACAATTGCCATAAATGTTCTGAGGTTTGTCCGAGCGGTGCCATTAAGCGTATAACTCTTGAAACAAAGCAACACATTAAAATAGCTAATGCCGTGATTAACGAAGATATTTGCATAAAATGCGGTATTTGCGCGATGGAGTGTCCTAAAAAAATTATTATAAAAGAAGACGGAGATTTTCCGCTTATTCAATTTGATAAATGCATCGGTTGCGGCAAATGCGCCGGTGCTTGTCCGGTTAAGGCAATAAAAATCGAACCGATATCACAGCAGGTTGAAACACTATAAGGAGAAAAAATATGTCATTGGGAATGACCGAAATTATTTTAATTTTAATCGTAGTCTTAGTTCTTTTCGGCGGTAAGAAAATACCGGAATTGGCACGTGGATTAGGTAAAGCGCAAGCTGAATATAAAAAGGCAAAAGAAACTATCGAAAATGAAGTCAGTGAGTTTAAGGAAGAGATAGAAAAGGCCGCCAAGGCAGAGGAAAAAAAGAAAACCTCGACAAAGAAGACTACGACAAAGAAAACCGCGGCCCCAAAAACTCCTCGCAGAAAAACTGCCGCTAAAAAAACGACATCGAAAAAATCCGCTGAATAATGGTTGAAGAAAAAGACGAAACGATTATCGAACATTTGGAGGCACTGCGTGCGGTGCTGATTAAGTCGTTGCTGTCTTTGGCAATCGGACTTGTGCCGATATTTTGCGTAACACCTTATTTTATCAATATTTTGATTCGGATAATGATGGGGGAAAATAATGTTCAACTTAACTTTTTTTCACCGATGGAAGTCTTTATTCTGCAAATTAAAACGGCATTGGTCTTGGATATTTTGGTCTGTTTTCCGTATATTGCCAAACAGGTGTGGAATTTTGTGCTGCCGGCATTGTATGAATATGAACGCAATTTTGTAAAATCGATTGTTTTGATATCAAGTTTATTGTTTATCATCGGCGTATTGTTTTGCTTGTTTTTCATATTGCCGTCGGTTATCCGCTTCGGACTAAGTTTTGTGACCGACAGTATTCGACCGGTACTGGGGATTAATAACATCATATCTCTGGCTTTATGGCTTTCATTTATCTTTGGCATGATGTTTCAATTTCCATTGATAACATATGCGTTGATTCGCTCGGATATTGTGTCTTATGAAACGATTAAAAGTAAGCGTTCATATATCTTTGTAGGTGTTTTGATTTTGTCAGGCTTATTGACACCGCCGGATGTTATCAGTCAGTTAATGCTGACTTTACCGACGTATGGCTTGTTCGAAATCGGATTAATTTTAGGTAAAAAAACAAAAAAATAATTGACATAGAGTGTACTCTAAAATGTAAATTATGTAAAAATAAACAGATTCATAGGAGATTTTATTATGAACAGACGCGAATTTTTAATGAGTACTTTGGCAACTTTTGCATTAGCAGCTCTGCCTAAATTAACAATAGCCGAAACAATCGACGTTTCAGAAGAAGTCAAAAAACAAATCAACAATAACAACAAACTCGGCTTCGGTTTCATGCGTTTGCCGTTAAAAGACAAAAATGATCAAACCTCCATTGATTATGATACTTTAAATAAAATGGTTGATAAATTTATGGAACGCGGGTTTACCTATTTTGACACCGCGTGGATGTATATGGGGTATGAAAGTGAAATTGCCATAAGAAAAGCTGTTGTTGAACGCAAACCGCGCGATAGCTACACCGTTGCCAGCAAAATGCCTATCGGTATGGTAACAAGTTCCGAAAATATGGAAGAAATTTTTAATAAACAGCTCGAAAAAACAGGCTTGGAATATTTTGATTACTATCTGGTACATAATGTGAATGCAGGCACAATGCCAAATGTTGAAAAATATGACCCATTTAAGTTTATTCTCCAGAAGAAAAAAGAAGGAAAGATAAAACACATCGGCTTTTCTTTCCATGATTCGGCCGAAATGTTGGAAGATATTTTAAGTAAACATCCGGAGGTTGAGTTTGTTCAATTACAAATCAACTATATCGATTGGGATAATGCGACAATTCAATCGCGTAAATGCTATGAAGTGGCGCAGAAATATAATTTACCGGTAGTAGTCATGGAACCGGTTAAAGGAGGAACTTTAGCTGAAGTTCCGGAAAATGTGGAAAAAATATTTAAGGCGGCTGAACCTGATATGTCTGTTGCCTCATGGGCTATTCGCTATGCGGCAAGTTTGCCGGGAGTACGCACGGTTTTAAGTGGCATGACAACAATGGAACAATTAGAAGATAACACAAGCTACATGCAAAACTTTAAGCCGTTAAACGATTCCGAAAATAAAACCATTGAAGAAGCCATTAAAGCATTGCACGCCGCAATTGCCATTCCGTGTACGGCCTGCAGATATTGCGTTGAGCATTGCCCTATGAAAATTAATATTCCGGGATTGTTTGCATTGTATAATGCCGAAAAGCAGGAAAAATCCGATAAACCGTTTACGATACAAAGAGTTTATTATAATAATCTGACTAAGGATGCCGGTAAAGCTTCACAGTGTGTGCACTGTAAAAATTGTGAAAAACATTGTCCGCAGCATATAGTCATTAACGAGTGGATGACTAAAATTGCCCAAACATTTGAGGGTTAAAGGATATGGATAACACATATTCGGATATCGGTTTTGCCAAGCTCGATTTAAGTCGGGAGGAAAGAACCGGTGCTCCGGAAACCGTTTATTGTGCCGGTAAAACCTGTGAGCAATTACTTATAATCCTGAAAACTTTTTATGAAAAAGGGATAGCTGTATTGGGTACGCGCTGTTCAACCGCACAATACGACTACGTGAAAGATAGCGGTTTGCCGCTACATTATAATGAAACCTCTCACATAATTGTTTTAGGACAGCATAAATATGTTCAATCAGCCGGAATATTAGCTGTTTGCGCTGCCGGAACCGCTGATTTGCCGGTTGCAGAAGAAGCTGCGCAAGTTGCGGAATTTTTTGGAATAAAGGTTGAACGGTATTATGATGTCGGTATCGCCGGGTTGCACCGTTTGCTGTCTAAAATAGAAAATATCAGAAAAGCTGATGTCGTGATTGCGGCTGCTGGTATGGAAGGGGCTTTGCCGAGTGTTGTTGCCGGATTAATAAAAGCGCCGGTTATTGCTGTTCCGACATCGGTCGGCTACGGTGCCTCTTTCCAAGGATTAACCGCACTGTTGGCGATGCTGAATTCATGTGCTGAAGGGGTATCCGTTGTTAATATTGATAACGGCTTCGGTGCGGCAATGGCAGCAAGGAAAATTTTACGCTTAAAGGAACAAAAATGACAAAATATCTTTATTTTGACGGGACTTGCGGAATTTCAGGCGATATGACAGTGGCTTCTCTTTTGGATTTGGGGGCAAGTCGCGAAAAATTGGATAAAGCTATCGAAAGTCTGAATTTAGAGGGATTTCATTATCATATAGAGCGCAAAAACTCTTACAGCATAGCAGGGCTTGATTTTGATGTGCATTTGCATCATCATGACGAACCGCACGAAGAACATTATCATGAACATCATCACCATGAACACCGTCATTTGAGCGATGTCTACGAGATTATTGAGCGTGCGGAAATGAATGATAAATCACGCGAATTGGCAAAAAAAATCTTTTTCATCGTTGCCGAGGCGGAAGCTAAAGCACATGGTGTTTCTGTTGAAGAAGTCCACTTTCACGAAGTCGGTACAATTGATTCGATTGTTGATATTATCTCGGCAGCGGTTCTGCTTGATGATTTAGGTATTGATAATGTTATTGTTACCAAATTGAGCGAAGGCAGCGGTACAATCACTTGTCAGCACGGTGAATTACCGGTGCCGGTGCCGGCGGTCTTAAATATTGCTCAAACGTACGGAATTCCGCTGCATCTGACTGACAATAAAGGAGAAATGGTCACACCGACGGGTATTGCCATATTAGCAGCTTTGCAGCCAATCAATGCTTTACCGGAAACTTACAAAATCACACAATCCGGCATCGGTTTGGGTAAACGCGATTTTGGTCATGCCAATTTTCTGCGCACAATGATTCTTGAAGATATAATAAAACCAGATGCCATGTATGCTCTTGAAAGCAATATTGATGATTGTTCTGCAGAAATACTTTCTCTGGCAATGGAAAAAATTTTCGCTGCCGGAGCATATGATGTGCATTTTGAACCGTGCTATATGAAGAAAAATCGTCCGGCCTATATTTTGCGTGCCATCGTGCCGGCAAGTGCACTGGAAGCCGTTGAGTATGCCGTTCTTAAATATACCACAACCATAGGATTGCGCAAATATCCTGTTGAAAGAACTTGCATGGAACGCAAAAAAATCAAAGTGCAACTTAAATTCGGCGATGTTGAAGTAAAAGTTTCAACTTACAAGGATATTGTGCGCTGTCAGCCGGAGTATGAAAGTGTCAAAAAACTTTCGGAAGAAAGCGGAAAGGATTTTCAATTTATCTATAATCTTGCTCAGCATGCGGCTATGAAAAATGAGGAAAAATAACAATGGATAAATTGCATCAAAAATTAGAAAAGCTGCAAACATATTTCAAAGAGTTGGGTTCTGTTGCCGTAGCTTTTTCAAGCGGGGTTGATTCGACCTTTATGTTGGCGGTTGCTTCAAATGTTTTACCGAAAGATAAAGTTTTGGCTCTGACTGCGGCTTCTGCATCGTTTCCTAAAAGAGAATTGAATGCAGCACAGCAATTTTGCAATGACAGAGGGATTAAACATATTATATTCAGCTCAGAAGAATTAGATATCGAGGGTTTTAAACATAATCCTAAAAACCGTTGCTACTTATGCAAACATGAATTGTTCACGAAAATTAAAGAGCTGACAGCACAAAACAACATAGAATATGTTTGTGAGGGTTCAAATATGGATGACTTGGGCGACTATCGCCCCGGTTTACAAGCCGTAGCCGAACTTGGCATCAAAAGCCCTTTGCGCGAGGCGGCATTAACCAAACAAGATATTCGTGATTTATCAAAAGAAATGAACTTACCGACTTGGAACAAACCTTCGTTTGCCTGTTTAGCCTCCCGTTTTGTGTATGGTGAATTGATTTCCGAAGAAAAATTACAAATGGTTGATAAGGCAGAACAATTGCTGATTGATTTAGGATTTTCACAAGTTCGTGTTCGTATTCATGGAAAAATTGCCCGCATCGAGATATTACCGGAAGAGTTTGCTAAAATAACAGCTCCATCTATACGGGACAAAATTTATACCGCTTTTAACGATTACGGATTTTCCTATGTGGCGCTTGATTTAAAAGGTTACCGCACCGGCTCCATGAATGAAACTATCTTAAAGGACAATAAATGACAAGACGAGAATTTTTATTGGGAAGTTCAGCTCTTTTGGCCATCGGTGTTACCGGATATGTTAATTTGGCTAAATTCGGACATTTGCCTGATGAAATCAGCCTGAAAAAAATAAAGTTATCTCCGCATTATAAAAACGGCAAATTTCAGAATCTGCACCATACGGAAAAAATGACAGGAAAAGGAGGATTTATCGGCACAATGTACGATTTTTGGTTTAGAAATCATCCTGATACCAAACCGAATAAACCGGTTCCGACTATTAAAACGGATTTAAAAAAAATAGCAAAGGAAAAAGATATATTGGTGTGGTTCGGACATTCATCAGCTTATTTTCAACTGGGCGGAAAATCATTTTTGCTTGATCCTGTGTTTAGCAATAATGCTTCGCCGTTACCTCATAATGTTGTGCCGTTTAAGGGGACAAATATTTATTCTGTTGATGATATGCCGGAAATTGATTATCTGATTATTACACATGACCATTATGATCATCTTGATTATGAAACAATTTTGGCATTAAAACCAAAAGTCAAAAATGTGGTAACCGGTCTTGGTGTCGGTTCACATCTGAGATACTGGGGATATGATAACAATATTATCAATGAGCTTGACTGGTATGAAAACATTGATATCGATAACGGTAAAATTCATTGTCTGCCGGCACGCCATTTTTCCGGCAGGTTGTTCGAATGCCGCACTTTGTGGGCATCGTTTTTAGTGGAAGTAGATGGTTATAAACTTTATATGAGCGGAGATTCCGGCTATGATGATCATTATAAAGCCATCGGTGAAAAGTTCGGCGCTATAGATTTGGTCTTGCTGGAAGCCGGACAATATGACAAAAATTGGCGCTATATCCATGAACATCCTGAAGAATTTATCAAGTCATCTGTGGATTTGAAGGCTAAGAGAATTATTCCGGTGCATAATTCCAAATTTTGTATTTGTAATCACCCGTGGTATGATCCGCTGGATAAAATAGATGAATTAAACCAAAAAAACGGCCTGAATATTATTACCCCTAAAATCGGTGAACCGATTGATTTAAGGAATAATGAACAACAATTTTCTTCTTGGTGGAAGGAGCTAAAATAATGACTTTATATGCTTTATGGATGACAGCATTGCTGACAGCCGTCATTCACACGATTACCGGTCCGGATCACTATTTGCCTTTTATCGCTATAGCTAAAAGCCGTGATTATTCCTTAAAAAAAACATTATTGTGGACGTTTATTTGCGGTTTAGGGCATATCGGCAGTGCACTTGTTATTGCTCTCGGATTTGTGTATCTGTCGCATTTTTGGACGGATAGTCAGTATGCGTGGATTGAAGATAATCGCTCTGACGTGGCGGCCTATGCACTAATCGGTTTGGGTGGTGCATATTTGTTATGGGCCTTGCGCCACAGATGGCTTCACCATACGGGCAGAGCACATCATCATGGACATCATATGCACGGCGGTTCTGAATTAAAAGATAAGAATATAACCGTTTGGGTATTGTTTATTATTTTTGTTTTGGGACCATGTGAAGCTTTATTACCGATTTTAACCGCTTCGAGTGTGATGGGAATACCGGCAGTCATCAGCTCGACAATTATCTTTTCAATCGCGACAATTACCACAATGCTGGCCGCTGTCTGCTTGGGATACTATGGCTTGGAAGCATTGCGATTTAAAAAATTGGAAGCGTATGCGCATGAACTGGCCGGAGCAACCGTGATGGCTTGTGGTATTGCAATCTTGTGCGGTTTATAAAAATTTAGAATTCGGCTAAGGTTGAGCGACATTAATAGTATAATGCACTTGCTTTGCTTTATTTTTTCCGTTTCTTCCCATGGACGAACATAATATCCGTTTATGGTAATTTGTCCGGTATTTTTGATTTCAAATTTATACTCTTTGGTGCCGCCGGCACCGATTAAGGTGGTTCGCGGTGCAATATATTTTGATGAAATAACATCAATAACATTTTGTTCTTCCGGCATAATTTCAAATTGCCAACCATAACCGGTGGTCGGATTTTCAGCTAATTTGATGGTTACAATATCGCCCAGACGTGCATCTATAATTTTGCCGCAACATACGGCGGCACGCCGATACCGCCGCAACAAATGGTCAAAAACGGTCAGCCTCAGCGTTAGTTTCATACATCTGCCTTAACAGATATTGCCGTATGATTACGGTTGATTATCGCGCATTTTTTGCTTTTAGACTTATTCCGACAAAAACAAAGATATGTGTAAATCTATATATGTTTCTTGACTTTCGCGCGGAGGAGGGTAAGCTGATTACATAATAAATTTTTAGTTGCATTACTTTATTTGTTTGAGGAGGTTATTATGAAGGCATACACACATTCGGCAATCGGATTGCTAACAAGACAGTATCGTTCGGTTTTAAGAAAGTGTTTTTTGATTAATTGCGGTATGTTTGCAATTATGTCGCCGGCAAATGCGTCATACGGTGATTTGGCCGAAGCGGTTGCCGATACAACAACGCCGCGAGAATATATTTTATCAGACAATGAAGTTGTGTCATCGGCACTCAGAACCATGGGCGGAACAAGTGCGACTTTAACAATTGACGGCAGCGCAAACAAATACGGTATCAATGCCGACAATGTTGCCGGTATAACAGTCGGTTTGGGCAATAGTTTAGTTTTGCAAAATCTCGGTTCGGTCACTATAAGCGGCGATGGTAAAGCTGTTGCCGATTATACGGTTAATAACTCCGTGAACGGTTTTAAGGCTGCCGAATATGGCGGGTTTGTGAATAATGCCGGTTCGATGACAATTAAAGATTCCGTTTTCAGCAATAACGCTGCACGTTACGGTACCGTTATCAATAACTCGGGGACAAATGCCAATATCAGCGAAATAACCAACGTAACTTTTTACGGTAACAAATTGTCTGATACCGGTGGTACCATTAACAATAACAGTGGCGCTTCAATAGGCAATATTAATGCCAATTTTGTGAATAACCGCGGTGATGGTCCGCATATATATGGTTTGTCTATTTATAATAACGGTGGTTCCATCGGTAATATCAGCGGTAAATTTGTCGGTGGAAACATAACAGCTACTCAATGGGCTGTAGGGGAAATATATAATTCTAATGCAAGTACTCAAAATATATCGGCGGATTTCATAAGCAATTCTGCAACAGCTACTTATCTTTATGGTGGCGTTATATACAATGAAAGATCTTCGATCGGTGATATCACCGGCAATTTTGAGAACAACACGGCAGATTGTACCGGGACATATTTGACGGGTAGTGTTATCGCTAATACCTCTGGTTCTTCTATAGGTAATATCACCGGTGATTTCAAAAACAATACGGCATCAAGTATGGCAACCACTTCAGGTATTATCGCAAATATATATTCTTCTGCTAATGGAAATTACAGAGGGCCTGCAAGTATAGGCAATATCAGCGGAAATTTTGAAAATAATACCTTGTCTGGTAATAATGTTCGAGGGGTTGTTTATAACCAAAACTCTCAAATAGGGGATATTACCGGCGATCTTAAAAATAATACTTTAACGGGAAATCAAGTTTCCGGTGGTGTATATAATTCAACTGCAGCTTCAGTCATTAATAAAATCGAAGGTTCTACTTTTGAAAATAATGTGGCAGAAGGCGGTTCTTCGTATGCTCTCGGCGCGGCAATAACAAACTTCGGAACTATTACGGAGGGTATTATTAATGCCAAATTTATAAATAACCATGCTTCTTCTGTCGGTTCTGAAGCAATGGGCGGCGCGATATGGACAAGTAAATCCATCAAAATTGCCGCCGATGGTTCAAAAGGTGACGGCGTATCAACATTTAAGGGCAATTATGTCGAATATGACGGTTTCAAAGGCAATGAAGCTATAGCTGTTCAAGGTGCCTCAAATACCCTTACGCTTGAAACGAAAAACGGCGGCGTTATTAATATGTACGACTATATTTGGGGAACGAGCGGTTTTAAAACCAAAATTATCGGTGACGGCACAGGTACGATGAACTTATATAACGATATTAAAGATTCAAATGTTTCGGTTGAAAATACAACGGTTAATATCGATAACAATCAAATCAAGACAAATGCTATCGAGTTTGGTGCCGATACAACATTGAATTTAGCCGTTAACACGTTGGAAGATCACGGTAAAATAACGGCCAACACCATCACAATCAATCCGGGAGCTAAGCTTAACGTTACCTTAGCTAACGGTTTGGTAAAATACAGTGAATCGGCAACCGTTCAACTGCTTGAAGCTGATAATACCGACTTTAACAACTTTACCGACAGCTTTGATAATAAAAGATATCGTTTTGTTAAAGACGGAAAGAACGGTGCTTATATCATCAGTATGGGCAAGAGTGCCGAAGATGTGGCGCGTGAAGCCGGCGGTACGGAGGCCGAAATTGAAGCCGCAAAGGCTTGGGTGGATGAAGGCGGATTTACGCCGGGAACCAGAGCGGCCAAAGTTGCCGATAAATTAGATGCTTTAGCGCAAACTGACGGTAAAGCCTTCAATAAAGCCCTGTCTGAAATTGCACCGGCAGTTATGCCGACAGCACAAACAATTATGACCGGTCTGACGGATAAATTGCTTTTGACGATCGATGGCCATCTGGCAGGTAAAAATCTCGGCGGTATATCTTCGGGTGAATCCGAGTTGACTTTGGACGGTATAACGGTTTGGGCTAAAACCTATTTCGGTAAAAGCAAATTAAACAGCGCGTTTGATTCTAATAATCGTGGTGTTATTGCCGGCTTAGATCGCAAAATGAGCCCGTCGGTCAAATTAGGTTTCGGTGTTCAATATGATAAAAATGATATTGATGCTTCCGGCCGCGATATTGATGTCAGCACGTTAACCGGTTTTATATATGGTCAATATAAGCCGAACAAATGGTTTGTCAGCGGTGTTGCCAGCTTCGGTAAATCGGATTATGACGAAGATAAATCGGCGTTGAATATGAAAATTAAGGATAATTTCTCGGCCAATATTTACAGCTTGCAAGCTTTAACCGGTTATGATTTCAAATATTTAACACCGGAAATCGGGGCCAGATATTATCGCATTCAGCGTCACGGCTATCAAGACAATATCGGACAAGATATTTCCGGTAAAAATCTGGATGTTTTGCGTGGTGTATTCGGTTTGCATACTTCGTATGAATTCGGTATGTTCAAGCCGGAAGTTTATGCCGGCATAGCTTATGACTTTGTTCGTGACAGTGATTCGGCGGTTGTCAGCCTGCCAAACGGCACCAGCTATATGGTTCAGGGTGACCATATGAAACGCTTCGGTTATGAATTTAATGTCGGCTTGAATGCTCAATTGACGGATAATACCTCAGCTTATCTCGGTTATGAGGGGAAATACCGCGAGCATTATCAAGACCATACCGGAACGCTTAACTTAAGATACAGCTTCTAGTATTCAAGAAAGCTAAATCAAAAAAATCTCAAATGTGTTAAGCATTTGAGATTTTTTTGTTACTGTGCATTGATTGTATAATGGACTTGAGTTGCCGTATTTTTATCAAGCTCTTCCCACGGACGGACGTAATAACCGTTAATGGTTGTTCGTCCGGTATTTTTAACTTCAAACTTATACTCTTTGGTACCGCCGGCGCCGATTAATGTGGTTCGCGGTGCAATATATTTTGCAGAAATAACCTCTATATTATTTTCGGGAGTCACCTCAAATTGCCAACTGTAACCGGTTGTCGGATTTTCAGCTAATTTGATGGTTACAATATCGCCTTTGGTTACTTCAATTTGTTTACCGCTGTCGTTTTGAGTTATATCAAGAGCATAGCAGCAAGAATTTGCCGTTAACAATGAAATAAAGGTAAGTAAAGATAATTTGAACATGTTAAACTCCTTGTATAACATCATAATACACTTGTTTTGTATTTGTGCAATTTATTTTTTTGCTTGACTTAGAGTCGACTTTAAGTTCTATATTCTCAAAAAAGGAGATGAAAATGAAAACATACTCTATCGGTGAAGTTGCAAAAATGATGGGTGTAACGACACATACGCTACGCTTTTATGATAAAGAAGGTCTGTTGCCAAACGTACGTAAAAATTCCGCCGGATTGCGTCGTTTTACCGAAGATGATATTAATTGGTTGTTGATTTTAGATTGCTTAAAAGCAACCGGATTGCCGCTGAAAGAAATAAGACACTACATAGAATTGGCCAAGCAGGGAAGCAAGACATTATCCGAGCGTAGGGAGATGTTTATTCATCAAAAAGAGCGCGTTAAACAGCAAATGGAAATTCTTAACAAAAACATGGAAAAAATTGATTTCAAAATTAAGTATTATGATGAAGCAATAAAAAACGGCGAAGAAAACGTATACTTGAAAAATAAGCATTTGGCGGAAGAAAAGAAGCGTTTATTTAAAGTAGATTAGTTGATATCTATATCAGAAGTCTGCAGTTCTCGATTTTGAGTTTTCTTTTTGTAAAGCGTGGCGATCTTACTTTTAATCGGATTATCTTCGGTAATATTGCGTTTCGTTTTTATCCAACTCGGTATTTTGTCTGTATCGGCCGAGCTGATGACTTCTTCATAGAGTTGGACATTAAGCGTGGCAAAATCAACTTTTTTATTTTCTGTAATCAAATACCTTTTTCCTAACAGTTTTTGCATATATGTTTCGGCAAATCCCGGATTATGAGCAATATCAAAACCTAAGCAACCCAAACTTTCCAATTCGGAAAGAGTGTAGGGAAGACGGCACAGTTGCCTCAACCAAAAGGTCACGTCATTAAATATGGAAGAACCGGCATTGTCCATAATGTATCTCCTCTCTATTCACGCTCATTGCCGGATATATTTTGCGGCGTCTTTTTTGGCGAGAGGTTCGGTGAAGCCGGTTTTGTCATATCTGATGCTCTGAACATCGCATCTGCTTTTTCTTTGTTGAGAAATTTGGCTTTTTCAATAACTTCGGGAGAAGAAACTTTTTGCAGAAAAGAGGCAAAGTCCTTAATAGGTTCATCATTAGATTTCATATCAATACAGGCAACGAAGGTCGAACGCGGAAATGTGGCAGCCAATTTACAGAAATCAGCTATTTCCGGATCTTTAACTGCCGCCAATTGTTGAAATTGAGGGTGCAAATTACCGATAAGCATCATAGATTTGGCCGATATGTCGGCATTTTCTTCAATGATTTTGATAAAATCGGTAAGATCCTTACCGATAACACAAGAAGCCACCTGCTGAGCAATTTCTTTGGCTTCTGCAGCTTCTTTTCTTGTATTATATTGTGCATTTGAATCATTAATATACAAGGTTTGTGAAAATAAATAGCCTTTATTATCCATCAAAATATTTTGTACAAGAGGATTATCCGGATTTTCTATCGTTTCCAACAGAGTGTTTGCCATCGTTTTTACGGCGGGTAATAAACGCTCGACCACTTGTTCGGGATCACTTTGCAATTCCGGAATTTGATGGTCGGCTTTTTTCGTGGCATAAGCAATTTTACTCAATGCACATATCGAATTATAACTGTCGGTAACATTCAGACTTTCTAAATATTCGGCATAACGATGACGTAATTCAGTGTCCGATTTTAAGCGCGGATAAGCATCGGTTATGATATCTTCTAAGTTATCTCCCAAAAACTTACCGCATATATTGCCTAAACATTGACTAAAACGATCAGCAGCCATAATATTTCTCCTCTTCTTCAATGTAGCATAATAATTATTTTTTGTCAATAATTATAACATCGCAAAAAAAATAACCGCTATTAAAGCGGCTATTTGTAATTGCTAACGGCGTTGCAAAGAATGTTTCTTTAATTGACGCAATTCTTTTAAGTTTTGCGTATAACGCTTTTGTACATTTTTATGAGCGTGATTGTATGCGCTGTACGACAGTAATTTACCATGCTTTTTCAGAGCAATTTGTTTAATATCTGTTTGTTTGATACCGGCATCACGCGCAAATGAAGCTTGTTGTTCCGCCGTAAGTGTTGCCGCGGTGTTTAAGGCATTATCAAGCGATGAATTTAATCCGTAGGCCTTAAATAACACATAGTTAAGAGCAACTTTTTCTTTGGTCACACCTTCCGGCAGACTTAAAATACCTTTGTCCAATTGATTCTGAATTTTATTATAAAGCACATTTTTATCAATATTAACCGTCGGCGCGAGGATATCAACGGTTGAATCGTAATAATTCTGCCAAATGCGAGCCTCTTTTTCTGCTTGCTTGTTTTTAACCTGTTGTTCTTGTTGAACTTGGGTAAATTGTACTGTTGTTACATTTTTTTTGCTTGCGGCTTTAACTGTTTTGGTATCAACGGACAGCGAGGCGTGTTTTTTTACGACTTTACCGTCATTGCCGTGTGAAGCTTCGGATGATTTTAATCCGAAAGCGCCTGCTGCAACAACTAATCCCGTGACAGCGGCAATTTTTAAGCGCTGCCATAAAGTGCTGCCGGAAATCTGAGGCAAACGAACTTTAGGTGCAGACGGTTTATGAGAAGACCAAAAAGATTTTAAACCTTTTTTCAGCCGTGCCCACAAATTTTCTGTTTTGCGCTTAAAACCGAATGAAATAATAACGGGTTTTCTGAGTGTTAAGGTTTTCGGAGTTGTATGAGTTGTGTTTTTGTCGGCGGTTTGCTGCAATTTCTCGATTGCATCAAGAGCCTGTTTTGCAAGACCTCCTTCATAAACAGTCGGATTAAATGTTTTAATATATTGCTTAAAAGTCTCTAAATCAGCCGGCAAAATTTCCAGTTTGCCGTTTAAAAAAGACTGAATATGGCTGTCAGATTCTTGTTTAAGTTTTTCTATTTTAACAGTCAGATGCGGATTATCAAAAAGATTATGCTCTGCTTTACGCGACATTAAGACATATTTTTTGATTGCTGACTTCATTTGTGAGGCTTTTAATGTCGGATTTTCCTTTTTAGGAAACAATCTTTGCCATAATGATTTGGATTTATCTTCTAAATAAATGCGTACATCAAAATCGACACTTGATTGTAATTTATCAAGCATTTCTTCTTTATGATAAGAACCGAATTTTTCGATATATTCAGCTAAAATCGGATAATCTTTCGGATCTATCCGCAAATCACCCAGACGATAATGTTCTAATATATTATCGGCGCGATCGGTAATGTCTTGCTGTCGATTGTATACATTTGGTGTAAAATTTGCTTTTTTAAGACGTACAAACGCCGAAATATCCCTTTTTAGGGACTTTCCCATAACTTTATATTCCATTAATTCCTCGTGATTATAGTAATAAATTCTTAAAATGATTGTTGTAAAATATATACAAATATTGAATTTGTCAATATGTTTTTTATGTAAAAATGTTTGAATTTTAAAGGTGTAGATGATTATTACCGGTCGACTTGTCCTAAGAAATTGGACAGAAGAAGATGCAGCAAATTTATATAATGCCGCTAAAAATGATCATATCGGTCAGGCGGCAGGATGGATGCCGCACACTTCGGTTAATTACAGCAGACATATAATTAAAGATTATTGGAACGGGCCGGAAGATTATGCCGTTATCTTAAAATTCACCGAACAGGTTATCGGCGGTGCACGTTTAATCTTAAATTCTTCAGGGAAATTGACCATCACCGATAATGAAGCAGAAATCGAATTCTGGCTTGCTGAGCCGCATTGGGGACAGGGAATTATGCATGAAGCGGCATCGGCCCTTCTTATGCATTGTTTTAAAGACTTAAAACTTACCAAGGTTTGGGCCGGCTATTTTGATGATAATATGCGCGCTTGGAAACTGTTAAAAAAGTGCGGATTTCAATATCAGTTCACACGAAAAAACGTGCCGTTGCCGACGACCGATAATCATCGAACCGAGCACGTTTTTTGCATAACCCGCGAACAATGGCAATTTTATCACAGATAGCGTGAAAATGACATTTATTTTAATTTTTTTATTTTGACTCTTTTAGCGACAATATCCGTTATTTTTTGTTCATCTTCCGGTGTCAATAAACCGTAAAGCGGAATGGAAAAAGCTTCAAATCCGCAGTTATGTTTTTGTAAAAAATTGTATTTGTAGTCAATATTTTCC
Source organism: Alphaproteobacteria bacterium (assembly GCA_017635595.1). Classification (GTDB taxonomy): domain Bacteria; phylum Pseudomonadota; class Alphaproteobacteria; order RF32; family CAG-239; genus RUG410. The sequence goes on from JAGBLF010000011.1 coordinate 31,391, forward strand.
TTTGGATGCAAAACAAGGACTTTACGCCATTTTAAGCAACATCTGACCATTTTTTCTTCGGCGCTTTTCACATCTTTCCATTTAAGCGGATTATTATGGTCTATTTTGATAAATTCATCGGTTACAACGGCCATTGTATGTTTTTTGATATATTTGTATGCCCATACGGCCCAAGAAAAAAGGGTTACCCCGATAAGGATAATCATTTGCGGCCAACAAATCAGACAAGGGCATTTTATTAAAAAGAAACTAAAAACAACGGTTAAGGCCGTATTAAAGGCAAACCAGCCGTTCAACCAATCAAAATGATAATAAATTTTTTCTTCAGTCATAATTTTTACTCCTTAAAAGTACGATTCTGTATACAGAATAACATTTAGAGTTTACTCTAAGTCAAGGATTTTAAATGAACGTAAAAAACATAAATATTGACAAAAAATACCAAGTATGCTATACAAAAGTAATTTCCTAATAATTTCAGATATCAATTAATTTAAATTCTATATCATTATGTGTTACAGTGACAACGTTCCCGGCCTTATTGGTGTTGTAAAGCACAATATCAACGGCAATATGATTATTGCGGGTGATTATATCATTCGCAGGAAAACGCTTGAAAAAGTTCCTCTGAACGGCAAAATTTTCAATTTACCGGTTAATAGCAACGGGCTTTGCTTCTTTGAAGGTGACCGTATTTTACTGACCAGAACCGAGCTGATTAATCTGACGGCGCAAGAAACAGACATAGACTTACTCGAGTTGATGACAGAAAAAGAACAGTCTGACTTTAACCAGGGATATTCGCAAGTTTTCTTCTACGGATACTGCGAAAAAGTGAAACTGTTCACCAACGCTATTGCTGCTCGTATCCGTCTGACCAAATCCGCTGACGGCAAACCGATTAACAAAACCGTGTATATTGAGGTTCAGGAGCCGTCTTTCGAATTACGTTCGGCATATCGCGATACTTGGTCAAATCTGTCTGTCTTATCCATAGGGGTTGAGATGCGGTTATATTTTACCAGAGCATTCGATCACTATCGCACGCACAGCATTGTGTATGTCGGTGTTGATAAGTGCCCGAAATATGTTTGCAGAGCAGATGCTTACGTTAAACGTTATTGCTGATTTTTTACTGATGATAAAACCCTGTTCAAGTGACAGGGTTTTATCATTTCAAGTATTAATTAAATCTTTAATGACTTCTCCGGCAATAATTAAGCCGACCACCGGCGGAACAAACGAAGTCGAGCCGGGAGTAACACGTTTAGAGGTTTTATCCGTTTCTTCATCGGCAAGAGGTGTCAACGGTTGTTCTTTAGAGTAAATAACCTTTAGATGCTTAATGCCGCGTTTTTTGAGTTCTTTACGCATTACGTGGGCGAGGGGACAAACCGAAGTTTTATAAATATCGGCAATTTCAAAGGCAGTCGGATCAAGCTTGTTGCCGGCACCCATTGCCGAGATAATCGGTACACCGGCAACGTCGGCAGCTTCAATTAAGCCGATTTTACCGGCAACCGTATCAATAGCATCAACCACATAATCATATTGTGAAAAATCAAATTCGGCACTATTTTCAGGCAGAAAAAAAGTTTGATGGACCGTGATTTTGCAAGCGGGATTAATATCCCTGACTCGCGCAGCCGCCACATCGGTTTTATATTGGCCTATAGTGCTGTGCGTAGCAATAATCTGCCGGTTAAGATTGGTTAGGGCAACCGTATCATTGTCAATTAAATCCAATGCGCCGAGCCCCGATCGCGCCAAGGCCTCGACGGTGTAACCGCCGACACCGCCGATACCGAAAACAGCCACACGCGAATGAGCCAGTTTTTCTAAGGCCGTCGAGCCGAATAAAATTCGGGTTCTGGAGAATTGGTCAAGCATTGATTAATCCTCACTGTTGGCTTTAAGTTCGGCAAATTTTTGCGCCATTGTCGGATTGTGGCGAGTCAGGCGTTTAATTGATAAGTCTTGCGCTTTATTGTTGGCCAGACGTAAATTATTTTCAGAGTTCAATAAATCCGTTTTTGTTTTTTGCAAGCTATCAATAGCATCATCAATTTCTTTGATTGCTGCTTGGAATTTTTTGCTGGCTAATTGATAATTATAGCTGAATTTGTTTTTAAACTCATTCATATCATCCTCAAAATGCGATATATCAATATTTTGATTCTTATATTCCATAACTTGCCGGCGGTATTGCACGGAATTTAGTGCTGCGTTGCGCAAAAGGGTAATCAGCGGAATAAAAAACTGCGGGCGGATAACATACATTTTCGGATAGCGGTAGGACACATCAACGATTCCGGTATTGTATAATTCGTTATCTGCTTCCAGCAGCGATACTAATACGGCATATTCACAGCCTTTTTCGTTACGGTCTTTATCAAGTTCTTTGAAAAAATCTTCGTTTTTATGCTTGGTTGAAGTGGAATCTGTTTCGTTTTTCATCTCAAACATTATGGATATATATTCTATTTTATCATCGGTAAAATCTTTAAAAATATAATCGCCTTTGCTGCCGGTTTTACGGCTTTCATTATCTTTTTCAAAATAAGCATTTTGGAAACCGGTGGCACGCAGTTTGTTAAATTCGATTTCACAGTGTTGTTCGAGTGTTTCGCCGACCATTTTGGTAGACATTTTGGCCTTGAGATCTTTATAAAAATCAATTGTAACATTTTTGGCCTTTAGTTGATTCTCATAATTTTCTTTAAGGGATTGTTGTTGGAGTTGGCTGTCTTTTTGCACTTCCTGAATCTTAAAACTAAGCTCGGCGATTTTTTTGTCTTTGGCGATAAGTTCATCATTTTTAGCATTAACGGCAGCCGTAACGGCAAGTTGCTTGTCTTTGTCATTGGTGGCGATTTGCGATTTAAGCTGCTCAATTTCTTGTTGCAGATGGGCTAAACTTTGAGCTTTTTCCAGTTCTTTATCTTTACCGACACTGATTATTTTGGCCTTTAACTCGGCAATTTGCCTGTTAAGCTCGGCTTCGGATTGTGCTTTTATGATTTCGGCCTTACCGGTAATCAGTTGCAATTCGTTTTGCTTTTCTTTTTCCAACTGTTCCATGCGTTCATGTAACGCTTTATGGAATTCTTCATCGCGTACTTGTGCCGATATGGCGGCATAGCCGGATTCATCAACCGTGAAAATTTCACCGCATTTAGGACATTTAATTTCGTGCATTTTTAGTCTCCAATATTTCTGATGAAAACAGTTTATAAATTTCGCTTGATAAAATCAACGTTGTTTTTAAATTTATTGAAAAAATAATTAAATATGGCAGAATATGTGAAAGGGTAATTTAAGGATTTAATTATGAAAAAAGTATTCAAAGGCAAAATAAAACATAATTTTTGGATAGGTATAGGTTATAATCTGCCGTTGTTTATGGCAATTTGTGTTGCCATGATGGTTATTGTTGTCGGTACATTGCTTATTTTTGAGCCGGAGTATTTTGATAATGAGGTTCCGACTTCTTTTGCGGTTTCCGGTTGTGTGGCGTATCTTGTTTTATGTTATATCTTCGGGCGGTATTATCGCTATATTTTAAGACAATGGGATAAACCGGGATATGAAATTATGACGGCTGATACCGAAACAAAAACAGTCAGTTTTGATGATAAAAAGGTTATATCTTTTGCCGAAATAGAAAGTATTCGTTTGGAAAAATGTGCAGACTCTCTGCCGGCAATTCCCAAATCGTATGATATGGTTAATGCCAAGGCCGTGATTAAATTGCTTAACGGTGAAACAATAGTGTTCTATATGCAAAAATTGGAGTGGATTTATAATATGATTAAATATTTTAAGGATCTGCATATCCGGGTTGAAGCTGATGAGTTTGAACATAATAAAGTCTATAAAATTCAATCAAATACATGGAAAATTAATTTAACATTAGTGCTGATTGCGTGGATATACATGGTGTATCAAATGCATAAAAGCGGAATGTTTTAGATTTTTGTTTACTTTTTGTATAAATGTGTTAAAATACCGACGAATTTAATAACCATTTAAATATATATTATATGAAAAAGCTATTATTCTTACTATCTCTGTTAACGTGTGTATGCTTGTGCGTATCTTGTGACAGAGAGGACGATCCGTTAGAATACGAGCGTCCAAGTTGGGAACACAACGATTATCAACGGCCGTCCGGCGAAAACGGAAATGACGATGATAGACGGGAAAGCTCGTCCGGCAATCAAACGCAAGGTGATAACACGGTTACGCCTAAAGCGAATACCGCTACAATCACCAAGTTGTATTCAGTCGTGATGCGCCGCACACTGCCATATCCTTTTCAGGTGTATGTGTTGCAAATCAATAATTCGGACTACTTTTATATGCTGAGATATCGTTTTAATCAAGATTTGAAAGTCGGCGATAAAATCAGTTTTGCAGTATACAAGTACAGCCCGAATGAAATTGCGCAGATAAACGGCTGTGATTTGGGTGACGGCTCGGAAGCTGATACCAATACCGACACGAGCGCCGGAGAATATTGGGTGGCCAGTGATCCGATTGAGGCTCGTGTTAAGTCTATGTTTGACATGAAGGTATGCTACAGCATTCCATTCTTACCCTTCGATACCAGGTTTATCGAAACAACCGACGGTAACCTGATCTTCGTCAAAAAGAGTAAGTTAAAAGTCAATCTCAATGTCGGAGACAGATTTGTGTACAACGTCTATACGTTGTTCCCAAATGAAGTATTAGCTATTAAAAAGCTTTAATGTAAAGAAAGCCCTCGTTATGCAAATAGCAGGGCTTTCTGTTTATTTATTGTTTATTTTCCTTTGACATTCTGAAAATAGAGTTTATAACAGTACTACATTTTGAATTATGCAGAGTACTATTGTGAACTTTTAAAATCATTTGTTATGCAAACAGAAATTATTGAAATCAATGACATCTCCGATTTGAAAATTGGAATGTTTGACTTAGGGAATGGAAATTTTTCGCCTAAGATGCCGGAAAAGCGCCAATTTCGTTCAGTGGTTGCCACACTGTTGCCTGAAGAAAATCGCGCCATCGGTTTGTGCCCCACGCAGCTTGTTTTGCCTTGGAGTTATATGCCGCTTGCCGTTGTTACACAGGAGATAACTTCCGGTAAAAGTGCTTCAATCATTTTGTGGCAAGAAGCCGAAAAGCAAGGAGTTATTTTACCGGCTTTGGCGTTTTGTCGCAATTACGAACGTTTCGGTGTTGCAAAAAGTGAAGCTTTTTTGCCGACAAAGAAAGAACTGACCGGAATTGGTTTGCGCTACGAAGTGTGGAATGAAATCATGCGTGCGTGCGGCGTTCGCATATTAGAACAAACACTGTTGAGCTCTACCGTCAACCATGACGGTCATATCTGGATACAAGGCTTGGGTAAGATGTATTCGCACTACGATTTTCAAAACCGGACATTTGGTGTGTGTCCGGCAGTTGATATCGTCTTGGCGTAAATTGAAAGGGTTTCGGGAATTAAAAAACCGGAACCTTTTTTCTTTAATAAAGTACTTGCTTAAAAAAATAAAATATTTTTTTAATGTAATACATAAATTTTATTATACAATAAATTGAAAATATTGCATATTATATAATTTTAATGCAATGGAAAAAAATTGTAGATTTTTTTTCGAAAAACTGTTAGTGTAAAGCACTAAACTTTAATTTCGGGAAAATAATATGACAACATTAGCAACAAAAGTTTTGGGAATAGATTTTGAAAATCCGTTTATTCTGGCCTCGGCGCCGCCAACCGCTAAAATAGAAAGCATTGATAAAGCCTTTTCGCTCGGCTGGGGTGGGGCGGTATTTAAAACCATCACGCCTGATGATTTGGAGATGATAGAAGCTTCGCAACGCTATGCAACATGGAAAGTCGGCAATAAAGTTTACGGTTTTGAGAATATCGAGCTTTTAAGCCATTTAACCGTACAACAATGGTTGGACGGCAGTAAATATCTGCGCCAAAAACATCCGACAAAGGTGCAAATTGCCAGCATTATGGCGCCGGTTGTCAAAGAAGAATGGCAAAAGTTGGTTGAAACTTTCAATGATTCCGATATTGATGCTTTTGAACTTAACTTTTCTTGTCCGCACGGAATGCCTGAAAAAGGTATCGGTATGGCTATCGGTACCAGTGCCGAAGTATCGTTTATGATTACCGAATGGGTTATGGAAGTGGCTAAAAAGCCGGTGTTTGTAAAACTTTCGCCGAATGTAACGAATGTTGCCGCTATTGTGGATGCGGTCGAAAAAGCAGGAGCCAACGGCTTTGCCGCCATTAATACGGTACAGTCGCTGATGGGAATTGATTTGGATACCTTTGAACCGATGCCTAACGTTAACGGAAAGTCTACTTATGGCGGCTATTCCGGTATAGCGGTCAAACCGATAGGGTTGCGTTGTGTGGCACAAATCCGCCAGCACAGTGATTTGCCTATTTTGGGTATCGGCGGTATTTCCAACTGGCATGATGCCGCAGAGTATATGTGTGTCGGCGCAGATGTTGTTCAGGTATGCACCGAGGTTATGTTGAACGGATACGGTGTCATCAACTCTATGAAACAGGGCTTGCTGAACTATTTGGAAAGCAAAGGACTGAACAGTCCGGCCGATTTGAAAAATAAAGCTATTGCCAATTTGTCGGCACATGAAAAACTAAACAAGCAAAAACAAGTTTATCCGCATATTGATGATGCTTTATGTGTCAAATGCGGTAAGTGCGTCACTATTTGTGATGAATCCGAACATAGTGCTTTATCGCTTGTTGACGGTCATATCAAGGTTGATACCAAAGCTTGTGTCGGTTGTTCGCTTTGCTCGCATGTATGTGCAAAATCAGCCATTAAAATGAAATAAGGATTTAAACGAACTTAAAAAAAGAACCGGGCTTTTCAACCCGGTTTCTTTTATTTGTTGATATTGCTTACAGCCATTCTTTAGCCCAAGCTTTAAGCTCATCTTCCGAAACATCTGCCGGAAAACGCTTACCGCTTAAAACTTTGGCTTTAGGTGATAATGATTGCATAATTTCGCCGGATTTTCCCATACCGCTGCCACCTGAAGTGGCAAACGGAATAATGGTTTTATCCGTAAAATCATAGCTTTCCATAAAGGTATCGATAATCGACGGTTCACGATACCACCATATCGGAAAACCGACGAAAACGACATTATACCGGCTCATATCTTCAACTTTTGAAGCAATTGCCGGACGAGAGCTCATATCATCCATTTCAACCGAGCTGCGGCTTTGTTTGTCACGCCAGTTCAAATCGGCTGCTGTATACGGCTGCTCAGGCTTAATTTCAAACAAATCGCCACTGATGGCTTTTGCCAGTCTTTCGGCAACGCCGGCTGTTGTTCCGGTTGCACTGAAATAGGCAACCAATACTTTTTTATCCGTCATTTCATTATCCTTTGCATTTGAGTTAGAAATTGTTAAAGCAGTTAGCATCATAGTCAAAACAGCTAATATTCTTTTCATGGTGACTTCCTTGTAAAATATGTTACGAGTAATATTTGCTACTATCAGCAACCATAATATAATTGTTAGAGTATACTATAAAACAAGTTCTTTTTTGAAGTTATTAAGATAAAATGAAATACTGTCATAATTGGATACTAATGGATAAAAATACTTGCTTGAGGTTTTGTTTAGGGATATATGGTGACGCCATAAAAGCTTAGAAAGAAACAATAGCAAGACTCAATTATACTGCTTTTGTGGATATCATATACGAATAATATTAGTTGAATGTTTTTTGTTTAAACTATGTTTAAATTTGAGCAAATCATTTGTTTTGCCCGCGTTTTGCGTTTTTCAGGTCGGCGATTAAGCTTTTATAATCGCCCCAATGTGTTGTTTCAAGAATTTGTTCATACGGCTCATCAAAATAAAACAAGTGCAAAAACAGTTCTTTTGCCTTGGTTGGCACAATACCGTTGGGTGCGGCAAATCTTTCGGTTCGGTCGGTTTGGGTATGAATATTATGCCAACAGATAGTGTAATAGCGCGAAAAGAAACTCGGCAGACAGAAATTAACCGGAATCTCCGAACTGTTGGCATAAGTATCCAAATGGCGGCAAAACACCCCGATATTTACCAAATAGTTGTGTTTCCCGATAAAACGCAAATATAAATGCGGGTATTTTTCGTATACAGCACGATTTTTAACAAGTTTTTCATAAGAGATTGTCGGCAGTTTATTCAGCATTTTATCAAGTAATGCCGCAAAGCTGTTGCCAACCCTAAATGTTGTCGGCTTTTCTCCGAAATACTCGCAAACTTTCTTTCCTCTATACAGGTTGTTTTGAAATTTTGAGCTCATAATAAAATCTTTATTGAGCTGAAATAAAGCATCCAAAGTATTTAAGTTTTCTTGCGGTAAATTATAGAATTTTTGTTCAGACATATTATTTTTCCTCAATTTGCCAGTATTGTTTTCATTATTTGAAGCGTTTTATATTCTTCAAATCTGCTTGAGATTATTGTATGGGCGCATAAATACTCCAAAATCGCACACAAAAGTGGCGAAAAACCGAGCGATTCTTCATCTATTCCTGTAATTGTGACCAATTTTTCGTTTTTGATATACGTTAATTTGTGCGAAAAAGTAAGATTTATATATTCAACTATCGGATAACCATTATATTTGTATCCCAAATCCCAAAGCGCAATTAAATCACTGATTGTGATATAATCAATGAATTTCCTTCCGATTTTATTGCCTCTTGTATAAAGATTGAAAAAATCAATGATTATATCGGCGTGCGGTGTATCTTTGCCGAATTTGTGACGATTATTCCAAAACACATCAAAGTTTTTTACAAACCATTTGCGGTCGGTTTCTTGTCGCTTTTCAATTTGCTTTTTAATGTGCTCTTGATTTTGTTCTATCAACGCTGTGCGCGATTGTTGCAACGTTTCAATTTGGCTGTTGATGTTATGTAAAATTTTGTTATACTGTTCAAGTGTCATTTTTGCTCTCCGTTTTAATAAATCAAACCTGTAAAGAGGGCAAAAAATAAACCCATCGACAACGATAGGTATTTAACTTACCTATCATCCAAGCTTTAGCACCGTGCATTTTGCCGGTTGCTGTGTGGTCATCGGGCTTGTCCCTCGCACACTCTTTATAGGTTGACTTGTTTATAACATATTTTCTTGAAAAAGCAAGAAAAATTTATTTTTCCTTGCTTTAAGATATATACACCGGTCGGGTGCTGACGGCGCACATTTCGTGGCTCAGTCTGATGCACTCTTCCAGACAATCGCTGAAATATTGATACGGTTCCGGGATGATTTTTCCGTTTAATTCCACATACCACATAGTTTTTCTCCTTTTTATCTTTGATTTTTCTGATTTGATATTTATTGTATTGCAGGTTAGGATTCGCCTTTTCTTGCTTTACATTTCAAATTATAGCGTATTTCAACAAATGTGGCAAACTATTTCATTACGATTATTTTAAATCATAAATTTTTTACTTGACTTTTGGTTTTTCAATTATTTTGCCGGTGCGCCTAATCAGGGCACTTATTTAAATCCCATGGTGTTAGAAGGGCTAACAATTTTTCGGTATTTTTCCCATGGTCTGTTACAAAAACAACCTCAAGTCGCTTGTTTTGTTCAAAATTTTTCTTAAACATATCTTTAACCTCATTCACTGTAGTATTTCGTGAAACAAATTTATACACGACATCTTGGTCACTATGTAGATCACAGAGATGCTTAAAATCTCTTATTTTAACATTGCATGTATCTTCTAATATTTCTTGTTTATGTTCGTTGAAATATAACATTAAGGAATGTGCCGAAAAAATACCGATAACTACATTATTTTCATTTGTTATAGGTGTACATGTATAATTTTTATCCAGCATCGTTTGGATTATAGTATTTATCGGTTCATTTGGGGTAACTTTATATATCTTACTTAAGGACACTGCTATATCTGAAACTTTCAATGGATGTAAAATTTTATAAACGTCAACAGAAAACATCTCGAACATTTCATCTGTAACAGTTATGAATTTACGAGCATTTGCCTCATGTGTAAGCATATTGCGGATATCTCTATAGAACGACCATTTCGCCTTATCTCTTTTAATATCTTTGTCACTCATTATATTAAAGCTATACATGTCATTTGCTTTGATTGAATTCTTTTCTCTCAAAAAAGTTTCAAGTTCTGTGTACTTATCTAAAAATCTATCATTTGTAGTCTTTATTACCATAGTCATTCTACCTTTCATTGTTTTTGATATATTACAGATTTAATTCCAAATTTATAACCTTTTGCAGTTACTAGCAAGTCATTATTGCGGGTAATACTCAACATCTTGTTGCGTTGTCATTATTTGACATTTGTAATCTGATTTTCGCAAATTACGAAATTCAAAACTATAAAATTTTTAGGCTGATTTATGCCTTTTTTAACCAAAATTGCCTTAATATTACCTCAAAATGAGGTAAAAATGATGAAAAAAGCAGTTTTTATAGTGTTTTTAGGCATAGTCGGATTGAGTGCAATTTTTGCACAAGCGTTTCCGGTTGATGATAGCAATGGTGATATTTACATTAAAAAAGATAATTTTGGTATAAAACAGGAAGATGCGGTAAACGTAAATCATATCAATTCGCCATACTTTGCTATGCCGGATGTTTTTGAAATGAAGTCAAATGAAAACTTAACAATTTTGAGCCATTATCCGACTTTTCAGCAAACAACGGAATATTCATGCGGTCCGGCGGCGGCTTTGACTGTTTTAGAGTATTATGAGAAAAAAGGGGTTACCGAAAAAGAACTGATAGAAAAAATGGGTTCGAGTTTTGAAACCGGAACGAGTGTTAAAGGCATTGCAAATTATTTTCGCAATCTTGGTTGGAATGTTAAGACAAATCTTGATGAATGGCAACCGCTTGAGGATTATGAGTCGTTTGCGGCTTTTGTGCAAGAGCAATTAAAATCAGGGCACCCGATTATGGTGGAAAATGTATTTAAGGGCGGACATTGGCGAGTTATCATAGGTTATGATACCATGGGAACAAAAGAAACCGCTGATGATGTGCTGATTTTTGCCGATACGTATGACACGGCTGACCATAATCAAGACGGATATTGTATTGAAAACGGGGAAAACTTTTTCTGGTCCTGGTTTGACCATCAGATACTTCCGGAAGATGAGCGAAAACAACCCTTTGTGTTGACATATCCGAAAGAGAAAATAACAGAATAGGGCAAATTGTTCAAATGGTTATATTTTAAAGCCAAACTGTCTCACCCCACTGTCTCACTTGTACAATTTTATCAAAAAAGTGCCCTTTTGGGGTGTTTTAAACGAAAAAAACTCTGAAAAATTATAGGCTTATCAAATTCCTTGGCTGGCCACTCAAGACAGAGGTTGCATTTTCGGATGTAACCTCTTGATTTTTAAGAAGAATTTGCGGTTCGAATCGTTCATTTTTTATACCTTCTGAAAATCCATCAAAATCAGCTTGTAACCCCTGGGATTCATGGAGTTCGCAAGATTCATTTTTTGTAGCTGTATCATTTCCTGTTGCTTTAAGTACATCATAACTATGTATAAATAAAAATGGTTGATTGAGAATACAGCTTATAATACCTTCCTGGAGTACAATTTGTTTAAACAATAAGTGAAGAAGAAGCTGCTTATCTGTTAAGGATCTGGTAGTAGTTGTAAATATATCCTTTGCTTTAGACAAGATTTTAAGCGTATTGAGCACTGTAACGTTAAATCCATCATCACCTCTGTATTTTACTTCCAATTGTGTCTGTAAACGTGATTTCTGGAGATTGTAATCAGCTTTTCTTGTTAAATATTTCTTCTTACTTGTAAATTATATCTAACAAAAACTTAAAATATTAAAAATTGTAAAATACATTTAACAAAAATCTTGACTCTTTTGATTTTGTTAATTATAATTAGCATTAAAGGAGATTAAAATGGCAGTAGAAACATTGATGGATAGACCTGAATATATACGTCAACTGAAATCTTGGCAAGGTCAAAATGATTTAATTAAAATAGTGACTGGAGTTCGTCGTTGTGGAAAATCAAAGTTGTTTGAGCTGTTTCAAAGACAATTACAATTTGATAAAATCGCCGATGACAGTCAAATCGTTAGTATAAACCTTGAAGATCTTATACAAACTCGAAATATAGGATTAACCGAAGATACAGAACATTTCCTGGTTGGTTATGAAAAGCTGCTTGACTACATTCTTGAACGATTAAATCCGCAAAAAATGAACTTTGTGTTTATTGATGAAGTCCAGTTATTGAGAGATTGGCAGAAGGTCGCTAATGCGCTACGTTTGCAAAAGAATGTCGATGTATATTTAACTGGATCCAATGCGTATATGTTCTCTTCTGATTTAGCTAATTCTTTAGGTGGTCGTTATGTTGAAATAAAAATGCAACCATTGTCGTTTCTGGAATATTACATGGCATACCGACTTATGGCAGGAGACACCTTGAGAACTCGTCAAGATTTCTTGGAGTTTGGTGATTTCCAAGCCACTTATGAACATTACATTCGTGAAAGTGGTTTTCCTCAAACATTAAAGATGATATCGGATCGTCAACATATCAGCGACTATTTGCATGATACAGTTTATTTGAATACAGTTCAGAAGGATATTGTAAAACGTTTTAATATTGCTGATACGAACAAGCTTGATTCTGTGGTTAAATATATGTTTGATAATATTGGTAATGAAACGTCTGTCCGCAATATTGAGCGTGGATTGAGTGCTGGGGGGCATAAAATCTCTGTACCAACGATAGATAGAATTATTGAA
>JAGBLF010000012.1 GCA_017635595.1 Alphaproteobacteria bacterium
ACTATATTTACGATTTTTTATAACTCACGGCCTTCAAGCCGCAACAATCTCACCGCACCTCATCGGCCGGTGATGTGTCTTATATGATATCCGTTTCCAATTGTCAACACCTTTTTTCTAATTTTTTTTATTTTTTTTGCATTTTTTTATAACTGTTTGTTTTTCCGTTGTCATTTTTTGCAGATATTTTTATTTTTAGGGCATTAAGTACATTTTAATACACTTTATATATAATATAGGGCGTGCGATTCGGAATCTGCCGGCGGCCGATTCTGTTCTTAAAATCGCGGTAAACAGATTCGGATATTTACAAACAACAGAATCGAATTTACTTGATAATATTAATTTGTTTTGTATTATAAAAGAGTCGTTTAATTTTTATAGGAGGTATAGATACGACATATGGTCGACACACAACGCAACGAAGATGATGTGCTCATCAATGAAAATATTAAGGCTAAACAAGTTCGCCTTATTGATGCCAATAACGAAAACCGTGGTATTGTTTCCATTCAGGAAGCTCTGGCTATTGCCGAAGAAGAAGGTCTAGATTTAATTGAAATTTCACCGCAAGCCGTGCCGCCGGTATGCAAGGTTTTAGACTTCGGTAAATACCGGTACGAACAGCAAAAACGCAAAAACGAAGCCAAGAAAAATCAGAAAATTGTTGAAATTAAAGAGTTAAAAGTGCGTCCGGGTATCGAAGCACATGACTATGAAGTAAAAGTAAAACAAGCTAAAAAATTTTTAGAACAAGGAAATAAAGTTAAGTTTACGATGCGTTTCAAAGGGCGCGAACTCAGTGCCAACGATATGGGAAAACAAGTCTTAAACCAATTTTTGGATGATTTGAGCGACATAAGTAAAGTCGATTCGGATATGAAACTTGAAGGTCGCCAGATGACAATGATTTTAGCCCCGCAAAAATAATCATTTATCTTGAAAAAACTTTAACCCCGCTGTTTTGAGCAGCGGGGCTTTTATTATACGAATCGAACCTTACTAAATATCCAGATTCTGAACTTTAAGAGCATTCTCCTGAATGAACTCTTTACGCGGTTCAACCACATCGCCCATCAGGGTAGAGAACGCTTCATCGGCTTCTTCTTCGCTGTCAATCTTAACTTGCAGTAAAGAACGTGCTTCAGGATCAAGCGTGGTTTCCCACAATTGTTCAGGGTTCATTTCACCCAAGCCTTTATAGCGTTGGATAGAAATGCCTTTTTTGCCGGCAGCGGTAACGGCGTTCATTAGGCTGACCGGACCATCAACACGCTTTTCACCCAATGATTTGGTCATTAATTTTAATGATGTCGCAAAGTTTTCGGTTAAGAAAGCATGCATATCGCACAAAACTTTACCTTCCGGACTTTCCAAAATGTTGGCACCGATAACGTGTTCTTCTTTAACACCGCGTAAAACGCGATAGAATACTATACTGCCTTCGGCGTTGATTTCAGCCTTCCAACCACGATCATATTCGGCTTCTAAAGTATCCATTTTGGCGGCCATTTGATTAATTTTATCGGTCAGGCGAGCCTTATCGGCTAAAATAGCCGGATCAAATAAGTTACAAATAGCCATTTGCTCGATAATTTTTTCCGGAGCTTTTAAGGTTAAAGCCTTAATCATGCTGTTGGCTTTCTTAGTGCTTTCAACGAAATTGATTAAATCTTGTCCGACCAATCTTTCGCCGTTAGCTGTTTGCAGATAGCCTTCTTCACAGCCGCCGTGAATCAGATAATCTTCCATTTCGCGATCGTCTTTAATGTAAATAACGGAATTACCGCGTTTAGCTTTATACAAAGGCGGTTGAGCAATGTAAACGTAACCGCGGCGGATTAATTCCGGCATTTGACGATAGAAGAAAGTCAAAAGTAACGTTCTGATGTGTGCACCATCAACATCGGCATCGGTCATGATAATGATTTTGTGATAGCGGCATTTGTCGGCATCAAAGTCGTCGCGACCGATACCGGTACCGAATGCGGTAATCATCATACCGATTTCGGCCGAGCTCAACATGCGGTCAAAACGAGCGCGTTCAACATTCAAAATTTTACCTCTAAGTGGCATAATCGCCTGATATTTACGGTCACGTCCCTGTTTGGCTGAGCCACCGGCGGAATCACCCTCAACGATAAATACTTCGGACAAAGCCGGATCTTTTTCGGAACAGTCGGCTAATTTACCCGGTAATGAAGCGATATCCAAAACGCCCTTACGACGGGTTAATTCACGAGCTTTACGAGCGGCTTCACGCGCCGATGCGGCTTCAACGATTTTGCCGACAATGGCTTTTGCTTCGGCCGGATGTTCATCAAGCCATTCTTTTAATTTGTCACCGACAACACCCTCGACAACCGGACGAACTTCCGAAGAAACAAGCTTATCTTTGGTTTGTGAAGAAAATTTCGGATCCGGTGCTTTAACGGACAGAACGCAAGTTAAACCTTCGCGCATATCTTCGCCGGTAATAATGTTTTTATCTTTTTTAAGCAAGCCGTTTTCTTGAATATAGTTATTAATTGTACGGGTCAAAGCGCCGCGGAAACCGGCCAAGTGCGTACCGCCGTCTTTTTGCGGAATATTGTTGGTAAAGCACAACATCGATTCGTTATACGAATTGGTCCATTGCAGTGATACATCAACCATAATATCGTTGCTTTCGCCGTGAATATTGATACAGCTTTCGTGCAACGGTGATTTTGATTTGTTCAAATGATTAACAAATGCCTGCAAGCCGCCTTCATAGTGAAAATCGATTTCACGCGGTTCGGCGCCGCGATTATCAATAAGCTTGAGGTAAACACCGGAGTTTAAGAAAGCTTTTTCTCTGATGGCGCGTTCCAATGTTTCAAAGTTAAATTCGGTTTGTGTAAAAGTCTTCGGAGACGGCAAGAATGTTACTTCGGTACCGTGTCTGTTCGGTGCGTCGGCAACAATGTGAACATGGTCAACCACGTTACCGTCGGCAAAAGTGGCAACATATTCTTTATCGTTACGCCAAATGCGCAGTTTGAGCCACGTCGAAAGTGCGTTAACCACCGAAACGCCCACACCGTGCAAGCCGCCGGAAACTTTATAAGAGTTATTATCAAATTTACCGCCGGAGTGCAGTTCGGTCATAATAACCTCGGCAGCGGAAACGCCTTCTTCTTTATGGGTATCAACCGGCATACCGCGTCCGTTATCGCGAATGGTTGCCGAGCCGTCCGGATTAAGAATAACAACTGTTTTATCACAATAACCGGCCAAAGCCTCATCAATAGCATTATCCAAAACTTCGTAAATCATGTGGTGTAAGCCCGAGCCGTCATCGGTGTCACCGATATACATACCCGGTCTTTTGCGTACGGCATCCAAACCGCGCAAAACCTTAATAGAATCGGCATTATAAGCTTGTTCGCCCTCAATATATTGTTCTTCGGTTAATTCAGTCATTATTTCCTCTTTAAAAAGTATTTTCAAATTCTCTCAAATATAGCCCGAATCGCAAATTTTACCAAGCATAAAATCAAAGTTATGAACGTAAAAAACAAGAAAAAACGGCATAAAAAAACAGTGCCTCTGATCACGAAGGACCAGAGACACTGTTATATTTTTTTTTATTTAGGCTGTATCCACCTACGATGAAGCCTATGGTGAAACCTAACAATAGGTACCAAACATGGTCACCGATCAGCAGCCATAGTGCACTGATTGCGCTGGCATCTCTGACTATATCCAGCCCTGTGGATACAATCTTATATCTTGTTTTTGACACCTCATATCTGTAAGCATACCAGAAGAAGCGCCAAAAAAGTGATGCATACGCTACGGCGAATGCGGTAGATACCCAGCTAGCAACAAAGAAGTCGCTAACAATAAGATATATCAGCGCTACCATCGAAGAAGCCAAACCACTCACCAAAGTAGCTCCGGCTTCATCCTCTCTGCGTGCAAGATACACACCGAAACTAACTGCAACAACTGCTACAGCATAGTTAATATACATGCCACAAGCATAACCACCCGATACACAAAGCACCATTGGTACTAATGCAGCGATAAGAGCTGCGAAGATTGATTTCTTTTCCATAGTCAGATTTATTTAGTTGATTAATACTCAAAAAAAAGAAACTACAAACTATGTCTTAAGCACCTATGGTAAAAAAACAATAATTTTACAAAGGTATACATAATTTGTAGTGGAATTAGACATATTATAACTGCAATTTGTCAAAAAATCAATCTATTTTTTGAGAACACGCCGTGCACCTTGACCGACAGAAACAAAAAAAGGAACTCTTTCAAGTTCCCTTTCCGGTTTTATTTGCGCATATCGAAAATTGCAAATTTTGACTTCAAATAAGCGGCTAACTTTTCATCTTTGAAAAATTTTTCACACGCGGATTCTTGCGTTGCCGTATCACTCGGAATCGGACGATATTTTTGAATATGATACTCTTTAACACCTAAGTCGGAAAGCGTATCGGCCAGCTGATAAATATCTTCTATATCGAGAAAACGCGGATCGCACGTTGTGCGGCACTCGAAATTAACACCTGATTTTATAACAATATCCAAGCTCTGCTTGATTTTTTCAACATCGCCGAATCCGCCGGTTATCTTTTTATATTTATCGGTTTCAAACGGCGCTTTAATATCAAAACCTATCCACGAAAGCTTTGAGATAACTTTTTCTAAAGCTTCAGGATTGTAACCGCCGGTATGCATACCGACCTCGAACCCCATATTGTGCACAATTTCCATAGCCTCAGCCAAATTTGCTTGCATCAAAGGCTCGCCGCCGGAAAACACCACGCCGTCAACCACGCCTTTGCGATGCTCCAGCAAATGCAACAAATTATCCCACGAAGCATTGCCTTCGACCTTAAAATCTTGCAACGATTGGTTATAACAAAACGGGCAACGCCACGGACAACCTTGCAAAAAAGCCACAACGGCGATTTTGTTCGGCCAGTCGACAATACTGAACTTTTCAATATCACCGATATTAATTAAATTTTCTGCCATTTATCCGTCCTTACCTATTAAAAAAGGCGATACTGAAAAACTCAATATCGCCTGAACTTTACAGTTGTTGCTTATTCGGCTGCAGCCAATTCGCAACCGCAGTTACCCTCTAAAGACATGTGCATAACAGCCTTATCTTCAACAAAGCATTTACGAGAGTAATACTCTGATTTTTTGCCTCTGTTAAATTCGCTAACCGGACGATGATAGCCCATAACACGGGTCCATACTTCGCAAGGTTGTCTTTCGGCATCGGTTAATTTTACATCTTCAAAATTGATTGTGTTTGTCATTATATAGTGTCCTCTAAGTTTATTTGTTATTCCATATTGTTCTTTTTTTAAGCAACGTTACTTGCTTTTAAGTTTTTTAATTTTGCGGCCTTCTTTTCCTCATCACAAAGCGGGCAGAACTTATGTTCACCGGCCAAATAGCCGTGCTTCGGACAAATAGAGAATGTCGGTGTTATAGTAATATATGGCAGACGATAGTTGGTCAGAACCTTTTTAATCAGTTCGCCGCATACCTTTGCCGAAGAAATTCTTTGGCTCATATACAAGTGCAATACGGTACCGCCGGTATATTTAGATTGCAAAGATGCCTGCAATTCCAAAGCCTCAAACGGATCATCGGTATAGCCGACCGGCAGTTGTGAAGAGTTTGTATAATACGGATCTTCTTTGGTGCCGGCTTGAATGATGCCAGGGTAACGTTTTTTATCTTCACGGGCAAAACGATAGGTCGCACTTTCGGCCGGTGTGGCTTCAAGGTTATACATGTGGCCGGTTTCTTCTTGAATTTTAATTAATTTGGCACGGATATAGTCCAAGAATTTTTCGGCAAAAGCTTTACCCCACGGATCAGCCACTTCATGCTCGCCGTCAGTATAGTTCAAAATCATTTCATTAATACCGTTAACGCCGATGGTCGAGAAGTGATTACGAAGTGTTCCCAAATAACGTTTTGTGTACGGATACAGACCATTGTCAATCAGGCGTTGAATAACTTTACGTTTAATTTCAAGCGATGTACGGGCAATATTGAGCAATTCATCTACACGGGCAAATAATCCGGCTTCATTGCCTTTGTATACATAACCCAAACGTGCGCAGTTAAACGTTACAACGCCGATAGAGCCTGTTTGCTCGGCTGAACCGAATAAGCCGTTACCTTTGGCCAATAATTCACGCAAATCGAGTTGCAAACGGCAGCACATTGAACGAATTTGTCCCGGTTTTAATGTCGAATTGATAAAGTTTTGGAAATAAGGCATACCGTATTTGGCTGTCATTTCAAACAAGAGTTGAGATTTTTCATCATCCCACGGAAAATCCGGTGTCATATTGTATGTCGGAATCGGGAAGGTAAACGGACGGTCCATAACATCGCCTTCCATCATAACTTCGATATAAGCACGGTTAATCATATCCATTTCTTTTTGGCAATCACCGTAAGTAAACGGCATTTCTTCCTGACCTTCGATAATCGGCATAAAGCTGTCATCGTGACCGGCAATATGACCGCCGATACAAGGATGTTGATCTCTTAAATCTTCAGGGCATACCCAGTCAAACGTAAAGTTGGTAAACGGTGTTTGCGAACCCCAACGAGACGGAACATTCAAGTTATAAACCAGTTCCTGCATGCATTGTTTAACTTCTTTGTATGATAAGTTATCTTTTTTAACGTATGGTGCCAAATAGGTATCAACAGAAGAGAAAGCTTGCGCACCGGCCCATTCGTTTTGCAGTGTGCCCATAAAGTTTACCATTTGACCGGTGGCAGCGGATAAGTGCTTCGGCGGGTTAGCTTCGGCCTTACCGCGAACGCCGTTAAAGCCTTCTTTTAATAAGTTTTTCAAGGACCAACCGGCACAATATGCAGCCAACATATCCAAATCGTGAATGTGGATATCGCCGTTGCGGTGAGCTTCACCGACTTCGGACGGATAAACGTGACTCAACCAGTAGTTAGCTGTAACTTTACCGGATACATTCAAAATCAAACCGCCGTTAGAGTAACCTTGGTTGGCATTGGCATTAACGCGCCAATCGAGTTTTTCCAAATATTCGTTAATCGAGCTTTCAACATCAACCATAACTTTTTTATCGGCACGCATACGATTACGTTGGTCACGGTACAAAATATAGGCTTTTGCCGTATTAACATAGTTAGAAGAAATTAAGGCCTGTTCAACCACATCTTGAATTTGTTCAATCGACGGAACGGTTTCGGCAAATTTATAATTAATAACTTTCATTGCCTGTGCGGTAATGAGCAACGCATCGGCTTCACCGAATTCATTGGTGGAAGCGGCTGCTTTTAAGATGGCATTATAAATTTTGCTGCTGTCAAAGTCAGCCAATGTTCCGTCTCTTTTGGTCACGGATTGAACCTTTGATTTTATGCTGTCAAGATGTTTGGTTTGCTCTTCGGCCATTTTTGTCCTCCTAAAATTGATTATTTATTTTGTGTCAAGATTACATAACAGTATTTAATAAACTATTAAAAAACATACAATATATAGTCAAGCTAAAAAAATAAATAACAACATATTGTGTTAAACACTGAATTTTTACTGTTAAAGTCTGATGACTTGTCGCTTAAAAATCATTCTGCAAAAAATAAAAAAATGCGACAAGAAAAATTTTTTTGCCTTAGTGTAAAAATAACCGCAAATTGAAGTTATGAATTTCGTAAACTCTTAAAATTACGCTAAAAAATTTTTTAAGGATAAATGTGTATCGGTGGATAAAGTTATTAACAAAGTTTAATAGTACAAACGGATATTTCTTACACCGTAAAACAATATGTTATGTGTAATATTTTGATTATTCTTTTCTATATTTTTTAAAATACCCCGCTTATATGATTTTGTTATCATAAAAATAGGAAAAAAACGAAATATTAATCGCCTTTGCGATTCTTATTTATTAAAACAGAAAATCTGCCTTTTTGCGGGCAGATTTTCTGTTTTACACATAATGATTGTTATTTATTGCGGATCACGGATCGGCGCAAATACCTGAACACTGTCCAAATCCTCATCTTTACATTGATTGCCGCTGCAACTCTTCATTACCGTAGCTGCTCGGCCTCTGTTCAAGCCGCGAACATTGATTGACGGTACATACGAATCGATAATCGTCAAATTAAAATTCAAATACGCAATATTGTTTTTATTATCGATTGCATAAATTTTAATC
Source organism: Alphaproteobacteria bacterium (assembly GCA_017635595.1). Taxonomy (GTDB): domain Bacteria; phylum Pseudomonadota; class Alphaproteobacteria; order RF32; family CAG-239; genus RUG410. The sequence continues at coordinate 8,226 of JAGBLF010000012.1, forward strand.
GGATAACGTCCGCTATCTCCCGGCATTGCCAAACCTGTAAAGGTCCGATTTGCCGGATTATATTTTAAGAACTTCGGCAAAGGCGAATCATCAACTAAACCGGCTTTTGTCGAAAATTCACCCGGTTTCCATCCCATTTTGCTGAAAATTGCTTCCGGAACTAAAATATTGATGTGCTCGCCCGTATGGTAAGTTACGTCCGGCAACAGAATTGACGAAGACAAATCAACCGGCGGACGATGTGTCGGAATATCCATCAAATACGGACGATTACCCGGTGCAAAATCACCGTTGCGCCACTTTTCAAGTGTACTGCGCAAAGCCAACGCGATTTGCGACGGCGATTCGTTTAACATATAGTACGGGACGGCATCCAAGCCTATTGTAGCATACAAAGCGCCCAATGCATCCTGCATATCGACATACGCTAAAGATGCCTTGGTTTCATCGCCGATGGCACGAGCCGCTTCAAGCTGGCTCTTTTCAGCATGGCTCCCGTTGGCAGCCGTAGTATCTTCGGCAATATTTTCGGAAGCACCGGCAATTTCAAGTGCAATCTGATAATCTTCTACCGATGAGGTATAGCGTGCCCAGGCAATATAAACCTGATTCAAAATTAATGATGTCATGCGTTGACGGCGTAAATCATTCAAAATCTTTTCACTTAAACCCTGAACGCGCTGACCTTCATAAACCGACATCGAAACCTCCTTGGCGGCACTGCACCACTTTTGGTTATAGACGGTCGGATTGCTCTTATAATTGCTGCCGTTATCATCGCGGAAATCATTAATAATGAGTTCCAAATCATCGGCATTGGTCAACAGATTATGAACCTTTAATTCCGGACGATTGGTCAGAGCCAACCACTCCAAACGAGAAAGGTTTGATTTGATTTCCGGCAACGTGAAATTACCGTATTCTTTGCCGACAAGCGTAAACTGTGTTTGCGGATGCATACCCATTAACGAAGCTAAACGTTCATGAGCCGTTTCCATTTCACGCTTCAAGTTAGAAAGCTTTTTAACGGCCTCCATATATTTACGTTTGGTGACGAGCTGTTCCGTTTCAGGATTTTTGCCTTGTTCAGCCAATTCTTTGGCTTTAACATTCATTTCATCGACATCAAGCGTAATGTGTTCGATGGTATCGTCGATAACCGGTAACAAACGTTGAGCCGTCAAGGCTTTCCAGTACAATACACGCGCCTCTTGTAAGATATTCTGAATTACCTTACGGCTTTCTTCGGTAGCAACATTTTGTTTTAACATCGGATCAGACTTCATATAATATAATGTCGTCAAATCCAAAATATTCCAAGCCACTTTCAAATCCGGGCTGGTTTCGCTGTAATTGGTATTAACATAGCCGGCGTTCGAAACAATTTCAGGCAGTGCCGAATAAGCGGCCTTCCCCGATTTCTGCAGGCTCTCCTGATACCGCATCATCCGTCCGGTATAGTTATACTTAACGGCCAAAGCCATTGTCATATACATATCAAGCGGCTTTTCAATTTTAGTCGGCGAATTTGCATACATATTTTGCATATCGGCATCATAACGGATGGCATTATCCCAATCCGAATAATATGCCGCATCCGGTTGTTGCTGAACATCGGCATACTGCTTATTGCCTTTTGTACAAGAAACAACACTCATTGCACCAACTATCAAACAAAGCAATTTTTTCATGTTTGTGTCCTTTTTTATCGTCTATTATCTAAAGGTATAATAATCATTAAAAATTAACATTTTATTACACTTTTAAGATTATTATGTGTTATAAATCAAAATATAGGATAAGAATCGGCTATGGTTTCAATTTTAGGTACATTATTTAAGTATAAAGAAAAAGAATCTCCGGACCAATTAGGTTTTTTCCCGGAAAAAATTCACGTTGATGCTTTTCCGGAACGTCGCTATTTGTGGACTTCGCGCTTTCTGGTAATTATGACTTGTTTAAGTATTTGCTTTAATATGTTCCTGTCATGCGTGCTTTATCTTATGCTACCCTGCTTTCATGTCAATCCGGAGTTATACCGCATTAATACCAATACAAACCAACTGGAATTAATGCAACGTGATGAAGTTGCCGTGTTTGCCAGCGAATTAATTGCCGAACAGTATTTACGCGACTATATCATGTTGCGTTACACCGTAACCGAAGATTATGCCGAATTAAAAGACAGATGGCGCAAAAATTCCATTTTATACTGGTATTCAACTGAATCAGTCTTTTCCGACTTTGAAAAACAAGATGCCAGTATTGTCGACAACCAGTTCAAAACCATGGGCTTACAGCGTTATGTCGAAATTATATGGACCAAACACGTTTCCCGTTCTATGTGGATGATAGAATTCAAAACTTATGATATTACCAATGATAACCCGCGTCCAAAGGTAGATATTTGGCGTGCTGTTGTCCGTGTCGGTTATGACAAAGGTCTGCGCTTTAAGCGCATTGAAGATCGCTTACTTAACCCTTACGGTTTTTTGGTTTACAGTTATACGCTTTCTTATTTGGGAGATGCACACTTTGAAGAAGACGAAGTACCGGGTAACATCAAATACAATATGATGATGTAATAATGAAAAAATTTATCTTCTCCTTCTCACTGATGCTTTGCGGTTGCCAATCAATTGCCGTACCGCCGGATTTCGAATATAATGAAATTCAAACATCGACTTTTAAACTGGCCTTGTGGCAAAAAATAACACAACCGAATCTGCCTTACAAATTTTATATTGAAGGTGACGGCGCCGCTTTTCGCGCCGACGGCAGTGTCAGCTATAACCCGACACCGCGCGGCGTAATGCTGCGACAAATCGCTTACGGTGATACTTATCCAAACGTTATTTATTTGGCACGACCCTGCCAATATGTTCACGATACTTTGTGCGAACCGAAATATTGGTCAACGGCACGCTTTTCAGACGAAGTTATCCGGGCTGAATACGAAGCGATAAAAGCCGTCAGTACAACATATCCCGTCACACTTATCGGCTTTTCGGGCGGTGCACAGGTCGCCGGTTTATTAGCTGTCAAATATCCGGATGTCAAACTTCAAAAACTGGTGACCATTGCCGGAAACTTAGATGTCAAAAGTTGGACTGACTACCACCGGATCACCCCCTTGAGCTTATCTGATGACTTGGCAAAATACCGAATCGAATATGCAAAGTTTAATCAAGTACATTATGTCGGCTTACAAGATGAAAATATTGTGCCTCAGATTACCGAAAACTTCGTCGCCGATAAAACGAAAATCAAATATATAAAAAAGGCCTCCCATAACAGAGGATGGGAAGCCGCATATAATATGATTCGTGCCGAATAATCAGCTTATGGTATGCATCATTTCATTGATAATTATCGTAATGTTTGAGGTGAACAATTTTACCGAAATCGATAATAAAATAATACCGAATGCTTTTTGAAAAATACAAATAATACCCGGAGACAATACCTTCTCGAGTTTACGCGATGATTTCAGGGCCGCATAAACAATGATAACGTTGGCGATAATGGCCAAGATAATATTAAAATCGGAATATTGCGAACGAATGGAAAGCAATGTCGTAAACGAACCGGCACCGGCAATCAGCGGAAATACCACCGGCGTGAATGTCGCATCGTTATCGGCTACTCTGTCTGTACGAAAAATTTGGATATCCAAAACCATTTCCATCGCCAAAATAAAGACAATAATCGAACCGGCAACCGCAAATGACGACACATCTAAATTAAACAAACTTAAAAATGCTTTTCCCATATACATAAAGCCGATAAACAGGCATAATGATATGATTGAGGCACGCGAAGCGCTGACCGTACGGCCGTTATGTTGCAAATTCAAAACGACCGGCAGTGTTCCTATAATATCGATAATCGCGAATAAAACCACAAAAGCCCCAAAAAACTGCGTACTGTCATAAGTTTTGATAAAATCCCAAATTTCCATAAATTTTCTCCATAAAAAAAGCCGACATTTAAAATTTGTCGCCGTTCTAGCAAACTTAGTTTTATTCGTCAATACATTTCAACTGTTATTTTTTTATTATCCTCATTAAACTCTTTAGCAAAAAAGCAACAAAAAAACGTCGGTTTAATACCGACGTTTAAGAAATGTAAAAGCAGGAATCATACAGCCTTTTCATTGTAAAGTACTGTCTCAAAAACGAAGCATCGTGCAGTAGCTGCTGATTTTGGCTGCAAGCTTTTTCCAAACGGAGCATTTCATACTTAAAAGCATTCAGCCTTTTGTTCAGCTCATCAGCCACATCAAGCGCTTTAAGATCTTCCACAAATTCGACTGTAAAAAGACGTCCTTTCTTATACCGAATAAAATCCGGCAGAGAATTGTTTAAGTCGTCTTGCGGAAATTTTTCGATATACACATGCGCATAAAGCGGATTAGTGCCGTGCTGTACATCAATTAGGCAGCGTTCGGCCGTATCCAAATAGACAGGGCTGTGTGTCTGCGCCAAAATTTCCTCAATTTCATCACTTGCCTCATCGTCGTCATTGTTGAACCGCTCGGGTTTGCAACGCAGATTTTCAAGAAACTCTTGTTCTCTGGCCAAGCGATCGGCAATACATGCCGAGAGAAGGCGACCGGGGACATTCGGTGCAATACCGTCAACATCGTCCTGAAAATACGGTGTGCAGTAAACCAGTGCCAAAACCTCGTCTTCTTCGGATGAAAGTTCTGTTTCCGACGTATATGCTTTTTTAAGCGCCTCAATCACTTTTTTCACGCCTAATTTCGGCACATAACAATCAACAAGTTCCCGAAAATTAAGATTGGCACTGATGCCGTAATCACAGCGTACATCCATCGTTTCCAACAACAACGAAAAATTGCGTCTCAGCAAATCGGTCTTGTGTTCGACGTTTGTAAAGATAATGCCGTATTTATTATCCAAATCTGCTGTCAGGCTTGCAATATCAAGCCCTTTGATTTTGGCTAAACAATAGGCATCGGTAACCGCTCCCATTCCAAAAGGTTTCATCAAATTCTGTCCGACGAGCGATGATACTTTTTCAACAAAATCATACTGCAAGGAAATCGGCCGACAAAAGCGCAAATCTTCAATGGCATTTATGAGTTCTTCTTCCTGACTGTCAACTTCTTTAGCGACAAGCCAAAACAATTTAATGTCATCTTCGTTTCGGTCAAAAATAAAAAATGCATCGGCATCAATATCTTTAACCCATTTCTGTATTTGCTGATTTTTGAGATCGCAACGTTCCCGATAATAATTTCCAAAAATGCGTCGTCCCAGCCACGTCTTATGGTTCAGGTACTCTCTTAATTCTTTGATATCCATAATATATTAATTTTTAAGTTACTAGGAGTATTAAAGCGCAACATCTTTATTTTGTCAAGTCCATAACAAAGCAAAAAAATACTCCGAAAACCAAAAGTTCTCAGAGTACTTTTTATTTTAAGCAACTAAAATCTAGCCAACTTTTTTAGCTTCAATTCTCATAGCATAGAATGAGCGCCATACGAAAATCAATCCGATAAGCAGAAATACAACGGCAATAGTTAAAGCTGCCTTCGGACTGGTTTCCGAAACTTTGGCTGACATTTCGGCGGCCAATAATCCGAACAAAGTCGTGAATTTGATAATCGGATTTAAGGCAACCGAAGCCGTATCCTTAAACGGATCTCCGACTGTATCGCCGACAACGGATGCCGCATGCAATTCAGTACCTTTTTCGTTCAAATCAACTTCAACGACCTTTTTGGCATTATCCCAAGCACCACCGCTGTTTGCCATAAACAATGCCTGATATAAACCGAAAACGGCAATGGAAATCAGATAGCTGGCAAACAATTCCGGTCCGAAGAAAGCAAAAGAAATTGCAAATGAAAAGATGGCGATAAAGATATTTAACATACCCTTTTGTGCGTATTGTGTACATATCTTAACCACAATCTTCGAATCTTCAACTGAAGCTGCCTTTTTGGTATCGAGTTTAATGTGCTCTTTAATGTAGTTAACAGCACGATATGCACCGGTTGAAACGGCTTGGATTGCCGCACCGGAGAACCAATAAATAACGGCACCGCCCAACAACAAGCCGATAAGTACACGTGCATCAATCAGATTTAATTCAAGATGCAACAATAAAATGATAGAGAAAATCATCGTCGTCGCGCCAATAACCGCCGTACCGATTAATACCGGCTTAGACGTGGCTTTGAAAGTGTTACCGGCTGAATCGTTGGCTTCCAACAAATGTTTACCGTGTTCAAAATCCGGATCAAAACCATAATCCTTTTTGATTTCTTTTTTAATACCTCTGATATTTTCGATTTGCGACAATTCAAATACGGATTGAGCATTATCCGTCACCGGTCCGTAGCTGTCAACAGCTATAGTTATAGGCCCCATACCGAGCATACCGAATGCCACCAAACCAAATGCAAATACGGTCGGATAAATCATAATCTGACTCATATCGCCTTTAGAAGTTATATAAGCAACAGCCATCAAGCCGGCCATAACAACACCTTGCCAGAAACCAGAAAAATTACCGGCAACGATACCGGATAAAATATTCAAAGAAGCCCCGGCTTCACGGCTGGCATTAACAACTTCGTCCACATGCTGTGACTTTGAAGAAGTGAAAATTTTGGTAAATTCCGGAATAATGGCGGCTGCCAATGTTCCGCAACTGATAATAACCGATAATTCCCACCAAATATTCAAACCAAACTGCTCTGCCGGCAACATATGATATGAAATAAAGAATGTGACGGCTATTGAAATCAGCGAAGTTAACCAAATTAAGCTGGTTAAAGGCTGTTCAAAATCAAACGAAGTAGAATTACCGTAGATTTTCTTAGAAAAGAAATTATTAACGGCATATGAAAATACCGATGTCATAATCATAACAATGCGCATTACAAAAATCCAAGTAATCAGGCGAGCTCTCAATTCAGGTGCCCATAAATAAGTTGTTAAAGCACCATCAGCCGTCATGGTTACACCGGCAGCCAAAACAATAAAGCTGATTAAAGCAACGCCAGTTACGCCATAGGTTTCAAAGCCATCAGCCGTCGGGCCGCAGGAATCGCCGGCATTATCACCCGTACAATCAGCAATAACACCCGGATTACGCGCATCATCTTCATCAATTTTGAACATAATTTTCATCAAATCGGCACCGATATCGGCAATTTTGGTAAAAATACCGCCGCAAATGCGCAAAGCCGAAGCCCCCAAAGATTCACCTATGGCAAAACCGATAAAGCATGCACCGGCCGTATCTCTCGGGACAAACACCAAAATAATCATCATCATGATTAATTCAACGCAAATCAATAAAACGCCGATTGACATACCCGAACGAAGCGGTAAGTGCATAACCGGAAAAGCCTTTCCCTGTAATGAGGCAAACGAGGTTCTGGAGTTGGCATAGGTATTAATACGCATACCGAACCAAGCAACCAAATATGAGCCCATAATGCCTAAAACAGACCATAAAAGAATATATAAAACTTTTGACATAGGTGTATTATTTAAGCCTGCAAAGTAATAGACTATGCATGCACCGATAAATACTTCCAATACCAACAGCAATTTTGCCTGTTGTTTCATATAAGTCGTGCAAGTTGCGTAAATAGTTTCCGAAACGTCGAGCATGGCCTTATGTGCAGGCATTTTTTTAATACTCAAAAATTCCCACAAACCGAATACCATTCCCAGCAAACAAATTAACATACCGACAAGCAATAATGAATCACCGGTCAAAGTAAGTCCGAAAAATCTGTATGTTGCCTGAGCCAAAGAAGGAATCACTAAATCCAATTCAGAAGCTGAAGCAACGTTAATTACAGAAAATAGCAGTGCTAAAGTTGTAAAGACAACTTTACAAATTTTTGTTCTGTTAAACATATCTTCTTCCTTTATATAATGATTAAACTATGGCCGCGGTAAGTTTCCCCTTACTGACCGAGTATTGTTATACTAAAGCATAATAATTAATATTGCACGTTAAATTTGCAAAATTCTGCAAGACGTGGATAAACTCAATTTTGTTCGGGATCCACCACTAAATCCTCTTTATCCGCTTCCATATACGTTTTTCCGAAAACATCTTTAACTTCGATATCCGCGCCGGCAGACAGCAGCAATGATAAAACATCATTGCAGTTATAGGCTGCGGCATAAAATAAGGCCGTCCGACCGTTACGGTCTTTTTTATTAACATCGGCTCCGGCTTTAAGCAGAGCATCTATAATGTTTTTATTCCATTCATTGGTGCTGGCGTTCATCAACGGTGTGCCATACGGTGTTTCTCTGTCGACATCGACACCGTACTCGACTAAGAGTTTAACGATATCTTCGGCATATTCCATCTGCGACTTTATTTTTTCAATCAAATTATCACCGACGATTCTTGCCTGATTAACAGAATCCGGACTACCGTATATTTTAATTGTCTGTTTTTGTAACTCATTGGCCATGGACGTTGCCACTAAAAGCGGTGTAATTCCGTCACGCTGCGATGGAGCATTAACATCGGCACCGGCTTCTAACAAAATTTTTGCCATCTCGATATTATCATTGTTTGCCAGTGTAAATACAAGCATGGTATCGCCTTCATCATCGCGCTGATTAACATCCAACCCTTCTGCCAACAGCTGCTTAAGTGAAACTTTATCATTCGAGCGTAAAATCCCCGCAACCGATTGTTGCTCTTTTACCTCACGTATCGGCTCTGCCGCGTAATCATCGATTTGAGCCTGAGCCGACCCGGAAAATAAAGTTATCAATAAAACTAAAATATATATCATCATAGTCCTCTTTAGATAATACGATTTAACAAAATGTAGCACGACCTATTAAATCTTTCAAGTCCTGATTGCGGAGATATTTAATTTTCGCAATCAATAATTATTTCTAAAATGAAAGGAATAACATCATGAGAAAAATATCCGACACAAAAAGCTTCCATGTCAAAGTTTTAGAAAATGACAGAATGTTTGAAACCATACCCGAAGCAGATATCGGATTGGACGAGTATCTGGAAGATTACGCCTCCGAAACCGACTTGCCCGACAGTGACCGTATTATGATTTGTCAGCGCAAAGGAATGAATATGAAAAAATGCCTGAATCGTTAGAAAAAGCCAATAAACAAGGTTGCTCGTTCAAGCCCTTTAAAATAAATATGGCGTACCCGGCGAGGCTTTCTTGCTCCGTAAGCTCACCCTTCGCTTCTCTCGGCTTCGCTAACTGCGCTTCGGTCACTCGTTTACATTTTTTCGCTGCGCTTCGGTTACCCTTGCTTGCTCAAAAGCAAACTTCGCCCTTCGTCAAAAAACAAGCATTTCGGCTTGTTTTTTCTCCTCAGGCTCGCAACAAGGTTGCTCGTTCAAGCCCTTTAAAATAAATATGGCGTACCCGGCGAGGCTTGAACTCGCAACCTTCGGCGTCGGAGGCCGATACTCTATCCAATTGAGCTACGGGTACGCATTAACCGCAAAAAAACATGCACAATACTTTGCGCAAATAACTTTTTTGCATTATTTTTTCGTTTTTTACATAATTTTACTTGACTTGTCAACTAAATGAATGTATTAACAAGCAACAATATTGTTAAAAATAACTTAAGGAATTAAATAAAATGTCTAAAAAATGTGATATTACAGGCACCGGCGTTATGAGCGGTAACTTGGTTAGTCACGCTAACAACAAGACTCGTCGTCGTTTTATGCCTAACTTGCAAGTTGTATCTTTGTTTAGTGAAGCTTTGAATAAAGTTTTCAAATTGAAAGTATGTTCTAAAACATTGCGTTCTATTGAACATAACGGCGGTTTGGACAGCTACTTAACTTCTACTTCCAACACAAAATTAACTGAAGAAGCTAAGAAAATCAAAAAATCAATTGCAGCTAAACAAGCTAACGCTTAATAATAATTAAAATGCAAGATAAAAGCCGCCGGATTGATCACCGGCGGCTTTTTATTGCAGATATCGCTGCCTATAAAAAAATAATGAGCCTCAGACGGTTAAATCTGCGGCTCCGTAAAGTGGTCGAACATTATTATTCTTCTGGGTATATTGCGAAAGGCAATCAGCCAATTAACCGCAACCATAGCCATAGTATTGAATAAAAGAGTTTTAATGCTCATCCATAGTACAGGGGGAAGATAAGTGTAAAAATCTTTTGAGCATAATACCGCGCCGAGCAATATATCGCTCATAATTATAAGTATCTTCATCCATAAGGTCGTGAGGTCTATATATACATCAAAACGCTTCTTGCGTTTACCGAGCACATATGCATACCCCCAATTTATAGCGCAAACAAACGCGCTCAATGCTAAAATAATAGTCGTTTCCATAATTATTAATGTTTGCTTGATTGTATGTTATAACGGATTGTTTTGTCAAATAAAAAACGCCCTCCGAAGAGAGCGTTGTTCTTTCAGCGGATTGTACTTATTGTTCTTCACCGACATACATTCCGATTAAACGCGCCGCTTTAACATAAGGACTATTGGCATCCAAACCTGTCGTACCGGCAGCAACAACTTCATCTAAGGCAAATGATTGAACTTTACCGTTGGTATAAGCAACCATTCTGTCGGTATGACCTTGTTGCAACAAGCGAATCGCTTCCGAACCTAAAATAACGGCCAAACTTCTGTCAAATGATGTCGGCGTCCCCGAACGTTGAACATGTCCGAGTTTTGTTACACGAGTTTGGAACCCGCTGTAGTTAGAATTAATTAACTTGCTTAAATAATCGCCGATACCGCCGTTGATTTTTTCCCCGACCATATTTTTAGCGGCCGTTACGGCCTCGCCGGTTTCGGTTTTAACACCTTCGGAAACAACAATAAGAGCATGTGTTCTGCCCGATTTTTTAACAGATTCGAGCTTGTTGATAATGCCGGCCAATGAATATGGAATTTCCGGAACCAAACAAACATCTGCGAATCCGGCAACTGCAGCATGCATAGCCAAATGTCCGGCATCACGTCCCATAACTTCCAAAATCAGTGCACGGTGGTGCGAACGAGCTGTCGTAACCAAATCATCCAAAGCTTTTGTACAAGCCTCACATGCCGTATCAAAACCGACCGAATAATCAGTTAACGGGGTATCGTTATCAATAGTCTTCGGAATACCGACCATCTTAACGCCGGCACTTTTGCAATAATTGCTGACAATATTCATACTGCCGTCACCGCCGACAACCACAACGGCATCCAGGCCGAGTTCGCGCACGCCTTCACCAAAACGAGCGGCAATTTCTTCTTGCGATTCCTTTTTAACACCGGTATTGAGTGAACCTAAATAAGAACCGGCCAATCTCGGCCACGGGGAATCCGAAAAATTATTTACCGTTAAAACCTCATACGATAACGGGCGATTCGTTAAGCCGTCAGTACCGTCATGAATACCGTAAACTTCCCAACCCAATTTGGCAGCTGCATTAACAACAGACATAATAACGGCATTAAGGCCGGCGCAATCTCCGCCGCTGGTTAAAATTCCTATCTTTTTGATTTCACTCATTCAAATACTCCGTTTTTTTATTATTGCATTTAATCATAAAATATTGTATACTCTTTACAACTTTGAACGAAAATTTCCACTAAAAAATAAAGTTTTGGACACTTTATTTTGTTGAAAGGACTAAATAAATATATGACGAACGATAAAACAGCTAAATTGCAGCTATTGCTTTGCGAATTGAAGTTGGAACAAAGACATGTTAATACCGATATGAGCAAACTCTTAAAGCAAGGAAAGACAGTCGATTTCTTTCAAGCTCGTCGCTTAAGCACCTTAAAAACAGGTCTAGCTAAAAAAATCAATAAGGTGGAAGCAAGTATTGATCCTAATATAATAGCATAATCCGAAAAGCAGATTTTTTACTTGCAAAATTAAAAACTGTATGGTAGAAAGTCTGCACTTTCGTTAACTTCAGATAAATTTAGAAAGGGGTGATTTAAGTGGTACAAGTTACAGTTATCGGAAATGACGTTAACCAATCTTTGAAAATCTTGAAAAAGAAAATGCAAAGAGAAGGCGTTTTCCGTGAAATGAAATTGCGCCGTTGCCATGAAAAGAATTGCGAAAAGAAAGCTCGTCGTAAAGCTGAAGCAGTTCGTCGTGCCCGCAAACAAATGCGCAAACGCTTAGACACTGAAGGTTTCTAGTTTGATTTTTCAAACAAAAAAAACGCTTACAAATTCGTAAGCGTTTTTTTGTTTTGCGGTGTTACCGGAACTTAAATCAATAAATTCCTCGCGGTAACCAAATCGGACGAGTCGCATAACGTGCGTTCTCATCAAGCGGTTTAGTCGTGCCGCTCTTAACATCAAAGACGACAAGATCTTTATGACGGGGATCAAAAGCCCAATAGTTTTCATCCTTAAACCAATCTTGCACGCAGTGACCGTTATCCTCAAGCTCATGCAACATCGCCGAAAACTGCTCGATGTACGGCATCATACGCAGAAAATGGCTCACCGACGGCATATAACATCTGAGTTTTTCGGTACCGACGCAGTCATAGAAATATTGCCAACGAATCCGCTCATATTCTGATGTTCCGGCCTCGTTATCAAGCTCGGATACAGACTTTATTTGTCCGTTGTTCCACAATTTCAGCTCGTTGCAAGTCAATGTATCTGTGTGCCATCGACACCAGAATATACCGTCAACCTGTATGCCCCAAATATCTCCCAATCTGTTTTTCTTCAGTTTAAAATCGGCCTTTAGAGAATCGCCTTTCCTGTTAAGATAGGCAAACTGCACGGGGTGATCCGATCTCGATACTTCACTCGGATTTTGTGAAGCCGGCCATTGGACGCAAGCCGATGCGTGTTCTTTGCCAATACCTTGTTTTGACAAAGTGCGTAATAAACCTGTTCTTTTCATAATTGTATCAGAATTAATTTATACATTAAAAAAGCAGGAGGCACCGTTTCCCGTCAAAGGAAAGGTGCCTCACCGCGATAACAGCATTCTCCAAGAAAGCTATCAGAACACAAAGGTTTCCATTAACGCAGGTGAAAAGTGGGATACAAAATACTCCACTTCCAGTTCATTGCGATTCAGGCGAACCGTTTCGTGAACATCCCCCTGCGTATCAAATTGCGCGTACCCCCTTTCACATTTTTTCGTGGCCGGATACGTGTTACGTTTGACCGGAAGAAGCAGCTCACTCTGAACAAACCTTCTTTTCATCACGTCAATAGCCTTTGGAGTTCCGCTCAGCAGAACGCCCAAACGGCAGGACTTTGAGCCTTCTTTGTCTATTTCAACAATAACGGCCCAAGCAAGCTTGTACTTGCGCGGAATTCCGAAGAATCGACGCAAAAAACCTAAACTAATCATAATAAATAGATAAATTAAAAATTTGTTTTGTGCCGATTATATCATCGTTTTCCCTAATGTCAATATTTTTGTCAAATCTATTTTAGACATTATTGACAAAAGAAAATACTGTGTTATAATTGTAATAATTGTAAGGAGAAAGAATATGGCAGAAAAGAAAAACAGCGGATTTATAGTCGATGATATGCGTGATTATGCGCTAATCACACTAATGAAGACCATTCGCCGCTTGGAACTTTTAGATGAAAAGCGGGACAATGAATCCGATATAGCAAAAATAAGACGATATATAAGCTTGTTTGTACACAAAGCTTTTAACGGTAAAACAAATGAAGATACTGCCAACACTGTTTTTGATAAATTTCCTGAGATTATGGAAATCTATGAAGAAAAAGACGAAAAAACAGCCAATGAAATGACCAGAGAATTGATGAAAAGTTGGCGTAAAGCCCTCTTGAGCTCGATTCCCGAATACAAAAAACTATCTGAAAATGACTGCGAAACTGTTATATTAAATGCCGAAAGAGTATACAATGAGGTATTCAAACCTTCGGTGGACAACCATAACAAATCTCGGCGTAATAAAGACAACCAAATAAATCGTGAAGAATTTGTAAGCGCTGTCATGAACGGTGAAATAAATGAAGATATTGAGCGCATTGTTCTGTCTGCTAAAGAGAATGTCATTAAAAAATTGCAAGAACGCAAAAATAAAGCGACACAACAGCCTCTTTTTATTGAAGAAATCAACAGTATTGTTCCGGGACTGCAACTCAATTATTCTATTTCTCGCAACAGCGATGCGCTCAAACAAGCAAACCGCAAAGTAAGAAGTTATTTCAGTAAAGTCGATGCAGCAGCATACCGCAGAGATTATCCGAACGACTTCACGGCCAGAGCCGCTAAAGAGGGTTCTAAAGAAGATGCTCTGAAATATTTGGGTTATATGGCAGAAGCCGGATACAGACAAATTCATATTGGAGTACAACCATCACCAAACGACAAAGAGTTAAATAATTTATTTGACAAGTTTGTCGCCATTATGAAAAAGAATTATCCGAAAAATACCGACGAAGTCATTAATAAAGCTTTCGGAATTAGAGGAAAAGCCGATAAAGAAGCGCAGTTTAAGGCCTTTGCAGATAAAAGTGCATCTTTTTATACACAAATGTTTGGCGGATTAGTGCAACTATACACAGATACTATGAATAAAAATCCAACTAATGTCTTCCCGCGCACTGTTAAGCAATATATTGACGGAATGCAGAACGGCAGACAGGATGTTCATATATTCTCGATGTTTGATTTAAGAAAAGATACCGGCAACGGTTCAATTAAGTCACAACAAAGCGGTGAGCAGTACAGTAATTTAGATCATAGCAACATCCCTGTTGCTGCCGCCATTCCGCTTTATATTAAGCTTCATCCCGAACTCGGCGGTGCACTTGACCCGAATAAACTGGAGTTGAAGCAACTTTTGGAATTAGCCGAGCGTGCTGCTCCGCTGATTAATCATCTCGGCAATCATCGTTTAGTAATCAGTAAAAATGTAAATAATGAATTAGAGGCAAACGGACAACTTGTACTGGGAGCTAAAAAGGACAGTTCCATCTTAGCGGTCAGTTATTCATTAGAGAACGTAAACAAGGCTCTTAAAGAAATTTTCGGTAATGATGCCGAAACTTGTAAGCGTTATATGGAAGCTTTTACCTCATATACAAAATCAAACAAACGAGGAGTTATTACAACTGATCTTGCACTGCCTGAAGCCCCGGAAGTTACTAAAGCTCGTAAAGAAAACACAGCCGGAAAAGATATTTTAGGAAGTACACGGATTATAATTGAAAATGCTTTAAGCATTGAAAAATAATTTTATCTGTATAACAAAAAGAAAAAGGTCTCAATCCTATCGGATTTGAGACCTTTTTCTTTTTTTCAAAACTACTCAAACAGATGTTCATAAACGCCGGCGGTCAGTTTTTCCCAGTTGGGAAGCCCTTCTTCCGTAACAGGAACACCGCGCATACTGCAGTTGCATCTGATGATAAAACGCATGTGATACGGTGTATCCGATGACGAATCATATTCAGATATCACACCGGTACTCATATCCACAACGTGCGGGTAGTCGCCTTTTTTGCATACATCTTCGGCAGCATACGGGTCATGTGACCAATTGTCGGCACTCAGCCCGTGGCTACGGAAAATACGCATGGTTTCGTTGAGCAACTCGCGCTTGGTGTAGGCGTTCTGCATATCGTTCAGATACGGCACCGCGAAGCTTGGACGACCAAACGATCCATCTCCGAAAATTTTTTCCGTCATCTCTTTCAAGGCGTTATTAACCCCTATCCAGCCGGTTTCGTGCGGTAGGTTGAAGTTATCGTCATTTTTGCTGAATGGTACACCATCCACCTCGACCCCGAAAACTTTATCCAGACGCGTTGTGTCCAAAAACGGCAATGACAGCATTCGGTTCTTGGCGCCGAAGTAGACGACGGGAAGCGGTGTAATCACCCAGTTTTCCTGTCTTAAAAATAACCGTGGGACATCAATTTTACCGGTTTGTGCAAGCTTGGCCGCGTACTCGAGAGCATCTGACTGCGTTACGCCCATCAGTGCTAATTGCTTGAATTTAGCTTCGTTCATAATGATATTGATTTAAGTTAATAATAAAATATTTCAGATAATTTAGCATAGCCTAAATTTTTTGTCAACATTTAATCATATAAAAACTAAAAAGGGGATATGCTGCGGCATACCCCCTTTTTATCGGTAATTTTACAGATATGACATTGTCTGATCGGGTTCGTTTTCACCATAGAACCTGAAGTCATCTGCCAGTGAACATTCGCAATCTATCGGATAAACCGAGCGCATCACCGTCATCAGCAGACAACTCTGCTCATCACTTTCGGGAGCCTCCACACGACGGCGTCTTGTTCGCGCATCATAAGTTCTGACACGGGAACGGTCGTTACTGTTAGCCCAGAAAATGTCAGCGGCAAACCAGTCAGCCACTTCTACACCATTACTACGCAAAATATCGGCTGTCTGTTCAAAACCGTTTCGCTGTTTGCGAAGTGCCTGCAGTTCAAAGACTTGCGGCATATCAAAACGTTGTTCGGTACATCCGTAGCAGCGATACAGCTCTGAAGCCTCTTCGCCGAAAAGCTGTTTCTCGGCACAGGCAAGTGAATCAGTTATTTCTGCCTGGCGAACTTTTCCTAAGGCTGTAATACCGTAATACGTTCCGTCTATCTCTATCCCCCACACCTTATCCTTAAAATTCAAATCAAGGAACGGCAGGCAGATCATCCTGTTTTCTTGACCGAGATAAACAATTCGCAGCGGGGTCAGAATACGTTGCTGCCTCGCAAATTCAAACCAGTTTCGATAGCGGTGAGCATAGTTAATCAGCTCGTAGGGATTAACACCGGCTTCGAACATAGCCTCAAAATTTTTTATTTCTTTCATAAGTATAATTTGTATGTAACTAATGTTATTGGTGTACAACATTATAGCACTGCTATTTTTTTTGTCAACACACAAATAAGAAACCCCCGCCTTTCCTTTGTGAGGAAAAACAGGGGTTTCTTATAGTTGTCATGCCTCTTTGGGCTTTTTACAAACAAACGCATCAATCAGGATCGTCACCCAAAAATAGTCCACCGCACACATACAGACTATTTTCTCCATTGACCCGTCCTCTGTAAAAAAGAGCAAAATACTACTGACGAATCCCAATAATGCAGCACCAATCTCGTGTGCAACAAGAGGTTTTGCTTCCCCTTCTTCTACAGTCGCATACATACCCATAGCCAGAAGAGCGCTCAAAATGCATGCAACAACGGTAATCCACACATTGCAGCAAACAGCTACAACAACTGCCAACAGCACGAAAGGGATAAGATAATAAATTTTTTTCATAGTCGTATAGTTTTTATGTTAATAATCAGAAAAACTACAAATTATGCTTTCATTATCTGCTTACCGCCGACAACTATTAAGTAATTTACTAATACTTAAAACATAATTTGTAGATGAATTACCATTATTATACAGTATTATTCATATTTAATCAATAGAAATCCGACACACAAAAAGGCCCGCCTTTTAAGCGAGCCTTTTACAATGTTTTTAGAAAAGGTTATTTTTCCAAATCTTCGCCGGTTTCCTGATTAACACGTTTTGCCGACAACTTGATTTTGCCGCGGTTATCTGTGCCTAAGCATTTAACCCACATTTCATCGCCTTCTTTATAAAAGTCGGAAACAGAGGCAATACGTTCATTCTTAACTTCGGAAATATGAACCAAACCTTCCGTTTGTCCCAAGAAGCGAACAAATGCACCGAAATCCATAATCTTGGTAATGGTTCCGTGATAAATTTTACCGGCTTCCGGTACGGCAACAATACCGTTAATGATTTCAATCGCTTTCTGACAATTTTCATTATTGTTGGAAGCAATCGTAACTACACCGTCATCGGTAATATCAATTTTGGTATTGGTTTTTTCGATAATTTCACGAATAACTTTACCGCCGGTACCGATAACTTCACGGATTTTATCAGTCGGAATCTGCATGGTATGAATACGCGGTGCCTTCGGAGAAATTTCCGGACGCGGTGCGGCAATAGCCTTGGCCATTTCGCCCAAAATGTGGATACGACCTTCGTGCGCTTGAGCCAAAGCATTTTTCATAATTTCTTTGGTAATGGAGGTAATTTTAATATCCATTTGCAAAGCGGTTACACCGTCTTTTGTACCGGCAACTTTGAAATCCATATCGCCCAAGTGGTCTTCATCGCCCAAAATATCGGTCAAAATAGCCACACGGCCGTCATCTTCTTTAATAAGACCCATAGCAATACCGGCAACCGGCTTTTTCATCGGCACACCGGCATCCATCAAAGACAGACAGGTACCGCAAACGGTAGCCATTGAGGACGAACCGTTGGATTCCATAATATCCGAAACAACACGCAAAGTATAAGGGAAAGTTTCCTTATCTTTCGGCAACATCGGATGAATCGCGCGCCAAGCCAATTTACCGTGGCCGATTTCACGACGACCCGGCGTACCCAAACGACCGCATTCACCAACTGAGAACGGCGGGAAGTTGTAATACAGCATAAAGTCTTGCTTGTATTCATTCAATAAACCGTCAACGATTTGCGCATCATCCGGTGTACCCAAAGTGGTTACAACCAAGGCCTGTGTTTCACCACGTGTAAACAAAGCAGAACCGTGTGCTTCCGGCAAAATACCTACTTCGCATTGAATAGGACGGACCGTTTTGGTATCACGACCGTTAATACGATGACCGGTTGTTAAAACTTTTTCACGCATGGTGTGGTGCATAACGTTTTCAATAGCATCGCAAACATAAGCGTTTTCAACTTCGTTTTCCGGATCGATAGAAGCTTTAACTTCTTCCGCCAACTGGCCTAAAACCGTTCCGCGTTCCAACTTATCGGTAATACCGAAAGCGGCATTGTAACGATCACCGTAATTAGCGATAATACGCTTGCTCAAAGCCTCATATTCTTCAGGGAATGTCGGAACATCCCACTTTTCTTTACCGGCTTCAACGGCCAATTCTTTAATCATTTTAATAACCGGTTGGAAGCTTTCAAAACCGAACATAACCGCACCGAGCATGGTGTCTTCGGAAAGTTCTTGAGCTTCGGATTCAACCATCAAAACGCCTTCTTCGGTACCGGCAACGGTCAATTCAAGCTCAGAAGCAGCCTGTTCTTCAATTGACGGGTTCAAAAGGTAAGCACCGTCTTTGTAGCCGACTTTAGCGGCGCCGATCGGGCCCATAAACGGAATACCCGAAACAGCCAATGCGGCTGAAGCGGCAACCATTGAAACAACGTCGGAATCATTCTTTTGGTCATGTGATAATACCGTGCAGATGATTTGAACTTCATTTTTGAAAGCATCCGGGAACAACGGACGAATCGGTCTGTCGATTAAGCGGGAGATTAAAACTTCGCGCTCGGAAGGTTTGCCTTCTCTTTTAACGAAACCGCCCGGAATTTTACCGGTAGCATAATATTTTTCCTGATAGTTGACGGTTAAAGGAAAGAAATCCTGATCTGCCTTTACCTCTTTTGCGGCAACCACCGTTGCAACAACTACTGTTTCCCCATACGTTGCCACAACCGCACCGGTTGCCTGTCTGGCAATCTTACCTGTTTCTAAAACTAATTTACGGCCGCCCCATTCCATCTCTTTGCGGCTAACTTTAAAATCTATCATATATTCTTTCCTTTCTATATCTCTTTTCAATTCCTCACCCAGCCAAGCACCGGGATTTTTTAGGGGCTGCAAGACCCATTCCCGCAACCCCTTTTAATCGGTCAAAAATTACTTACGTAATTCTAACTTCTTAATGATAGCTTGATATCTTTCTTCACTCATTTTCTTTAAGTGATCGAGCAAGTGACGACGACGGCTAACCATCTTCATCAAGCCCAAGCGAGAATGTAAGTCTTTTTTATGAACATTAAAGTGTTCAATCAAAGCATTAATTCTGTAAGTCCAAATAGCGATCTGAACTTCCGGACAACCGGTATCATTTTCAGAAGTACCGTATTTTGCTACGATTTCTTTTTTTACTTCATTACTAATCGACATCTTTTATTTCCTTTTGTAAAATATTGTTAAACACGCGAATCGGCGAAAGTTTATGTTCGTCAACCCGCAACAGTGCAATCAAACAATTATGAAACATCGCCGCTGCCAAACTTCCGACCGACAAACCGGCGTAATTTTTAGGCGATAAGCCTTGTCCCACACTTAGTTTTCTTGCGTCTTCAGCCGAAACAGCGATCTCCGCGATGTCGCGCAGAGACGTTTCTAACGGCAGAAGTAACTTGCGTCGTTCTTCTACATACTCTATTTTTTCTAAAGAATCCAGTAAAATTTTTGATTTTAAATCAAAATTTCCGCATTTTGTACGTCTTAATTCGATTAAATGCCCTAAAGTACCGAGTTTTTCGGCCATATCTTTACCGAGTGTACGCACATAAGTTCCTTTAGAGCATTGAACCTTAAATTTTGCCGAATCGGTATATTCTGCCAACAATTCCAGCCCGTAAATTTCGATTTGCCGCGCCGGCATTTCGACACTTTGCCCTTTGCGTGCCAATTTATAGGCGGGCTTGCCGCTGATTTTGATGGCTGAATACATCGGCGGAACTTGGGTAATTTTGCCGATAAACTGCGGCAACACGGCAACAATTTCTTCATGTGTCGGAATTTTTGTCGCGCGGGCAATAATTTCGCCTTCGGTATCATCGGTTGATGTTTGCTCGCCCCATTTGACGATAAACTCGTATTCTTTATCGCCGTCGGTGACAAACGGCACCAGTTTGGTCGCCTCGCCGAAAGCTATCGGCAGCACGCCGGTGGCAAACGGATCGAGCGTGCCGGTATGTCCGTTTTTTTTGGCTTGCAGCAAATAACGGGTTTTGCCGACAACCTGTGTCGACCCCATATCTTTCGGCTTATCGATAATCAGCCAACCGTCTACGTCATCACCATGTTTATGTTTCATTTTACCTTTTTCCTTTGTTTTTCTTCTAAATTTTATCAAGAACTTTGTCAAACAAAAAAACAAAATACCTCAGGCGGAAAAGGCCTTTTCCGAAAAAAAACTTGATTTTGTCCGATTTAAAAGATATACTATACATAACTTACAATACGAATTATGAATGACATTTATAAATTATCTTATAAATTCACACCTTTCGAGGTTGTTTCATAATTCGTATTTTTTATTGATGTTAAACTAAAAAAAAAGAAAAATATGAGTACAATGAGCTTTTCAGGGGCGCAATTCATCGCCTTACAGGCAGGTATGAACATGCAAGAAGATGCCAGTTTGGTTCACGAGAATCACTGGCTGGGTTTAACCTTAGCTCTGATAGCCTCCGGTATTTATACACTGGGAGGGTTGCTTTTCAGATTTGAGGGAGAACCGTTCTTAACATTTATCGTCACAGTTATGTTGTTGATGGTAAATGTTATTCAGTGGGCATCCTGCTTGCAAAACATGATGGCTTACAAGTTGAAGACTAAAGTGCAGGCTTCGGTCTGTGCTATAGCCGTTGCGCTCATAACATTTCTTCCGGCTGTTTTCTTCGTTTTGCAAGATATTACCGATAGAAATAACACTCTCATGGTAATTTTTGCTATTGTATTGGTTGTCATAGGTGTATTCTCGGTAGTCCTACCGGTATCACACTTATTGATTATCAGGCACAAATGCCGTGTATGGGGCCGGCGTCTTGCTTAGGTTCCACTGCTTAAAATTTAATATTAACAACTAAAAAAAACAATTATGAAAGACTTCGGAAATTACAACAAAATAGAAAAGTCTGTAGCAGGTTCAACTGCAGATAATCCCATGCCCGAGAAGAAGAACACATTTCTTTCCATCGTGTTTGGTATTTTCCTGACATGTATTATTGCATATTTCATTGCTCCATTCTTGTTCCCTGTGGAGGAGGAGATTGTCCCTAGGTTTTCCAGGGTAATTGAAGAAAAATCTCCCTCTGTCGAGGACGGCAAAGAAGTCGTATATGTGAGTGTCAGTGATTATACCGTATCCGATAATAACGTCGGATATTGTATAAAAAGAACCGTCTATGCCGACGGTACTGAATCTATTGACACTCTGTACAGATCAACAGATTCAAATTCTAACTGGTAACAGGTGTGAGAAAAATAGCGTGCGTTTTCCTTAACCGGAGAACACACGCTGTTTTTTTATGTCATTCCCCGCTTGACGGGGAATCTCTTGCGACATGAGACGTTCCCCTCTTGAGATGCCCGATCAGGTCGGGCATGACAGTAAAACATAAACGTCATTCTTGACCGGCGAAGCCGTGTCGAGAATCTCTACCGTTTTTGATTCGGCCGAGATCCTCGCTTGCGCAAGGATGACAGTAAAAAGTAAAAAACGCAAAGGGGACTGTACTATTTTAAAACGTCATTCTTGACCGGCGAAGCCGTGTCGAGAATCCCGGCTGATTTAAAATGATGAATTTTCACCTTGCCATTGTTGCAATATTTCGGCCTGCTTTTTATTTAACCGGCACTGGACATATTGTCCGTCTTTCTCAAATTCACAGCGATACCCGAACATCATCTCGGCAATTTTGATTTGCCTGCCGGAATCCGTTACCATGCAACGCTTACCGAATTTGAGCAAAACGGCATTCTCATAAACATATATCCGGCAACTGAAACCGCGAAAAAGCATTTTGCCGATATACACAATCCGGCACTTAAAATCATGTCTTGCCGCACCGTACTTTTGACATTCGTCGGCAAACACAGCCGGTAAATTTTGTTTTATATCTTTTGCAAAAACATGCCACAAAATATTGCCGATAATAAGTGCCGAAATCACCCACAAGCCAACAAAAACAGCGACCGGAAATTTTTCTTTCATCACGGCAAAACCGATTATCCCGATAACGTTTAAGGCAAACACAATGTATATGCGCAACATATATGTCCGCTCTATTTCCAGCCCTTTGGTTGCCGCATACGAGCGCTTTATATCTTGTTTGATAAAATCTATATATTTGCGCCAATCCATGCTATTTCACCATCTCCGCGAATTCATCTTCCGAAAGCGTTTTGATACCGAGCTCAGCGGCTTTTTTAGCCTTACTGCCGGCATTGGCGCCGACAATCACATAATCGGTATGGTTTGATACCGAACCGGCTACTTTGGCTCCGAATTTTTGCGCCAGTGATTTAGCTTCGGCACGCGTTAATTTTTCCAAAGTCCCTGTAAACACAACCGTTTTACCGCTGAGCGGTGAGTCGGTTATTTCTTCATTTACATAGTCTTCGACCGTAACATATTTGCGCAGATTTTCAATCACTTTTAAGTTATGCTCTTCCCCGAAGAACTCGACAATATCTTTTGCCATTTCGGCACCGATACCGTCTATCGTGACCAATTTTGCGGTTTCGCGCGCGCACATATCGGCCTGCAGATTATCAAACGTATTGTAATTTTTTGCCAGCAACAACGCTGTTGCACTGCCGACTTGCGGAATGCCTAAAGCATAAATAAAGCGCGGCATTGAAATCTGCCTTCTATTCTTTATGGCGGCAAACAGTTTTTCGGCCGATAACTTACCCCATCCTTGGCGGCGTTCGATGTGCAATCCGCTATCAACAGCAGCAAACAAATCAAGCATCGGTGCGGTCGAACCGTTACGTTCCTCCAGCGTAAAAATATCCGCCGGACTATGCAAAATCCCGTCATCAAAAAATTCTTCGATAACTTTGTCGCCCAAACCGACAATATCAAACGCATCTTTCGAAACAAAATGTTTTAAACGTTCTTTAGCCTGCGCCGGACAGGTCAGACCGCCGGTACAACGCCGGATAGCCTCGTCTTCTTCTCTGATGGCGTGAGCCCCGCACTCCGGACAAACCGTCGGAAATTCATAAGGTTTGGAATTAGCCGGACGTTTATCGAGTTTGACCTCAACCACTTGCGGAATCACATCACCGGCACGCTGTACGACCACCATATCACCAATCCGAAAATCTTTACGTTTAATCTCATCTTCGTTATGCAAAGTTGCATGCGAGACCAACACCCCGCCGACGTTAACCGGTTCCAAATCGGCAACCGGCGTTAAGGCTCCGGTACGCCCAACCTGAATCCGAATATCATTAATGCGTGTTATTGCCTGCTCGGCCGGAAATTTATGGGCAATCGCCCACCGCGGTGTACGCGTTAAAAATCCCAATCTATTTTGCAATTCTATCGAATTGACCTTATAAACAATACCGTCGATATCATATGGCAAATCGGCACGAATATTCATCATCTGTTTGAAGTTTTCTTCAATTTCTGTCAGCGTATGACATACTTTATTGAGCGGGTTGGTCGGAAATCCCCACGCTTTTAATTTATCAAAAAACTGCTCCTGCGTTTGCCATTGACGCTCGGAAACTTCGCCCCATGTATAGGCCCACAAGCTTAATTTACGCTCGGCCGTCACTTTCGGATCGAGTTGACGAAGTGAACCGGCGGCCGCATTACGCGGATTGGCAAACAATTTCTTTTTCTCTGCTGTATTTTTTTCGTTTAAGGCTAAAAAATCGCGTTTAGCCATATAAACTTCGCCGCGCACCTCCATAATTTTCGGGGCATCAACCGGTAAAGTTAACGGCAACTGCTTAATGGTTTTCAGATTTTCGGTAATATCTTCGCCGACCACCCCGTCGCCGCGCGTCGCCCCCGAAACAAACACACCGTTTTCATAGCGTGCCGAAAAAGACAGACCGTCAATTTTCGGTTCAGCCATAAAATCAATATTTTCGGCCGTATTCAAAAAGCGTTTGACGCCTAAAACAAAATCATCGACTTCTTCAATGGAGAAAACATCACCTAACGAGAGCATCGGGAAGCGATGTTCGATTTTATTAAACTTGCTTTGCACCGCCGAACCGACACGCTTGGACGGACTGTCAGCACGCACCAAATCCGGAAACAAAGCTTCGATAGCACTATTGCGATGTTTCAGCGCATCATATTCGGCATCGGTTAAATCCGGCGCATCATTCTGATAGTAGGCATTATCGGCCTTAGCGATTTTTGCCGCCAGTTCTGCCAATTCTTTTTCGGCTTCTTCGCGTGTTAATTCTTTAGCGTCTTTCATTTTTTCTCCTTATGCTCAATATAAAAGATATCGAAGAAAAGTCAAAAAAATTACGGACATTTGCGCAATATTTTGCTTGTTATTTAACATAAATTTCATCCAACAGTCTTGTATTTTGTCTATTATTTTGGTATACTGCCGAAAACGGAGTATTGCCATGAGTGAAGATTTGGAACAAGAAACATCAACCATTAACGAATCAGAAGTTCCTATTGCGGAAAATGATATACCGGAACAAACCGTAGCAGTGCCTGCATATGATGGAACAGCTAAGGACATGATAGTCAGTTCTTCTCAAGATGCCTTTAATAACTTTGTCAGTAGCAATTATACACTTGAGCAAAAAGAGGCAATCTATCGACAAATAGAAAAGGCAAAAGAAGAAAACAACGGTACGTTTACGGCAACATGGAACGGAAGAGAAAATGATGAATTTGATAAGATAAAAGTAACATACTGTGACGGAAAAATGACAAGATTTGAGATGCATAACCGAGATAAAACGGAAGCATCTCAACTTGATAGGCATATAGAATACAAAGAAAAAAAACACTCCGCCTCACTTGAAAAGCACGAAACGATTAAAGTTGGCAGTGAAACTCAGGTAAAGCACGCAGATATTAAAGGTCATGATGATAATAGATTCAGAGGAAAAGAATATTTTTCTTCAAGAGAATCAGAAACCGATATCAATTTAAAATCTCCTTCGCATAAATCTTCCAAATCAAAAGAAAGCCATATGGTCTATGGAGATAGAGACGGCAGTTTGGCTTTAAAAGATAAAACATCAGCACGTTCTTTGGAACTTGGCGAAACAAATGAATTTACGGCTACTGGCTCAACACATCATATCAAATATGATAGTGAAGGTCGTGAAATCAAAACAAAAAATACACAAACCAGTATGCAACTTGGTCACACCAACCAGTTTACGACCGAAAGGACGACAAACACCACTGAATACACAGATAAGGGTGATGTTGCCAAAACAAAAACCGCTCAAACGAATGTAGCCGTCGGAGAAGAAAACGGATTTAACAGCACGACCCACGCCGAGCGTAATATCAGAGATGATGAAGGCAGTGTGATTGCAACACGCGTTACGGACAATTCTTTGACAATTGATGAGCGTGGCTTAAATGAACAATACCGGTCAACGAAGACCGTTACAAATGAAGATGGAACACAAATTGCGCAGACAACATCTCTCGGCGTGGAATTTGACGGTACGACCGTGACCGGTGCTGCAGGTTTGGCAAAGAAAGAAATTGCTTCTGATGGTGCTGTCGTTGAAGAATACAGTCGGGACTTAGCTTTATCGGCTGGTCGAGTGACAGGTGTCCAGGTTGATATTACTAACCGTGATACTGAACACGAATCTCATATAACTATCGGCGCAAAAGCAGGAGCCGGAGCCTTAGGGGCAACGTATGATTATGCATATAAAGATGATAAAAAAGAGATTCGCACTCAAATGCGCGCCGATTACGATTTAGCCATGCGCCAAGCTGAAGCGACAGTAAACCTTACTAAAAAACAAAACACTGCAGAAGGAGCAAAAGAAAAATCCTTTTCAGCCGGTGCTCACATTGACGGCGCACATGTCGATATAGCGCTCAATAATCAATCAAAATTAACCGACAATGATGGGAATGTTTTAGCACAAAATAACACCCATGCCGGTGTGTATGTTGCGGCTAATCAAACAACTTTGAATTATAGCCGAACCCAAGTAAATGAAAACGGAACGAAAACGCACACTTTAGATGCCGGTTATACAATTGCTGACGGAAAAGCCGAAGGGCAATACAAAACATCTCACCACGAAAAAGATGCAGCTGGTAATGCGACCATCGATAACTCTACCGAGTTCGCCGTTGCCGGTAGTGATAAAGGCTTCACTGCTGAAACCAGACAACAACGCGGTGACCATGTTGTTGAAAATAATGCCCACGCCGACATCAGCGGATTGCCAGATGCAGGTATTTCTCATACAGTAACCGATAAAGGAGAAGTGGCCAAACAGATGCAACTGGATACGGATAGGGCCTATGCTATTCTTGGCGATTTAGCAACCAAAGGAATTGAACAAATTACCGGTATGACACAACAAACCGAGAATGCGCTTGTACAAACACGGCAATCTGCATCCGAGATAAAGACAAATGTTAGGCAAATATCGAATGCCATGTTGTGGCAAAAGAAAATCAATACAATGTAAAAAAAAAGACGGATTTTCGTCATTTCTACAGCGTTTTCATATTCTGTGAGTTGTGCAATCTCTTGATTTTTGCTCCTTTACTTATTGACGTAAAGCTGCTAAGCCAAAAATCAAAAAGCTTTACCGACTTTGACGCATAAAATTCTTTTTTTGATTTTAAATCTACACGATGTCAGGCACCAAGCGTTTCAAACTATCCTCTTGACACTTGCGCACAAATTTGTTATTTTGCTCACAATTTTCCCTGATTATTTTAACTTAAATTTTGTGTATTATGAATGAGTTATTTGAAAGTTTACGCAATGTCGGTTTTTCGCAAAATGATGCTCTCGCGTATGCTCTGTGGCTTGAGAAACAATCTGCAAAAATGCCTCTAAAGCTTGAAAATTGGTGGCCGACACCTCTGCCGATTGGCTATTTAGGCAAAAACAATCAGCTGGTGCGCCTGCCGTTTTTAGACACCAATCACAAAGATCAGGTGTTTGGTATTATGGTCGGTGATATGTGTTTGGGTATACGGCTTTTAGGTCGAAACTGCGGCGGTGATATGTATCACATGGCGTTTATCGGCTTAAACAATGAATTGAAGAATTTTCGCAACAGATTGTATCCGCCATACAAGTCTTTCGGCATATTTTCAAGCGAAAGCGTTTATGCACGTGATTTGTTTGTGCCAAACCTTAATCAAATGCAGCAGGCATATTTGCATAAAGATGCCTTTGATGCCACTGTTGCACTGCTCGAGATGCATGCAATAGGTTGCGGTATCAGATGGAGAGAGAATTGCTTTCTTTGCCGCGATGATAAAGTTGGTACAGAAATGCAGGAATATCATCTGGCAGTTGACTTTCAACGCGGCGTGGTTGAAAAATGGGACCCCAAAGTGAAGGACAAGTTTTTTGTACGCGCGGCCTTGCCGATCAATGAGTGTGATCCGCCCTATCCTATTGACAACAGCGGCTGCTTTGATTGGACCATATGGCGTGAAGAATGTGAACCGTGCTTAGATGAAGATCCGCAGGCTGTTCATTCCAGAATGTTTGACATCTTCATGAAATGAAACGAAAAGACCACCTGTTTTTACTGGTGGTCTTTTCGTTTGTATAACGATAATTATACATTGAATAAGAAGTTCATCAAATCACCGTCCTGAACCAAATAATCTTTACCCTCCGAACGGATTTTTCCGGCATCGCGACATCCCTGTTCACCACCGAATTTAACATAGTCATCGTACGAAATTGTTTCGGCGCGAATAAAACCGCGTTCAAAATCCGAGTGAATAATGCCGGCACATTGCGGCGCTTTCATTCCTTTAACGAATGTCCATGCGCGTACTTCTTTCGGGCCGGCGGTAAAATAGGTTTGCAAGCCAAGCAAATTATAGCCGGCATGAATAATTTTTGCCAGTCCGGTTTCTTCCAAACCTAAGGCATCCAAAAAATCTTTCTTTTCTTCGGCTGATTCCAATTGAGCAACTTCTGATTCGATTTCAGCGGAAATAATCACACTTTCCGCCCCTTCCGCCTTAGCCATTTCGGCCACCGCCTCAGAATATTTATTACCGGTTGCCGCCGAATCTTCGTCAACATTACACACATACAAAACCGGTTTAGAGGTTAAGAGTTGCAACATTTTATAGCACTTATAAGCTTCTTTATCGGCCTTATCCGGCGCTGCGGTAATCGCAGGCTTGCCCTGATTTAGAGCGGCTATAATCGGCTCAATAACGCGTACGCTGACAGCAGCATCTTTATCGCCGGCACGGGCTTTTTTCTGCAGTTGGTCAATACGTTTTTGCAACGATTCCAAATCGGCAATCATTAGTTCGGTTTTAACGATATCGGCATCACGAACCGGATCGACACTGCCTTCAACGTGGGTGATATTATCATCTTCAAAACAACGTAAAACGTGGATAACGGCATCGGTTTCACGAATATTGGCTAAAAATTGGTTACCCAGACCTTCACCCTTTGAGGCTCCCTTTACCAAACCGGCAATATCCACAAATTCAAGCTGTGTCGGCACAATATTTTTAGGATTTACCATTTCAACCAATTTATCCAAACGCTTATCCGGAACGGCAACACGACCGGTGTTCGGCTCAATCGTGCAAAACGGAAAATTGGCAGCCTGTGCCGCAATCGTTTGTGTTAAAGCGTTGAACAAGGTCGATTTACCGACATTCGGCAACCCGACAATACCACAGTTAAATCCCATATTAAAACTCCGCTAATTATTATAAAGTCGGATTTGTTATAGACAATTCTTCAGCTGTTTGCAAGCACTATTTACAGCTCATATATTTTCGCACCCTCATAAAAAAACAACCCCGGATACCGCAAAAGTATCGGGGTTATTTTTGTGACTGCCGTAATGGTTTCAGCCGAAGTTTCGCATATACCAGCGTACCAGAGCATTGTGCCGAATTATTGAGGGGCCGCTCACCGAAGACAAAATATCACCGTCACATGGGGCTACCCAAATTTCATCGCCGCAACGCAGGGCCATTACATCTTCGTTATATCCCTTGAATTCTGCCTCAAATACTCTCGTACGGTTGCGATAACGCACATTCATTGTAATGTTTCCCGATGTTGTCTGTTGAGGTGTGCTCAAGACAACAGCCTTAAAATAAGGCGCACCAGAATCAATTTCCATAATCGCTACATTTTAAATGGTTTATAATTATAGTAAATCTGCTTGCAATGTATCATTTACGTTGTTCTCTGTCAACAGCAAAAAGGCCGAACTTTTACGTCCGGCCTTTTCTGACAAGTCAAATCTTATTATCCGTGCAAAGCGACATAAATCTCATGGGCGCTTTTAGCATGGCGAATCGCATTACAGGTGTTTTCGTTTTTCATGGTTCGCGAAAATGCCGATAATGTGCGTAAATGGTCATCCCCGCTGTTTTCCGGAGAAACCATAACGGCCAGCAAATCAACAGGCTTCGAATCCATCGCATCATAATCGATAGCCTTATTTAAGCGCACAAAGACCGTGACGATTTTATCCAGTCCTTGGATGCGGGCATGCGGAAAAGCAACACCGTTGCCATACCCGGTCGAACCGAGATTTTCTCTTTCCAACATAGCCTCGAATACCGCATTTTTATCAAAATGCTTTTTTTGCGCAATAAATGAGGATATTCCCTCAAGTAACTGTCTTTTACTATCCGCAGTATAATCGGCTAACACCATATCTTCCGATAAAACATCAGATATTTCCATTTGATATACCTTTTTTGCTGTTAATATTATTCTGCCGGTTCAACCCAACCGATATTGCCGTCTTTGCGGCGATATACCATGCTGATACGGTTGTTGGCACTGTTGCGGAACATCAAAGCACATTCATCCGAAAAATCCATATACATAACGGCTTCGCTGACCGTGCATACTTTGATGTTGGCATCGGTCTCAGCAATTGTCAACGGAGCAGATTCATCAATACTCATTTCATCTTCGGTTACGGTCAAAGGAAATACAGCTTCATGAGCCATTTCGACGATACCTGTTTTACCTTTATGGTCATTCAATTTTGTTTTTTGACGACGAAGACGTGTTGCAATATGTGCATTGGCATCTTCAAATGCCGTATAAGGGTCGGCAGCTGTTCCCGAACCTTTTAATACAATATTTTTAGCAGGATGAACGGTAACCTCAGCGCGGAAATTTTCACCGTCTTTAGAAAAATAAACATTGCAGCCGATCGGTGCGCTGAAATATTTGCTGACCGAAGCCTCAACGCCTTCTTCAACGCGTTTACGCAATCTGTCACTGATATCTACTTGTTTTCCTGATAATGTAATATTCATATTTTACCTCTTTTTGTTAATTATAGACGGCACCATGCCGTTTTGTGTTTGTGTTATAGTATAATACTTTTAAGTAAAAGTAAATAGATAATGCTTTTTTACTCTATCTAAAAATCACTCATTACCTTTCATAACTGCAATTTATATAGGATAATTTTTCGGCACTTTCAACAAATATTTACTCTTCTTTGACAGATGCCTCATTGCCGTTTTCACATTTATAGACATCTTCATCAATTTGTCGCCACTGTGCCTGCATTTTTTCGGCAGGTTTCCACCATATATCACTTATCTTACTATTTCCAAAAGACACTATATACACCGGTATAAATCCGATATTAGTTACAGTATCAACAGCCAAAACCAGTGGGAATGTTGCAACTTTTAAGATTTTATTGGGTACAGTATTATTATGTTCGGCAATGATATGTGTTTCATCCCACTGCTCGGTTTCAGCATTGTAGCAAAAATGTTTATGTTCAACTGTTGAGCAGGCGCCAAGTATAAGGACGGATAAAAGCATCATAAGCCGCATCGGATAATATCCTCTTACAGCGTAAAATTGTCGCCCAAATAGACTTCGCGAACTTCCTTGCTGGCAACAATTTCATCCGGCGTTCCCTCCATTAATACCATGCCGGAGTGCAAAATATAGGCTCGATCGATAATATCCAAAGTTTCGCGAACATTATGGTCGGTAATCAAAACGCCCAGTCCGCGATTTTTAAGTTGCGAAACCAACGTACGAATCTCGTTAACGGCTATCGGATCGATACCTGCAAGCGGTTCATCCAGCAAAATAAAACTCGGTTTGCAAGCTAAAGCCCTTGCAATTTCCAAACGGCGACGTTCGCCGCCGGATAAGGCCAAAGCCGGTGATTTTCGCAAATGCGCAATCGAAAATTCATTTAAAAGTTCTTCAAGCGTATTTTCACGTTGGCTTTCATCATCCATCACTATTTGCAAAATGCCTTTAATATTGTCTTCAACGCTCAACGTTCTGAATATGGAAGATTCTTGCGGCAGGTACCCTATGCCCATTTTAGCACGCTTATACATCGGCATATCGGTAATATCTTGTCCGTTGATATAAACATCGCCGTAATCCGGTGTAATCAAGCCGGTTACGCAGTAAAAACACGTTGTTTTACCGGCACCGTTCGGCCCTAACAGACCGACGGCTTCACCTTTTTTCACATGCAACGAAACATTTTTTAAAACCGTGCGTTTTTTGTACTTTTTACCGATATTAAAAATTTCCAAAACATCGGTATCATTTTTTTGTCTCACTGCCATCTTTATTTTTCCTTTTGTTATAAAAAATGCCGCTGATTCGACCTCCGGTCTTTTTACCGCCTTTAATACGGCTTATTGAGGTTTTCAAATCGGTTTCGGCATGTTCACCGATTATAAAATTGCCGTTTTGTTCAATCCGCACATTTTCCAACAATTCGACCGTCTCCGTTTGCGGATTATATATGCCCCGGTTACCGCTTGCCGAACCTTTAGGTGTGGTTACGGTAACGTTTTGCATAGCCTCGGCTTTTATCAATTCTTGTTTTTTACCTTTTGTAAAATAAGCAATAAGGCGTTTTGACGTCAACGTATCTTTTTTACGTCTGATAGATACGAGTTTCTTTTGGCCGAATAATTCAAGCTTACCCGATTGCGAATCGTAATACCCTTCATCTCCGTAGGCTTTTTCGGCTGCCGTCGTGATCACAACATTACCGTAGGCTTCAACTCGCTTCAATTCTTTACGTGCCGAATCACTAAAAAAAGCAATAATTTTATCGGCACGAACGACGTTATCATTTTGCTTCAGGGTAGCATTTTCCAGAGATTCCGTTTTGTTTTCATATTGAAATACTTTGGTTTGTTTATCTGCTGTTAAAGTACCTTTGGGCGAGATGATTTCATTATGTCCTATTAATGTCAGTATGCCGTTTTTTTTATCATAGGCAAATTCGGCTGCATTCATTGTTCCCCAATCGCCGACGGCTTTTACCGGTTTGTTGCCGTAGCCGGATTCTTTATTAAAATCATACACGGCATACTCGGTCATGACGGTTGTTTTTTCGTGCACAACCGCTTTGACATTTGTCTCTAATTCCAAAATATTTTCATGCTGCGTAAAATACCCCGAATCGGCGCTGACGGCGATTTCTCCCTCATCCGTCGGTATGGTCCCGAGCGGATTTAGAAATTTTACTTTTTGCGACCCCGGTTCTACTTCATCAACACTATCGGCTATTACCGTGTTAACACGATTTTTATTATCTACGGCACTGAATACGGTTTCTTCAATATGTAATTTTTCCAATTCGTTTTTACGCGGCATGGTTATATTGTCTTGCAAATCGACACTTTTTTTGATATTCGGTACGACAATCATCACACCGAAAAGTGCGGCAGCTATGCACGGAAAGCCCAACTTAACAAAGCGTGACCATTTAGAAACCGTTGGAGTTTCTTCCGGTTTATGCTCAAGCCGGGCATCTCCGTCAAAAAAAGAATCTATTTTGCTTGTTTCTAGCATCGGACTAGCTGACTCCGGCGCGTAAACAGTCGTGAATATGGATAATCCCGACCGGTTTATTATTTTCATCGACAACAAACATGTTGGTAATACCGCGACCGGTGTTGTTCATAATATTAACAGCTTCGGCAATAAGTGTACTCTCTTTGGTTGTACGTGGGTTTTTAGTCATTACGTCAACAACTTTTTCTGCTGTCAAATGCGGTGACATCCAGCGGCGTAAATCACCATCGGTAATCATTCCTATTAATTTACCGGCTTCATCCAAAATGCCGACACAACCCAATCTTTTAGATGTCATAACCAGTAGAGCATCTTCCATCAAAGCTTTATCGCTGACAAGCGGCATTTCATCACCGGTATGCATAACATCGGAAACGTGACGCAAAATTGAGCCGAGTTTACCGCCCGGATGGCGAATTTTAAAGTCTTCTTCAGTAAAGCCGCGACGAACCATTAAAGCGGCGGCCAAAACATCACCCATAACCAAAGTCGCTGTGGTTGAAGACATAGGTGCCAAGCCTATCGGACAGGCTTCGCGATTGGTCGGCAGATGCAAAACAAAATCACTGCTTTGTGCCAGTGTGCTGTCCGGATTCTTGGTAATTCCGATAAGCGGAATGGAAAATCGGCGGCAGTAAAAAATGATGTCACAAAGTTCTTTTGATTCGCCGCTGTTAGAAATGGCGATAACCGTATCACCTTGTGTAATCATACCCAAATCGCCGTGACTGGCTTCGCCCGGATGCAAGAAAAATGCCGGTGTGCCTGTCGATGCCATGGTCGCGGCAATTTTGCAGGCGATATGTCCGGATTTTCCCATACCGGTTACGATAACGCGGCCTTTGGTTTTTTGCAAAATATCCAAAACTTCGGTTAAAGTTGCATCCAAAGAATCTTCCATAGCCTTAAGAGCTTCGATTTCTCTGTCGATGGTTTGTTTTGCAACTTTAATATCGTTATTTTCTATCATTATAATCTCCCGAAATGTTTATGCTTTTGATAATAAAATTATTTTGACATTAAGCAAGGATTATTTAAGGCTTATACTCTTATCCGCCTACGCTTTTTGTTCCCAAACACCTTTTTCCGTTTGCTGCCAGTAATATACTTCGTTACCGGCATCCCTAAATTTTTTCCACAAATTTCTGGCCTGAGCCAAGGCTTCTCCGGAATTTCCGTCAAAAATATTAAACACACGTTCATATTCAGCAGCTTTTGCCGCATCTGTTTCGGCCCCGTCGACCAAAAACAAAAATGCCGCCTCATTCGGATTATCATCTTCATCGGTCAGCCAAATCGGCTGTTGAGCGGCAAAGCCGTCTTTTTTGCTGCCGTGCGGCAAAAAGCTGTCATCACTGAAGGTCCACAGTTCGGTATTAATAAAATCTACACGTTCCGGTGTACCGATTTTAACAACAATGTGTTTTTCGGTCGAATACGCTTTAAGCAAAAGTTTAGGCAAAACTTCTTCCAACGTTTGTTTTTGCAAATGGTAGAAATCTACACGGCTCATTATCTATGGTTCCAAGTTTAAGACGATTGTATCAATATTGTCGGCACCGGCAATTTGCATTTCTAATTTTCCTGTTGGTAAAGCTTCTTTGATTTTAACATTCAAATCCTCGACACCAAAGACTTTTTTGCCGTTTATAACGACAAAACGATTGCCGACTTCTATGCCTTTTCGCGCCGCATCGGAATCTTTATCCACTTGTGTAATCACAAAATAGCGGTCATTCTCATCAAAGTAGGCTTTAAGGTGCAACTGCGGAAAATCAACGGCATTTTGCACTTTATATTTATCAAGGCCCAGCCTTTCCAAGCTGCGGATTTGCTCTTCTTCCGACAATTTTTCTTCCGTTTTTTCGGATTTATCATCATTTAGAGCATCTTCTGCCGGCATTTCGGAAACCGTAACTTCCAAGTTCAAAGTTTCGGTATCACGCAAAACCGTCATCGGTAAAACTGTTTCAGGCTTTAATTTTGAAACACCGAGCGAAAACAAGCGCGGGTTATTTAACGGTATTTCACCGACGGCCTCCAAAATATCGCCGACTTTCAAACCGGCCCGAGATGCCGGAGAATTTTCGGCCATCGCCGAAACCACAAGTTTTTTCTCGGCATTATGTGCTTGAAATTTCTGTACCCCGATACCAAGCCATCCGCGAACAACTTTTCCGTTTTTCTTTAATTGCGAAACGACCCATTTTACCTGATTAGCCGGTGTTGCAAAACCAACCCCTATATCCTGACCGTTTGTAGAAAAAATGGCCGTATTCATACCGACAATTTCGCCGTTCATATTAAATAGCGGGCCACCGGAATTACCCTGATTTATCGAAGCATCGGTCTGCAAAAAGTCATCATACGGACCTTTTTCGATGTCCCGTTCTTTGGCAGAAATAATACCTATAGACACGCTGTTACCAAGTCCGAAAGGATTACCTATGGCAAAGACGGTGTTGCCCACTCTGACAGAATCGGAATCGGCAAATGATGCCGGTTCAAATCCGTTCGGATGTAAAACCTTAACCAAAGCTATGTCCGTTTTGATATCCGAACCGACCAACTCGGTTTCATACTCCGTATCATCGGCCGTTATCACTGTGATTTTATCGGCATTTTCGGTAACATGGGCATTTGTGACGACATAGCCGTCGGCACCGACGATAATACCCGCGCCCAATGCCTGAGTATCTGCGGTATCGGCAACAATACTAACCACCGAAGAGTTGACATCTTCAATAACATCTTCAAGAGTTTTTTCGGCAACCTGTGCCTGAACCGGCAAAACGGTAACGGCAAACAGCGCGGCATATTTCCATACTTTTACCATAAAATCAGTTATTCCTCATTGTCTTGTTAAAATACTTGAAGAAATCGGAATCCGGCGATAAAACCAGTGACGTTTCATCATTCGATAATGATTTTTTATAAGCATCGAGTGAACGATAGAATTCATAAAATTCGACATCTTGCCCGACAATTTTATTCCATAATTCGACAGCTTCTTTATCGCCCTGACCGCGAGTAATTTGCGCATTTTTCTCAGCCTCTGCCACGATAATTGTCGCTTCTTTATCGGCGGTTGCCCGAATATTTCTGGCTTGCTGCTGACCTTTG
Source organism: Alphaproteobacteria bacterium (assembly GCA_017635595.1). Lineage (GTDB taxonomy): Bacteria > Pseudomonadota > Alphaproteobacteria > RF32 > CAG-239 > RUG410. The sequence goes on from JAGBLF010000012.1 coordinate 45,023, forward strand.
GCTCGAAATTCTTTAGCGTCGCGTTGGCGCTCGGTTTTCATACGATCGTTAATAGCCTGCATAACCTCACGCGGCAAATCGGCACGGCGGATACGCACATCAGCCACACTCACACCGATAGCTTCGGCATCTTTTTTGACAATAGCACTGATGTCATGCATAATTTGCGTGCGCTGCTGAGATAAAAGTTCGGTAAGCGTTACACGGCCGAGAACCTTACGTAAGGATGAATTAACAATTTCCGCTAACTTACTGCGGGCTTGATCCTCGGTACGAACCGTTTGATAAAATTGCAGCGGATTGATAATTCTGTAACGGGTAAAGCTATCAACATCCAAACGCTTTTTATCGTTCAAAACGACTTCCTGCGCCGGCGGGTCTAAGTTTAACAGGCGTGAATCATAAAAGATGACGTTTTGAACAAACGGGACCTTAAATTTCAACCCCGGTTCATTAATCACACGAATCGGTTCGCCGAATTGTAAAACGATTGCTTGCTCGGGTTGATAAACTATATACGCCGAGCTGAACAACAATATCAGCACTGCACCGGCAATAATGGCAAAAACTTGAATGATACCTATTTTATTAGTCATTTTCTTACTCCTTCGGTGCTTGTGCATTTAATGATAATACCGGTAACAGATTACCTTTTTGTGACGGATCGATAATCACCTTGTGCGCACGACTTAACACGCTTTCTATCGAATCCAAATACATTTTACGAATCGTTACCTCTTTACCGTTTTTATAGGCTTCATAAACCGAAGCAAAACGTTTTGCCTCACCTTCAGCTTTATTAATGGTTGCCGATTTATATGCTTCGGCATCTTGGGCAATTTGTGCGGCCTGACCTTTTGCATTAGGAATGACCTCATTACGATACGCTTCAGCCTCGTTTTTAAAACGTTCCATATCAGCCTTAGCACGCTGAACTTCGTTAAATGCATCGACAACCTCTCTCGGCGGGTCGGCTTTTTGCAGTTTTACACGAACAATGACGATTCCGGCATTAAACTCATCCAAAACGCGCTGCAATTCATCTTTGGTTTCATCTTCGACCTTGCCGCGATCACCGGTAATAATCGGTTGCATTTCGGATTGACCGACAATTTCGCGCAAAACGGATTGCGCCGCGACACTCACGGTTTCTTCCGGACTGCGCATACTGAATAAAAAGTTTTTGGCATCTTTAATTTTCCAAACCACGGTCAAATTAATATCAACGATATTTTCATCACCGGTCAACATGTGGCTTTCGGTAAACGCATTGTTACGAAAATCGCGGCTGTCTCCCGAGCCTAAATTAATACTTCTTTCTTGAGTAACGTTGACTTTTATAACATCTTCAATCGGGGTTGGCAGATGATAATGCAAACCGGCATCGGTTGTTTCCAAATATTTACCGAAGCGCAAAACCACGCCGGCCTCACTCGGTTGCACCTGATAAAAACCGCTGCATATCCACAATACAACAACCAGTATAAAACCATATTTTGCATAACCGGTCCAATTATCTTGCGGATCACCCAATTTAAACCGTTTCAACGAGCGTTTTAACGGTATTTCTTCGACACTTGCCCAATTATCATTGTCAGTGCCGTTACCATCCCACGGATTAGAATTTTTTACCATTTTCTTTCCTTTTATGTTATTTTTGCTTGCTTTAAGATAATCCATATATTAGATAAAAACAATCAAGTATCAAATTATATCCACATCGAGGTACATTATGACAGAACAAGAAATCTTACAAACGGTTGCGACTTATTACCCGCAAGCAAATATTAAGCAAATTAAAATTTTAGGTTCACGCATTATCATTGAGATTCAGAATTTAGCGGAAACGCCGGAAATTACCGCGAAGCTGAAGCATGAACTGAAAAACGCTTATCCGCAATATAAAGTTTCTGTTATTTTTGTTGAAGAAAAAAAAGTTAATTTAAGCACGGATGCCATTGAAAAATGGCACATAAACGGCGTTAAAAAAATTATCGGCGTTGCATCCGGAAAGGGCGGTGTCGGCAAATCGACCACTGCGGTTAATTTAGCTTTAGCGCTGTCTAATCAAGGTAAAAAAGTAGCCTTAGTTGATGCCGATATTTATGGTCCGTCCGTACCGACAATGCTTGGTTATGAAGGCGAACCTTTATATTCGATTGACGGTAAATATTTTGCCCCATTTGAGAGATATGGTATTGAATCAACATCGGTCGGTGCGTTGATTGACCGAGATACACCGCTAATTTGGCGTGGTGCCAAGGCCTGCGGTGCCATCGAGCAATTAATGACCGAAACACAATGGAATAACATTGATGTGATGGTTATCGATATGCCGCCGGGAACGGGCGATATTCAAATCACATTATCACAAAGGGTTGATTTTGCCGGTATCGTTATTGTATCGACACCTCAGGACATTGCGTTGATTGATGCGGTTAAGGGTGTTAATATGTTTGAAAAAATCGGCACGCCGATATTAGGTATTGTCGAAAATATGAGTTATTTTATTTGCCCGCATTGCGGCGAACGCAGTGATATTTTCGGGCACAACGGCGCTAAAGAAACTGCCGAAAGAATGGGCGAAGTCTTTTTAGGTGAAATTCCGCTTGAAATGGCCATCCGCACGTCTTCCGACAGCGGTTTACCGATTGTTGCGACGGAACCGGACAGCCCTTATGCCAAAGCCTACAATGAAATTGCCGCTAAAATAATTCAGCGAATCGGCTAGTTTCCGGTCTCACAAATTTCATCTGCTTTTATCTTGACTCAAATGCGGATTACCGTTATTTTATCCGCAAATTGAGTTATTATTACTATTATTGATTCCGGAAGAATTAAGTTTAACCTCTAAATAATTATGTGTATGAAAAAACAAATTTTCGGGAAAATTGCGGTCATTATCGCTATGATTTGCTTGACCTTTATTTGTGCAGCACTATCCATTCATTATGATGTCTTTCACTTCAGATTTGATGACAATCCGATTGAATGGTTAGACATACTGCCGATATTAGGTGCTTGCGTTTTTGTCGGCATTGTCGGATTAGGTATTGCCTGTCTGGCTGATCCGAGAGCAGCCGTTATTTTTATCATGCCTTTGGAAATCTGGGATTATATTTCAGAAAAATACGGAAAGTGGCAACATTTAATCAATGCGTTTCTGCTTGCCTTGTGCTTTGCCTTTATTGCGTATGCCGTCAATCTGGTGGCAATTTTAGAGCATCTTTCCGGTGAAGCTTATCGGCAAGAACCGACTTTGGGCGGATTTCTGGCAGTTCTCTATGCTTGGATAATCGTCTTCGGAACGCTTATTTTATTCGGTTGGCTCAGCGGTTTAATTGAGGCTTTCGGTGCTTTTTTCAAAAAACTCGCGGAAATGGAAGAGCAGCGTAAAGCAAGCCAAAAGAAAAAACACAACGTTAAATAAACGTTTTGAAAAAATCTGATTCTTAATCAAAACGCCTGAATTTAAAAGTTCAGGCGTTTCGGTTTATTTAGCATCTTTTTCTTTGACCGGATAGTCTTGCGCATGGAAAAATTGTTTGCGCTCTTTGCGACTCATTGACCAGATATTGCCCAACCCGTTTATCGGCTGAACTTCATATTTGGAGGTAAAGTCAAAATCGCGCGAAAAGAAAATCGATGTTGTTTTGGTATAATTATTCATCGGACAAAAACCATAAAAATCAACCTGTAACAAGTTGGCTTCTTTTAAGGCTTTAACGGCATTAAAATATTCCAAACTGGTATTAATCCGGTCGCTGTCATCTAAAATTACCATACCGCCGGCAGCCAAAGCTTTTACGGCATTTGCAGCACATTCGGCACGGCGTTTACCGTCAACGATAATCACATCATATTTTTCGTTATCGGCAAAAATCGTATCTTCATAACCCTGCTTCTCATCACAATAACGCATTTGCCAATTCGGCGCACTGAACTCTTTTCGGAACTTTTCGAACCACTCCGGTTTATCTTCGATACTGACAACTTTTTGGGCGCGTTTTGCCCAATACATCGATGAATAACCGGTTCCGAATTCAAAAATCTTTTTTTGGCTGTAATCAAATTGCGACAAATATTCTATGGCCGGATAAGTATACCATGGGATCGGATTACCGTCACGATCTACACATACCTTTTCATTCATACTGCGTTCAATGGCAAAATCTTTTTGCCACATTTCGATAAACTGTTGAAATCTTTCGCTATACATATCAATTCTCCGTGGCTTTGTCTCTAGCATAAATTCTTTTAAAAGCCAAGACTTTTCGTTTTCGCCGGAATATTTATTGATTTTTAAGAAGAAGCATACTATATTTTTATTATAAATGAACAACATGGAGGAATGAATGTTTGAAACAAAAGAGATTGCACAAAGCGCTTCGGTTGAAATGATTGACGAAGGCTTACGCAGTTATATGATTAAAGTATTCAACTATATGGGACTGGGATTATGCGTTACGGCATTATCCGCTTATTTGGTTGCCAATACCCCGCTAATCGGCTTGATGTACAATATTGATCAGGCAACACGCACGGTTTCTTTATCCGGCCTCGGTTATCTGATTATATTTGCCCCGTTATTGATGATTTTTGCCTTTCAGGCCGTTATCACACGCGGCAGCGTATTTGCTACTCAGGCTATGTTCTGGGCATTTTCGGCAATTATGGGAATGTCGCTATCGAATATCTTAATGGCATACACTGCCGGTAGTATCGCTCGCGTATTTTTGATTACTGCGGCAACATTCGGCACCATGAGCTTAATAGGCTACACCACTAAAAAAGATTTGACTTCAATCGGCAGCTTTTTACGTATGGGTGTATGGGGGTTAATTATTGCCTCAATTGTTAATATCTTTATGCACAGCGCACCGTTGATGTATGCGATTTCATATATCTCGGTAGCCGTATTTACAGGATTAACCGCTTATGACGTACAAAATATCAAGAATATGTATTATCACGTCAGTGTCAGCGGGGAATTTGCTAAAAAGGCGGCAGTAGCCGGTGCTTTAAGTTTGTATATTGATTTTATCAATATTTTTATTTCATTGATGAATCTTATGGGCAATCGCCGCTAAAAATATAACCCTTAAAGAAAACGCCGATACAATTGTCGGCGTTTTTTATTCTTTAAATTTAAAGAGTTGACGATATTTTCTAAAAATAGAGCAAATAACTTAATGATAGGCACGGGCGAGGTATTCATTGCCGGATGGGCGCTGATGGCATCCGTAATATTCGAACTGCCGAAACCGTAGTTATTGTCGGGACTGCCCCAAAAGTTTGTATTAACCTGATAGGGAATTATTGTATTGACTTTCCAAATATACAAATTATTATAATTACAACTTTGAGGAGACATAATATGAAAAAAGTTGTTTTTATTATGGGACTGATTTTAATATTAGGTGCTTGTTCAGCAACAAAAGAAGTAAACCCAGCACAGCCGAAAGAAAATAACGATGTTGCCGTACAAAAAACAGATGCTCAAGAACAAAAATTCGTTAATCCGATTTTTTATCAACCTTTAGAACCGTTAAGCCAAATATCGACATGGACCTATTTAACACCAACATCTATTAAAAGCATGACACCTTTAGATAAGAATAAGATTGCTATGACAGGACAGTGTGAATTACTCGAAAATCAAGAAAACTTTATAAAATTGCTGTGTAATACAAGTTGGCAGATGCTTGAGAGAGGGAGCATGGTTACCAATACATCTGAAGATATTTATACATACGAAATAAAAGAAATATTTTCTGATACATGCATAAAAGTGGAACAAGTCATATACGAAATAACAGAAAGGGGAAATGAAAAGCTATCAATCTCTTATTATTGCATTTCCCCTTCTGCTTCTCACTTAGAATCTGATTGAGCGCACCATTTTCTTAGCCCAATCATTACGTTTTTTCCCGACATCTTTACGATTAACATTGTCAACGATACCATTGATATTACGTCCATGGATTGCACTATATAAATTCGGCCAATTTTGTTGGTTTAAGTTTCCAGTGTTATATTGAATATCCAGCAACACTTCTTTCAACGGTAGCGGAAAACTATCAAAATCAGAAAATTCTCCGCGCACATGTGCTAAATCATTATTCATATGACTTTGAGCTAAGCCGCGTGCTTCGGCGTCAGATATTCGAATGTTTGTTTTATTTTCAAAAAAATTAGCTTGCATATTGCGATTAACATAATTCCCATTAGCATCTTTTTCATCACTAAGTTGCCGCATACGATTGTATGCTTCCCATTTTTGTGCCTCTGTTGCCGCAATATCATTGACTGTTGCATTTAACTGCTTAAAAACATTCCAATCATTAACATTAGCACCACCACCTATTGTTATCAAGCCTTTGGTATCAAGATACGGATGATACATAACACCTTCTTGCTCTTTAATATTTTCCCACATTCTGGCATATAAGTCTTCATCAGAAATATTTGTCTGTGGATATAAATAAGTCGGATTCATTCTATTATAATTCATCGCATCGGATGCAACCGGATAATTATCGGTATAATCCGTTGTAAATGCTTGATTATCATTTAAATAGGATTGCGGCTGCAAACTTGTATGTAACGAATTTTGCAAAGCACTATTCGTTGGTAACTGTGATATACCGGAAGAACCCTGCTGTAGTAAATTATCAGCTTGAATGGATGAACCATTATAACTAAATCCTTGATTATTAAGCGAGTTTATAACCGAATCAATATTCTGACTGATATTCGAACTGCCGAAACCGTAGTTATTGTCGGGACTGCCCCAAAAGTTTGTGGTATACTGCGGATAATTTTCGGTTATACCTTGATTATTATAGTAATCCATAATTTGATTTTCACGATTGTTTCGTGCCGTTTGATACTCTACCTCGTCTCGCACACTGAAACCTCTATAATCAACGCCATAGCTGTCTATTCCACCGTTATTTGTTTCATACCCTAAAGGCGATTTATGTTTTTTCCATATATCCATTTTTTCCTCCTGTTAATTTTGATTTATTCATAAGATTTATCCTTTCATGAAAACATTTAAATTATTACAAAATGGATACTGATTATTTTGCCTCCTTTCATCTTAATATGGTTTAAAATGTAACTCTGTGCAAATGAATGCCGCTCCATTTCAGGATAAACTTTATCGCAGAAAATAATGAATGTCAAGTTTAAAAATGATATAATTCTTATTAATTGTCATATTTACAATATTTTTATTATTCATTATTTACCAAAAGCCAACTTATTTTAAAATTTTCTATCGGATTAAAACCGTCATGCTCCGCTAAACAGAAATATCTCAAGCCATGTCATACTGATGGCAGACCGGCTAATCCGATTACAAAAAACATTCCATACATGAATCGTTTTTTTGTTGACTTATCAAAAATATGTCGTTATAAAGGCAGAGAAAAAATACCGAGAGTCTGCAATAAGGCAGGCTTTAAATAATAATAACTAACCGGAGATTTTAAAATGAAAAGAACATATCAACCAAGTAAATTAGTACGTGCACGTCGTCACGGTTTCAGAACTCGTATGGCTACCGTCGGCGGTCGTAAGGTTTTATCTGCTCGCAGAGCCAGAGGTCGTAAAAGAATTTCTGCTTAATGATTAACTTATGAGCAAATTTTTAATCTTAAAAAAGAGAAAAGATTTTTTAAGAGCCGCTAAGGACGAAACCGTCGTTTTCAAAAACGTCATCGTTCAGGCGGCTCGACCTTTACCCGGCACTGCAGAGCATCCGGCGCGAATCGGTTTTACAGCAACAAAACGCTTAGGTAAAGCCTATATCCGTAATCGAACCAAACGCCGTTTGCGTGCTGTTGTACGCGAGATTTATGAGAGCCTTGCTCTGCCGAACATCGACTATGTTTTGGTCGGGCGCTTTGATACATACTGTTGTCCGTTTGCCGATTTGCACAGCGATATCATCCGTGCTTTCAAAAAGGTGAACAAAACCTTATTATCCGTACAGAACGATAATGAAAAAAATAATCCTGCTGTTGATTAAATTCTACCAAATTTTTATCTCACCGCTTTGCCCCGGCGTTTGTCGCTATCGACCGACATGCTCACAATATATGCTTGAAGCTATACAGATTCACGGTATTTTTAAAGGTGCTTGGCTCGGTTGTAAAAGATTACTGAGATGTCATCCGTGGGGCGGTTCCGGCTATGATCCGGTTCCTCCGAAAGAAGAAAAGCATAACTGAGGATAATTGCTTGATTTTATTTTGATTTTATAATACAAACATACTGTTTGTAATAAAGGAGCCGTGTTTTTATGACTGAAGATTTAAAAAGTTTTTATATTGCCATTGTTTTATCTGCATTGGTTGTTGTCGGCGTAAATTATTTTATGCCGCAAGCGGAAGAAGAACAAACTATAGCGCAGGAAGTTGCCGATATCCCAACACCGGTGGTTGATGATACGCAAAATTCAGAAGTCGTCCGGCAAAATAATATCGTTACCGATGAACAATCCACAAAAAAGGAACTTACCGAGGTTTCTTTTGAAGATGTTAGTACCGTTTTAGCCAAAGATGCCCGCTTACCGGTTGAAAATGACGTTTTATCCGGCAGTATCCGTTTAAAGGGTGCCCGCTTTGACCATCTTCTGCTGACAAAATACAAACAAACTCTGGATGAAGACAGCTCGTATGTAGAATTATTCAAACCGGCAAAAACGCAAAATTATTTCTTTAGCGAATATGGTTGGCTGTCTGCTGACAGTAAGGTTAATGTACCGAATTCCAATTCGGTATGGTCGGTTATCGGTAACCAAAGATTAACAGCTGATAATCCGGTCAAATTGGAATGGCATAACGGTCAGGGATTAAAATTTATTCAGGACATCTCGGTTGATGAAAACTACCTGTTTACCGTCAAGCAAACCGTCGAAAACAACAGCGGCACCGAAATTACTTTATTACCGTACGGCTTATTGAGCAAAAACCTCGATAAAGAAAGTATTGCTCGCAGTGTCGTCCACGAAGGCTTCACCGGTGTTTTCGATGGTAAACTGCAAGAGATAAAATTCAGTTCCATGGATGAAAAAGGAAAAAGTTTTGAAACGACAGGAGGTTGGATTTCGCTTACCGATAAATATTGGTTAGGCTCGTTTATTTTCAGCGACACATATCAGGCAAAAGTTAATGTTCGGCAAATAAAAGAAGGTACTTTCCAATTAGACTTCAAAGGTATGCCGATGACGGTTCAATCCGGAAGTTCGGTATCCGTCACTTCTAAAATTTTTGCCGGTGCCAAAGAAATCAAACTATTGGATACGTATGCCAAAGATATCAATAAATTCGACTTAAACGTCGATTTCGGATGGTACTATTTCTTAACAAAACCATTCTTTTACGCGTTAGACTTTTTATACGGTTTTTTGGGTAACATGGGTTGGGCAATTTTGCTGTTTGCGGCCATTTTGCGTTTATGTATGTTCCCTATTGCCAACAAATCGTATGTTAATATGTCAAAAATGAAAAAAATTCAGCCTAAAGTTATGGCTTTGCAGGCGCTCTATAAAGATGACAAAGCCACAATGCAGCGCGCCACAATGGAACTGTACAAGAGAGAAAAAGTTAATCCGGCTGCCGGATGTTTGCCAATGTTTATCCAAATTCCGATATTCTTCTCATTATATAAAGTTTTGAATATTGCCATTGAGCTTCGTCATGCACCGTTCATCGGCTGGGTAAAAGACTTATCGGCTCCGGACCCGCTGACGATTTCAGTTTGGTCACACATACCGTTACCATCAATGCTCGATGTCGGCGTATGGCCGCTGATTTACGGTTTGACAATGCTTATTCAAAACAGATTAAATCCGCAACCGGCCAATAAAGATCAGGCCAGAATGTTTATGCTGTTGCCGATTGTGTTCACGATTATGTTTGCGCATTTTGCCGTCGGTCTGGTTATTTACTGGATTTTGAACAATGTCTTATCTTTAATCCAGCAAAAAATCATCATGTATAAAAACGGTGTCAAATGAGTGATAAGTTTACCACACAACAAATAGCTGAAGCCAATGCGCAGTTTTTGCGCCCGATTAACTTTATGCTGAGTGTGGCACAACTTTCTCAATTACCGGATGCCGACCGTGATGAAATAGCTTTTGCCGGTCGGTCGAATGTCGGTAAATCGAGCTTAATCAATGCGCTGTTTAACCAAAAAAAGCTGGCTAAAACATCATCGACACCGGGAAGAACTCAACAGCTCAATTTCTTTGATTTTGACGGTAAATTGTACTTGGTTGATTTACCGGGGTACGGTTATGCCCAAGCACCCGAAAAATTGGTGCGCCAGTGGCAGGAAATCTTAAAAGCATATTTGCGCGGACGTCCGAATTTGCGCCGTGTTTTTCTGCTTATTGATTCACGCCACGGTATTAAAAAAGAAGATGCGGAAATTATGAAAATGCTTGACGTGGCTGCCGTACCGTATCAAATTGTACTGACAAAAGCCGATAAGATTTCATCGGCAGAGCTTGATAAAGTCGTCACAACCGTTTCGGAAGAGCTGAAAAAACATGCCGCCGCACTGGTCGATATTATTATAACCAGTTCGGAAAAGAAAATCGGCTTGGATATTTGCAAAGCCGAAATTTGTTCATTGATAGATAATTAATTTTTACTTAAGCCATTCAAAAAAAGGGAGAAAAAGTCCCCCTTATAAAAACATTCTGATTACAATAAAACCTTCTACGTCACTTCGGTAATGGCACGTTGGTTGCCCATACGCTGAATTTGCACCACATGCAATTTACGCTGCATTTCATCGAGCGTTTGTTCAACGTTGACCGCACCGTTTGTCGAAGCCATAATACGTTTAATAAATTGCAAATACGCTTCTTGCGCACTCTCGGCGTGGATGGTGGCAAAGCAGTTATCGTGACCGGAACCCATAAGCTGCCAAATACCGCTGGCATTACTGGTTGAAATCTCGCCGCCGATAATGGCATCAGGTGTGAAACGTACGACCAAATCGATAATACCCGAATAATCAATTTTATTGGTTTGGTCGGTACGTGACATCACGAGGTGAACACGGTTTGGATGCGGAACAATCAACTCACGAGTATCTTCAACCGTAATAATTCGTTTATGAATATCCAAAATTTTCAGCAAATTATTTAAAAAAGTGGTTTTACCGGTTGCTGTTGCGCCGCTGACCAAAATGTGTTCGCCTCGCTTTATGTACAGAAGCAAACGTTCATAAGCATCATCCGGAACCTTAATATCTTTAAGCGGATTCAGCTTCATCAAGGCATGCCCCTGCCTCATTCCGTAATCTTCAAGACCAAATGCCACATCATCAGAGTGAAGACGAATTGCCATAGCGATACCACCGGTCAAATCCTCCTCATCATACATAACATTTCGTCCGCAGATTGCGGAAAAACGGTGATCCCCCGGAATCGTCGCATAAACGAACGGAGAACCTTGTAACGGATCAAAACTCAATTCATAGGTATTTGCTATGATGTACAAAAGATCCGTTAAATATTGTTTTGATAACTTTTCATCTTTATACATAACCCACGGATAGGCGCGTTTTCCACGCATACGGAGCCAAATCTGACCTGAGCGATTTACAGCAACTTCTTCAAGATTATCTTGATTGTACCAATACGACAAAGGTCTTAAAACTGATTCAAGTACTGAAAAATCACTCATTTTTATCTCCTAAATAAAATCCGGAACTTCATTATTGCCGTTGCCACTGCCATCGGTACTGTTAGTCGATGCCGGTGCGGAAGACTGTTGCGGATTGTTCGGTGCAATGTAACCACCGGAACTTCTATTGCCCGGTCGTTGCTTATTTGGTTGAGCCGGCTTTACATTCTCCTGATAATTACCGCTATAAGAGACATTATCGCCGTGGCTTCGACTGCCGCCACCAGGTTTTTCATTTGCAGTCAAACCACCTGTATCCGGACCACCGCTGTTTTCTTCATCACGTTTTTGATCTCTGTCAATGCTGTTCAGCCATAAATCTTGTCCCGGATAAATAATGATTCTTGTACCGGCCGGCATATATGTAACAGGTTGAATTTTAGATTTTTTATCCATAATTTCTTCAACAATTTTGTTTATTTGATCTTGGAAATTCTGGCGGGCATCAGCAGCTGCCTGAGCACGTGCATCTTCCGTTGAACTACCGTTGTTTGAAGTTGAGGTAGATCCTGAAGCCATCATATAAGCAATTGCGTTTTCAACACCACTGGCTACTATCGGCATAGTATATTTCTTAAGCAACTGTTCATCCAAATAGGCCAGAGCACCCATACGACCTTGGGCATCGGCAGTTTGGGCTGCAAATTGCCATTGAGAACCGTCCGGTCTGATTAAACGTTTCCACTCGATCTGCATTTTGATGGCACCGCCGGACGTACCGCCGGTACCGACTTCCCCGCCAAGAGAACCGATAACTCTTGAACCTGCCGGAATGATAATATTACGTCCTTCTTCTGAGAAAACATTTCTCTCTACAATCGCCGTAATAGGTACACCATCAGAGAAACCGCCGCTGTCCGAACCGTAAACCGAACGGGCCAATACGGCCGGAATAGGTTTATCTTCTAAAATCATCTCGCTCATATCGACACGCCAAGATGATATCTGTCGCGAAGTTCCCCAACCATCTTCCTCATAACCGGTGAAGCTGGATGGTTTAATATTTGAAGTTGCCACAACTCCATACTGGATATTCTGGCGTCTTTGTGCCTGTCTTTGAGTTAACACACGCATTTTAACAGGGTCATATCTCTCACCTTGTCCGTAACCGCCGCCCGGTCCCAAATTGGTCGGAGAATCGCCGATGCCGTATGCATTACCTTTACCAAAGGCATTTTCCGGAATAAACATTTCGCTGGAAGAAGCATTTTGAATCTCTTCAATACCAATCGGATTGTAGTTCACATCAACAATCATCCCGTCCGGTGTACGATATCCGAGGATATTGCCGTCTTTATCGCGGACGCTGTCATCTTCGTAAATATCGCCGATAATATCACCATCCGGATTTAGCGCGATACCGACAATTTTGTTACTGAATTTTTGTTTTTTATAACCGCTGCCGCTTTCTTGCACTTTAGATGTCGCATCTTCATTATCTTGAATTTCAACTTTACGCTGATCGCTCCAATCCCTCTCTCTGGGCGTTTCCGGTTTCGGCTGGGTTTCTGCTTCTTCTTGCCTTACCGTATAATATTGGTATTGTGTCGCTACAGCAATTTCATCCCCTTCTGAATTACGGATAATACCGGCCTCAGCCAAATAACCTACATTTTGTCCGTCATTATTAATAACATTGCCGTCTAATTGCAATTCACCGACAACATCATCATTTTTGTCACGCACGATATAATCACGGTTACCACGCGCCACAACTTGTTTTTTGCGGTCTAAAACAAAGCCGCGATCAAGACTGCCTAATTTGCTGCCGGCCATACTTAACACAGTGCCGTCTTTAGTTAAATAGCCATAGGTCGTAAAGTCTTCATCGTAGACATAAAAGTCATATAAAGCATAGCCGACCTGCATATCATCTTTTTGGACACTACCGTCAAAAAGAACTTGTCCGACAAAATCTCCGGCTTGATTATAAACTTTGCCGTCATTTTGAACCATACCTAAGAAGTGATTATCTATACCATAGGCCACATGATATTTCATAATCTGGCCCAGAGCTTTTTTAGACTTGGAAACAACATTGCCATCCGGTTGAACATAACCTATAATCTGATTTTGATGTCCGATGACATTGCCATTGGCGAGAATATGGCCAAGGATTTCGTTGTTAAAACCGATAACCGATTCATTTTCGATAACACCGTATAATGTATGATTTTCAGCATCTTTAATAACACCCCGACGATCAATACAACCGAGAGATTTACCGTCATAGGTTATACCGCGGCCGCTGTTAATTGTCCCGACAAATTTACCGTCAAAATCCGTTAAGCCGTGGTTAAATACGGCATAACCAATATAACTGCCGACATCCGAGATGGCCTGACCGTTCGGCAGCAAGCGACCGACAATAACACCACGATTATTAACAACGTCGCCGTGCCCGTTGACAACGCCGATCGGGCTGCATTTATCATTGATAACCGTCGTAAACGGAATAAGTCGACCGATAACAACTTGGTTATTATCGACAACATACTCATTTGCAACAACGTGCCCTGCTTCTTGCCCGGATAAATTAAACAATTTACCTTCACTATCAGTATATCCGAGCAAATCACCGCCGATATTCAAAGCTATCATTTTTTGACCGCTAAAACCTTTTATCGGTGTCATGTCGGACGTCAGCCTCTGCGGACTTGATACTACATAATGTCCGGGAATGATTTTATAAGAAATTTCGCCTTTCTCATTAACCAAAACATTGCTTTCGGTCGGCATACCCAACGAATAACCGGTAAAGCTCAAATTATATAAAGAATCTATAAGGCTGCCGATGTACCCGTCCTTACCTGCCAGTATACCTGTTTGTGTCAGTTTAACATCCGACACCCCGCGGTATAGCTTACCGTTTGGGGCAACATAAGAATACAACAGACCTTCAAGGCTGTATGCCGGAGCCATTGCAAAGCTTCCGCCGACAACTTTACCATCAGCATTAAACAGATAACCGAACGGCGAAACTTTTTGGGCCTCAGTGCCCACTTTAATACTCGTATCTATATTAGCAACGCCTAAAGCATTATTATTAGCATCATATGCCAGTAAATCTTTAGTTGTACCACCAACCAGCATACCGTTTGTATCATAAGCATATTGACCGCGCATTGTGCCTATCATACTGCCGCGTAACGATATTACCGAACCGTTCTTTATGGCTTGACCGATTAATTGCGCCTGCGTATCAAAAACAGGACCGGTTTCGATTATTTCACCGATTTTCTTATTTTCCTGATCATACACATATTTTTTAGCCCCTATACGACCGATAACACCGGCACCGTTAGAAATTGTACCGTCCGGAAAAATTCGGCCGATATACCGACCGTTTCGATCGCCGGCTGTTGCCGAGATACTGACGGCAAAACCGATAATTTCGTTATTTTCATCAACAATATTGCCATCCGGACGATAATGTCCTATAACCATATCGTTGCGCACGACCTCACCGTTGAATGTGACCAGACCGATATAATTACCGACCAAATTAAAAGCATAACCGGTCTGTACAATACCGCCTATAATGTTCCCGTTTTGATCATACGCATAGCCGTTTGCATGAATATTGCCGATACTTTTACCTTCAAAATCTATCACATTGCCGGTCGGAGCAACACTGCCGATAAATTGTCCGGTCAGCGACACAATCATTTTAGATGCCATTAAACGGCCGTCCAGGACATATTCTTCACCGGAGCGCTTATACGCATAGCCGTTTGCCGACACAAAACCGATTTCCTGTCCTTCCAAGTTGGTATATAAACCGGCGCCGTTGACACGGCCGACAGTCTCGCCGCTTGCAGAGTACACAATACCAGGATATAAGACCGAACCTATAACAGATGATGAACTATCGACAACTAAACCGCTTGGTAATGCTTTTCCAAGTTCTTTGCCGCTTACGGCTCTGACAATACCGTCATTAAATATTTTACCCAAAAACCGATTATCATTACCTATGGCTATACCCTGCGGAACAGCTCCGCCTATAACTTCACCCTGTCCGTTTAAAATCAGGCTGTCGGCCGTAATTGTGCCTATATTCTGCCCGGAAGCATTAATAACCATACCGGTTGGAATAACCTGACCGATAATATTGCCATTGAAATCAACAGCTGTAATTTCAGCCGCCCACACATTAAACGGAATAACCATATACGCCGTTAAAAATACTATAAAAGTATATATTTTAGTGCGGATTTTCATCAATTCCTCCGATTTCTAGCAACTTCAGGCAGGCTGTAACCTGCAACATTTTTATCCAAATCTATATATGTACCATTGCTCTTAATAAAGCCGATTTCATTATTTTCATCTATGACAACGCGTCCTAATGCGGAAATTCTGCCGACATAAGCACCGGAATTAGATAGAACCGGATTTCCGATACTGAACGTATGCCCCAAGATATTCTTTTGATTATCAACAGCCAACCCGTCGGTTAATATTTGCCCGACCAAATTTCCGTCTTTTACGACCGTACCGTCAAACTGTATTAAACCTTGTATTGTATCATTATTACCGATTACAATATCTCCGCCGACAACTTCACCTAAGAAGACACCGGTCGAGCTGATGACTTTTCCGTCAGCCAACACGCGGCCGGAAATCAAATGCTTTGTATCCATAAATTGTCCTGTCGGTAAAACCGTGCCTATTATCTGCCCTTGGAAGTTAATAACAGCCCCCGTTTGCAACGGCAGATAATTATTAGCATTACCGCCGCCAGGCAACAAAACTGCAACAGCTGCACCGCTTGGACTTATAACATAACCGCGATCATTTGAAAAACCGACAACATTGCCGTATACGTCAACCATAACTTTCTGCGGCAAGACTTCGCCTATTATTTTCCGATCTTTCAAAACAACGCCGTCCGGCGCGACATGTCCGGTAATATCTCCCATATTGAATTTAATACCATTACCGTTATCAACATTATCAAGTTGAACAACTTCACCTGTTGAAACAACATAACCTAAATATGTACCATCATAACCTCGGACAGCCCCTTGTTGAACGACACCTCCTATTTGATGGCCGCTTTCATCAAACATTTGACCTTTGGTATTAACTTTACCGATAATTGATCCTTTGAAATCGATAACCGACAAATCATAATTGACAATGCCTAAATTTCGTCCGTCCGCACCGACCACCTGCAACGGACGGATAAATTTAGCAACTGAACCGTTATACAAACCGACATCACCGCCGTTAAATCTGTCGATAACCACACCGGAACTGTCATAAACAACACCATCAGGGAACATATGTCCTAAAATATTACCGTCGGCATCAGCTAAAATATTTACCTCCGGTATGGCATAACCGATAATATTTTGATTTTGATCGGCTAACAATTTGTCAAAAATCAAGTGTGCTCCATTGATGCCTTTGGCATTTAAATTACCCTGTTGATCAAATGAACCTATAAATTTACCATCAAAACTCAAAGCATATTTGGCTTTTGAAGCCGAACCGATATAGGCCATGTTCTTATTATAGACATCGCCGTATACATTAGAACAACCGATAACATTGCCTCTGTTGTCACGCAACAGTCCGCCGGCTTCGAGTGACCCGAGCGAACGCCATGTGTTTGGCGACACAACTTTGCGCTGATTGACCAAATGTCCTTTAATGCGCGGTTCATTTATATCCAAAACCGTTCCGTCAGGATTGAGACAACCTATTTCTCTGCCGCTTGTATCCCGAACATAGCCGTCAGCCGATGCCTCACCGACATAGTTACATTCATTATCATAGACACTGCCGGTTTCTATAACGTGTCCTTTATATTTACCGGTACTATCCCAAACCGTTCCGTCGGCATAAACCTGATAATCCGTTTCGACACCGTCTTGACGAATAATACCGTCTTTATCCAATTTACTGGTGAAATCGCATCCCCAGTTTACAATATATCCCGGATTAACACCTCTGGCCAATATTTTAGCTCCGGCTATATCCGTAACCAAGTCATCCGGGCGCATTCTACCGACAACTTTTCCTTGGTTTATGACCTCTCCGCGATTATTGATGGTTCCCAAAATAGAACCGCTCGGTGTAATCGGCAGCAAATTCTTATTAAACCGACCGCCTATTACTTTTTGACCAAAAGAGTGAATATTACCCTGTGCATCCGAAATACCGATAATATTACCGTTTTTATCCCGGACTATGCCCTTTTCATCAACATAACCGATAATATTACCATCTTTATCATATACAACACGGACCTTTTTACCGCTGCGATGACCGATGATATTTCCGTTTAAGTCGACGACATCGCCATTTTCATTAACGTGGCCTATTAAATTACCGTTTTCGTCATAAACATTGCCATCTTTATCTATATAGCCGATGACATTGCCGTTTTCATCTACAGCCAATTCCATCATCGCACCGGCCGTACCTATAACCGGACCGTCTGCCGATGAATATTGGACAATATTGCCGTTTTCATCAACATGGCCGATAATCTTACCGTTTTCATCGATGACATTGCCATTAGCATCGATTCGACCGATAATATTACCGTTTTCGTCTACGGCCACGCGATTTTTATCTTCATAACCGATGACATTGCCGTTAAAATCAACAACATTGCCGTTTTCGTCAACATGACCGATTAATTTGCCGTTTTTATCATAAACATTGCCTTCGGCATCTACATAACCGATTAAATTACCGTTGGCATCAACTGCCGCATGCAGCGCATCGGTAAAGCCGATAATCTTACCGTTTTCATCAACAACATTGCCGTTTTTATCAACTTTACCGATAACACGGCCATTTTCATCGATGACATTGCCGTTTTCATCAATATAGCCGATTACTTTTCCGTTGGCATCGACGGCAACACGACGATTGCTGACGTGACCGATAACATTGCCGTCTTTATCAACAACATTACCGTTTTCATCAACATGGCCGATTAATTTTCCGTCTTTATCATAAACATTACCGTTTTCATCGGCATAACCTATTAAATTGCCGTCTTTGTCATAGACCGCCTTTAATTGACCGACGTGACCGATAACATTGCCGTCTTTATCAACAACATTACCGTTTTCATCAACATGACCGATTAATTTTCCGTCTTTATCATAGACTTTGCCGGTTTCATCGGCATAACCTATTAAGTTACCGTCTTTATCATAGACCGCCTTTAATTGACCGACGTGACCGATAACATTGCCGTCTTTATCAACAACATTGCCGTTTTTATCAACATGGCCGATTAACTTTCCGTTTTTATCATAGACCTTGCCGGTTGCATCGGCATAACCTATTAAATTGCCGTCTTTGTCATAGACCGCTTTCAGCTGACCGACATGACCGATAATATTGCCGTCTTTGTCAACAACATTGCCGTTTTCGTCAACATGACCGATTAACTTACCGTTTTTATCATAAACATTACCGGCCTCATCGGCATAACCTATCAAGTTACCGTCTTTGTCGTAAACCGCTTTCAATTCGCCGGTATGTCCTATAATATTGCCATTGGCATCAACAATATTGCCATTTTCGTCAACATGACCGATTAACTTACCGTTTTCATCGATAACATTACCGTTTTCATCTATGTATCCGATTACATTACCATTTT
Source organism: Alphaproteobacteria bacterium (assembly GCA_017635595.1). Lineage (GTDB taxonomy): Bacteria > Pseudomonadota > Alphaproteobacteria > RF32 > CAG-239 > RUG410. The sequence goes on from JAGBLF010000012.1 coordinate 64,373, forward strand.
CATCATAAGCTACTTTCAGGTCGCTTGCATGACCGATGATATTACCGGCGGCATCTATAATATTGCCGTTTTCATCAACATGGCCGACAATATCACCGTTTTTATCAATAACATTACCGTTTTCATCTATGTACCCGATAACATTACCGTCTTTGTCATAAGCCACACGTTTTGCCTTGCCGATAATATTTCTTTGGGCAACATTACCTATAATTTTTCCGTCTTCGTCAACATACCCGATGACATTACCGTCGTTGCCGTGCACCAAACCTTCCGAATCGATATAACCGATGACTTTACCATTTTCATCAACGGCTAAATCAACATGTTGGTCCGTTGCTTTACCGATGACATTGCCGTTGGCATCTACAATATTACCGTTTTCATCCACCCGACCGATAACGTTACCGTTAAAATCAACAACTTCCCCGTTTTCATTTATATAACCGATAACATTACCATTTTCATCGACGGCTAATCTGGCCGCCGATCCGCGTTGACCGATAACTTGATTTGTTGTTACCGTGCCGTCCGGATTGACGTGTCCGACAACATTTCCTTCTTCATCAACAACATCGCCATTCGGCAAAACAACACCTATTTGCTTACCATTGGCATCGGTTATAACCTCGCCGGCCTTTGCCACATGGCCGATGACATTACCGTCAAAATCGACAACTCTGCCATCTTTATCAAGCTTACCTATAACATTGCCGTCTAAATCGACGACCATTCCGTTGGCATCGACACGCCCTATGATATTGCCTTCATCATCATAAACGTAACCATAATCAACAGCTTTACCTATAACCTTCCCGTTCGCATCAACAACCGTTCCGTCGGCCAACATCGTGCCGATTACGTTACCTTCATTATCATGTGCGATACCATTCTCGTCAACATAACCGATAACATTGCCTTCATCATCATATATCAATTTACCGGTAGCTGCGACACCGATGATATTTCCGTCTTTATCAACAATCATACCGTTGGCATCAACATGACCGATAATATTGCCGTTGGCATCTATAACATTACCTTCTTCGTCAATGGTACCAATGATTTTTCCGTCAGGACCTATTGCATAACGCTGTTTACCGTTGGTCGGAGCAGATGCCGAGCCAACACCGGACAATGCGGAAGATACTCCTGAAGAACCCTCACAGAAATTGCAATCTTCTTTATGAACCGCCGTACCGAAAACTGTTACTTCATCGTGTTTAGCATTACTTTCCGATACATTTGTTTCATGCCAAATAATTTTGAAATTGCTTTGTACATTAGCGGCAATCGTCGGCAGCCATGTCATCGTAACACTGCAGGTATGTTTGCCGCTCAGTTCACGATTTTTACAAGCCATGCCATCATAATCAAAACCTTCAAAGGGGGCATCTTCTAACTCAACCGATACAATTTTGATTGCTTTTTTACCGTTTGTGCCGATTGTTAAAACGTTACCGGCGCGATTCCCCAAAACAACCTGCCCCATATTGATAGGGTTTGGCGCCATCGTAATCGGACGTTCGTCTTCTTCGCTTTCATCAAATTCTATTTCCGGATTTGTATCACCGGTAGTTTCAATATTTGCGGCTGTTTCATCCTGAATCGAATGTTCAAATTCATAATGTTTTTCTTCTTCAACTTCTTCAGGAGCACTCATCAACATCAAACTGAATAAGAACACACCCAAGCAAATAATTCCCAGTATGAGAATTATTTTGTTGGTTTTACGAACATATCTGTCCGAATGTGTTAACGGTTCATTACTCATTTATTACCTACTATTGTACCCTTACCACACTACAAAATACACCGCTGCGACCTAACTGACTGCAGATTGAATCGCCACTGTCTAAGCTCTTAATAGGGCCTACACGCAAATGGAATAACTCTTTGCCTTGACCGTCTGCCGGCGTATCTACGGAATAAAACGGTTCATACCCGCCTAATATTGCCGAATATCTGTTTGATAAATCCTTCCATAATGCTTCCAAGTTATTAACACTGCTATCCGTACCTAATTCAATAGATAAGCTATCCCCTTCCTGACCGAAGAAACCGCTGCCGTATTTGTATTGCGGATACGGATTGTGTATGCCGCTGCCTGTTGCACGATCAATTCTGCCCATATTATCACAGTTAATATCCGATGCTCCGGCATAATTTCCGGCACTGATAACACCGTTAGGACCGACACTGCTGGCCATTCCGCCGCCATAAACACCGTTGCCCGTCATGTCTGTCGATCCTGATATCGCAGCTCCGGCCGAAGAAGCGTTATCAGATTTCGTGCTTTTTGCACCGGCATCGTCGGAATCTGCCGAACCCTTTGATTTCTCTTTCGAAGGTAATTCCGGACCGATATCCCAATCGTCATCATCTTCGGCATAAGTCGCATACTGCAATCCGTCCGAATCCGAACGACGCATTTTCAAGCAAACCATCCGTTTACCGCTGCGCATAACCATATCACCTATACCCTCGACAATAATCAATCTGTTGTTAGGCCCTTTGGTCCTGAAACCAACCGGAGTTTCAACGCGTTCGATGATAAGCGTAACAACCGGCCGCTGTGTCATATTTAACGCTTTTTCACCTAAATCAATATAGGTGAAAATATCATCATGCCACACTCTTTCCGGTGCAATACCGACATCATCCGGATTTGGAACATATATTTCTACATCAAATCTGAATTTAGACGGATCCATCGGAATACTTTTCAACCAATCTTCTTTCAAAAAACGTCGGGTAAAAGTGGCATCTGACATACTTTTACCTATGGCGCCGCCCCCCTTCGCGGCATTAATATGCCTCGTATTACCGGCGACTATCTTCCCCGAGCTGCTACTGGGACTACCTCCCGATGTGCCGGCACTGTCGACAACATCAATATCTATAATTGAATTGGTCAAACGTTCGGTATTAACACCTTCGCTTCTGACATAAAACACGTATTTGTTTCCCGAACGCCCGAATATAACCGCATTGGTATCAACACCGATATTTCCCATCGGGTACATCAATACGGTATTCGGACCGGTAATTTCGCCCGCAAAAGAATTGGTATCACCGACGTGAACACTTTCAATCAATTCCCATTCCGGAAAATTAATTAAAGTCACCATCGCCTCACGCAGACGAATTGGTAAAACCAAATCCGGTGTCCAATAATATTTAGAATAAGCCGGCTTTGTTTGACCTTCACCTAAGTTTTGCAACGGATCTTGCCATGCTTCCTGAATCATACCCAACGAACCGAAACCGGCATGTGTCAAATCCATCGGCGCATAATTACCGTTTGAATGATTGTTCGATTGATCCATCGCCCCTTCATCAACCAACTGCGCATACGCATTCACGCTGAACAGTATGCCGATTATAACTAATATCAATTTTTTTAAGCTTATTCTCATTTTGATATCCTTATTATTGATCTTTAATTTGTTTCGTTCCGTATGATACAACCTTAAATCCTACCGGATTCTTCAAACGTTCTTTATATTGTACTTTTCGACGTATATATTGAACCCTCATGCTGGCACGATAACGAAGTGTTCTCGGTGTCGACATTGACGGTAAAAAGTAATCGACTTTGTACTCTACCTGCCAAACGCCTTCTTCAATTTCATTTACCGTAATAATCTTGACGTCACTGGTTAAGCCGTCATTTTTCATTCTTTTCATAAGCTTCGTGCCGGTATTTTTTATAAAATCCTGATACACAACTCCGGATGACATTTCTTGCAAATCGCCGCCATCCTGCCAACGAGATAACATCTCATCAATATCCGGCAACAAAGTGGTTCTCAATAAAACATATTGTCTGACAAACGTTTCGGTAATCGTCTTCTGTGCCCCCATATTACGACTGTAAGGTATAATATTGTAAACCTGTTCGCTCTTGTCAGATAATGTTAATAAATACGGTTCGACACGATAGAGCGGTAAAATATTGGAAACCGTCAGCAATAATAACAAATTGCAACAAATGCTGATAGCTGTCACAACGGCAAATGCACGTGCCGTCCACAGATACCTTTTTTCACTGGCATTAACGACCAAACTTTCTTCGCTACGGTTGATATTGCGCGTTGCACGACGGGTTTCATGCCCCTGACGCGGTTGCCCAGAACCGAGAAGTTTGTGTTGTGTGTTATTTACCCCGAGTTGATCAGCCATTCTTTTTTGCCTTATTATATTGTTTCCCAAAACCAATCAGGTACGTTCTTAATAACTTCTATTTGCATGCAAGCGCATGGGGACAATTTCAATTCATTAATATCCTTACCTATACCGACAGCCTCCGGCTCGTAGTACGATCCGAACAGACTGCATGCGGATAATATTAAAAACAAAACCAAAACAAATATCTTTTTACTCATTATCTTTCTTCCCGTTTCATTTTAAACAGAATCGGCCAAAGCCAAGGTATTTCCTAAACTTTGCACATTCCTGTCAAGGTAAAAGATACACCTTTGCTTATTATACTAAAATAAAAAGATTAAAATAACTTAAACAAATTTAGTCTCTTATTTCGCTTTGATTATATTTTATAACCGTAAAGCCTAAAGGATTAATCAAGCGTGCCCGAACAAACCGGCGCTGCGGAAAATATTTTGGTGTTACCGATGCTTTATAACGCTCGGTCTTCAGCGTTAAAGAACCGGAACCTCCTCGACTTTGAGATAAATTAAATATTGTAAACTTAACCGACCATGCCGGACTGTTTTCACTTTCTTTACCTATTTCATCAATACGCACTTCACTGGAATACTTATTATCGTACATCATTTGAATGGAATTTATGTTTTTTCCGACAAAATCCATATAAACTGACGGTGTAGACATATATTGTACAATACCGCCCGGCCCCCAACGCGTTTTCATCTCTTGTACATCATTTACAACCGTGTTTCTAAGGATAACATATTGTTTGATAAACATCTCCGTAAATTGTCGGTAAGATGGCATTTTATTGGTAATCGGCTCATAGCGAACCATTTTTGATGATTCATCCTGACGGATAATCAGCAGAGGTTCGATAATAATTTCCGGAGCCAAACGGAAAATGACCAGCGAAGCACTTAAGAAAAATGACAATGAAACAATGGCACATAAAATGACCAAGCGTGCAACCCATCTGAAATATACTTCTTTCGCCGATGACGTCGCACTGTCTTCATCGTTCACAAAATGTATTTCCGGCCCGCGGGAACGCACCGGGGCGTTCCTGTCGGCCAGCAATACTTTTTTGACACCACTGTCTAATTCCGCCAAAATATACCTCTTTATTTACCTATAGGTTTGATACCTGCTTCAACATCTACGGCTTTTTGTTTAATTGAAGCTGTATCTGTCTTAACCGTTGTCGCCTGAGTATTCGATTGGCTTGGAGCAGATTTTCTGCTGATATAAGAAACGCACAGCGGTTCCTGCATCTTCTGTATTTGTAACTCAAAAGCCTTACCGCCTTCATCTTCATACTCTTTAGTAATATTATTGTCAGCGGTTTCATTTAATATCTTGTTGTCAAGTTCGGCTATATCTTCTTCACCGTTAACGCTGACAATTTCATTGCGATCATGCTCCAATACTTTAATACGATGTTGTAATTTCTCAATCTTATCTTTTACATAATCACTTGTCAGAGATTTTCCGCTTTTCGAACCGGAAATCTGCCCTATATCTTCTTTTGCCATATTCAGATACATCTCTTTTTGGTTGTTTAAGATTTCGGCAGCTCTATTATAATCTTCTTGCTTCAGCAAAGAAAAGTTTTCTTCCATTTTGTATTCGGTTTCATAGAACACCGAAGCCAAACTGTCTTTTACTTCAACGACCTTTTCATGCAACTCGACCATAGAATCGGCAATTTTAGATTCCAGTTCAACAAAGTCCAAGTAATCACCGAATTGGTTCCTTTCCAAGAAAACTCTGTTACCTGAATGATACTTATAGTCTTCGCTTGCATCTTCACCAAGTTTTTCGGTTTCTTTAACTCGATTATATGCCTTTTGAATAATGTTGTTAAAGGTCAGGCGGTGTGTCATCTTTTCCCATACCGGCACCCGCGGCGGATAACCGGCAACAGGCAAGGTGGCTTGTAATGCTTCATTCTTATCCGGAATGTATGCCAATATCTGTCCGAGTTCGCTGGTTTCGGTAAGTAATCCGTTAGCATCATTGCCGGTAGCACCGATAGAATAATTTGATTCTTTATCAAGAACACGATTACCGTTTATAACAACTTTTGTACATTCAGGTATTTGGTATAAACCTGCATCCGCCGGAGTATCTGTACTGAAAACAAATGTTTTATTTATATCAACAATTTTTCCGCCTTGACGGCACGGGAATATACCTGAACGCACAATGGCTTTTTCCGGATCACCTTTAACATCTGTTCCGTTAACACCGCTGTTGGTATTACCGAACAGTTTTCCGAAATCTATATCACGTTCTACATAGGCATGGTCGGCTAATATTGCTTTCCAGACTTCCGGTAAATCAACCCCGCTCTCTCTAAAGCTTTCTTTGGTAATTATCACATTTTGATTATTGTCAAGATGTTCTTCATCTAAAACCTTTTTATCAACATTAGCATAGTCCTCAATATCAAAGTGGAACACTTCGCGGAGCGGTGCAGACGTAAAGGCCAATGGTGTCTTAGGTGCGCGGAAATCATCCTTTTTATAGGTAATGCCTACAAAATATCTGTCATCCGGAACTTTACACTGCACACCGTTGCAAACATCTTCATACACAGAAATGACGTCTTTTAACACCTTTTCAAATTCTTTAATATTTAAGTCTGTCAATTCTTTTAAGATTCCGCAATTTGCAATATCTTCCACTTTTATTTTGGTAATTTTATCTATCATTTTATTATGAGTTTGCAGCAGCTTATCCGCATATGACGCATAATAGAGTTCTTCTGTTCCTCTCATCTCATTAATAGTATTTCTTGCTGCGGCCACCGTGTCTTGAGCATATTGACGAACACACACCAAAGCAGCTTCCGCCAAGGCCATCGGATGATTCGATGAGGCCAACGACGCCACCATATCTTGTACCGTGGTATCAATTTCTTCATCTTCAATCAGCTGATCAATCTTAAGCCGAGCTTCTTCCTCCAAATTACTCATCTTTAATACGTAATTTTGACGAGCTTGTTCCAACTGATCTTCAGCAGACGGAATTACTGTATCTTTAATGTAATTCATATTGTTTTCCAGTGCTACCGGATTATATTCCGGATCATTTTCCAACTGGTTCAGAACAACCAAAGCTTCTTGTTCTGACTTAAGCTGATCATCTTTTGATGCTGTCAGAGTTTTGTATTGCGGCGACTTAGAGGTATCGACATTTCGGCCGGCCTTGGCATACATTTCATTACCCATGGCTATACCGTCTTCCGATTTGCCGTATGTTGATTCTTTTTCCATTAATCTGGACTGCTGTTTATTGTAGACCCTGTTGGCAATACTGAGTTTTTTACCCAGTTCACTCACTTGTTGGTACAAATTTGCGATTGTTTGCTTTCTATATTCTATATCAGCCTTAAATTGCAACTTTAGCGTATTTTTTTGATCTTCATACTGTTTGAAAGTATTTTCGACAGCCTTAGACACCGGAACAGATAAAGCTTGTTGTCTAAATTTATCGATAGCTTCTTGGGCTTCTTTGCGCTGTTTTTCCTTAGTTTTAGTAATTCTGCCGTCATCATCTCTTATATCTTGATACGGATAAAGTGCATTAATAGCTGATGCCGTGCCGGCCAATTTCGATGCATACGGTGTATATATCAAATATTTTTCTATATTTTCATATTTACCATCAACGTATTGATCATAGAATCTCTTTTGGTCGTTCCACAGCGGAAAACGCGAATCGGCTGCACCGAAAGCAGGTGTCGAGCTTGATAAGTCATTTGAAATATCTTTGGCAACTTCAGCACCTATAGCCCAATTGAGCAGAGCATTTTTTCTGCTTTCCAGTTTTTCTTCTTCGGCTTTAACATGATCTTTTTCATCATTGCCTTCCTTGGCATTTGCCGGAGCCGAAACGGCTTTGACCGAGCTTAAACTCTGCATGCCGGATGAACCTTGACGCTGATCATTCATATCGCGTTTTACAACCGACGAATCGGAACTTTCCTGTTCTTCTTTACTCGCTTCTTTTATTGCTCTTTTATAAGGATCCGCTTCGTCTTCAAAATTTTTATCGGTATCTTGATCGAGATTCAAAGACACTGATCCCGATCTTTCAACAATATTGAAGTTTGTTTGTGTTGTATAAGCACCTTCAGCTGCCGGTTCTTCCGTTACTTCGGTGTAGGCATCTACTTCGCTGGTTGCCTGGTTGTCTTTGACGGCCTGATATAAGCTGACTAAATAGCCGACGACACCTGTATTGAAGCGCGTATCCGTCAAATAACGAACATAGCATCTATGCTGACTGTCATCAGGGCACACAATATCAAAATCGCCGCTACTGGCTCTGGTATCATTTTCGGATATTTGTGCCTCCCTTTCCGGATTGTAATGGCAATATACCTGACCGGTGCCGTAATAGTTGCAAGCCATACCGAACCAACTTGTTGCCGCATTTTTATAATACGGTGATAAATAGTTTTGAACACATTTTCCGGCTCTCTCCATACGGGCAAGAGCCTCTTTATGATAGCGATCTGCCTCATCATATGATTTGAAAACCTTTTTAAATGCAGGTAAATTTTGCTTCATATTATGCATTTTCATGGCTTGATTGATATTTTCTTCAATTTGAGCCATAACTTCCAAAGCCTCAAAATCAGCTTCCTTACCCGCCGTCGGGGCATCCAAACCTTTCACTTGATCGGTTTGTTGAAACTCACCCATAACGATTTTTTCTGACGATTGCAGATTTTCTTCATACTTGCGGAACATTTCGTCCTCATCCGAATGTTCGTTTGTTTCCTCAACCGTTTTGTCGGCGTATAAGCTAAAAGATGTGTCATAAAAAGCCTTATTTTTCATAAGCTGTGATTTTATGTTTTCATATAGAATCGAAGATTCTTTCTTTCCATCGCCGGATGCATCGTACGAGCTTTCATCTTTTTTTCTGATAAACGCGATATTATCAATTGCGGCAACGGCATCATATTGAGCATTAAGAGCCATTAAAAATTCATTATACACCATAAATTGCTCGTATAAACGTGTTGCCAACACGGCATTGCGCCATAAGCACATTTTATCTTCTTTTTCTTTATCCTCTTCAGAACCTCCCGTACCGGAACAGTCTTCCAAACCTGTTTTACGGCAAGCATCACTGATTTTTTGCAATCCGCTGTCATCAGTTTGGTTTCCTGATAATAAGCATTCTTCAACATAATTGAATTGCGTAATTAGACCTAAATCACTGAAATCGCCGCCACCTTGTGCTTTCTTTCCTTCCGTCTTAGTTGCCTCTGTGGTATTGTCAGCCTGACCATACATTTTTTTAGCTAATTCGATTGATACGATATATGCCTCCAAAGCCGCATCCATCTTCAAATCATCGCTTTTCTTTTTATAAGCAACTTGGACATTAGGTTTATCCGAAGGATACTCAAGAAACAGTGTAATAAAACCCTTTTGAACGGATTTCTCGTCATCTACATTAATATTTTGCTTCTTGCACTCTTCAATTGTCATTGAAAAGTCTATTTTTTTCTTTCGAGACCTTAAGGCCGTCAGTAATGTATTACCCAAGCTGGTAGCATACGCCATAGCAAATTGCTTTAATTTTGTAACATCCGTCACACTCAGCAACTGTTGTTTAATTTGCGGCACTTGTTGAACGTATGACACTGCCGTCGGAATACTCGATGCTATGCACATAGCACAAAATTGCGGGGATACAGGAATTAACGGTGTAAAATCCGGAAAAATAAAAGCATTAGCTTTCCCTATAAACAGAGAACATACCATTATTACCGATGTAAAATACTTAATCTTTCTCATGTTGTCCTCCTAAAATCCCTTAAAGTTTCCTATTGCTTTTCTAAGCTCGTCTTTGACATTGAAAGTCAAATCCTTTTTGCTGAAGATATAGTTATCTAAATTAAATTTTGTCGGATCTCTGGAGTAATCTCTTAACTTATACATATTATTCCAGCCCTGCATATCTGCTATTGCCCTATATCGTAAACGAGCCAGCATTACACTTGTTGTACCGGCAGCAGCCCGAGCATTTTGCAAATCCGTACAAATCTGCATCGTCTGTTGTCCGGAAATACCGTCTGCCGTACCCATTGCATCAGCACATTGTTTTGAGCGCTCCGAAGATTTTTCAACATCATTTATCATATTCAGATATTCTCTTGCCATATTTTTGACTGATTCGTAATATTCCTTGTGACGAGCCTTAATAATATTTGTTAAATTTTCACTGCTTTCGGCTTCATATTCAGCCAAAAACAGACGGGATATACTTGTTCCATAAACCTCTTGCACATCTTCATCATCCTGAGACGGGAACAAACTTGCTATTTTAGCATTTAAGGTCTTTAATAAATCCTCCGACATCTTCTGCACGGAAAGATTTGCTATCTGTTCGTTGAACGCGGCCAACTCGCTCTTATATTTTTCAAGTCTTTCATCTTGCAGCTTATTCTCGGCCATAGCCTCTCTGATTTGTCCCTGCATATTTGCTACATTAATATCTAAATCATCAAGTTTTGCCTTTAATTCTGCGTTATTCGGATCTGCCAACAGAGCCTTATTAACAATAGAGCGTTCGGCCTCAAATTCTGAAAGTTTGATATGCATCTGCTGAGTTTTAGCAAGCTTTGCTTTTTCCAAAGACATAGCTAAATCGTTGGCAAAAGCTTGCAAATTTGCTGCATCTAATTTGAAATCACCCAACTGTGACAGCATAGAATTTGACAATCCTTTTAAGCTTAAATCGCCGACATCAAATTGGCCTTTAAGTGCGTTTTTTACGATATTAGAGGCTCTTTTAACAACCAAATCATTAAACAATGCGGCACCTTCAGCACCTAATGCTTTGCGAATTTTTCCATTAAGCTTTTCCATCACTTCATGATACTTCTGTTCAATTTTTTCCTTTACCTTTTCCACTTTTTTAGCAATGTCAGACATAGGCTCGGTAAAGTCCAATTTAGATACAGCTTCCGCTTCCGGTGCAACTATAACGAAAGAAAGAAGTATTGCTATGAATATTTTATAGAATTTACTCATCATAATTTTTCTCCTTCTCCGTTACTTTTGTTCAGCCTGTGTTTTTTTGGCTTGTCTGGTTTTTCTAATATTTTTGTACGCATTGTAAGCCTTTTCTGCTTCACTTTTTATTTTGCCGTCCTCGGCAATATTTTTTCCCATATCGACGAGACTGCCGCCTTCTTGAACTTTACCGACCGCCCCGCCGACAGTATTTCCTGCCGAACCAGCTAAGGCTCCGGCTGTTTTAAGACCGCCTGCCTGCAAGGCTCCTCCCGTTCCGGCTCCTGCCTCACTGATTGCTTGACCCCAATTACCGCTTTGAGCTGCATTGACTGCACCTGCCGCACCGGCAGAAGCTTTACTTACAATATCGCCGACTTTTGCGTTTCCGCCGGACGTTAATCCTGTTGCGACTCCTTTGCC
>JAGBLF010000013.1 GCA_017635595.1 Alphaproteobacteria bacterium
AAGAAAATAAAAAGAAAATAAAAAGAAGGCTTTTGAAAACGGAATTGAAAAATTCCGTTTTTTTTAATAATTAAAGTTGACAAAAAAATATAAAAATGCTATCTTCACTGCAATTCACTTATAATTGTTTAACATTATTTAATTTCAATTATTCTATGATTTATGTAGCTATTATCGGAGCTTTGACTCCGTTCGGGCAATTTATTGCCGAGTCTTTGAAAAATTCTGAAACCGTGAAGGTATTGTTTACGGTGGATGAAGGGTATTATGAAACAAAGCCGACAGCCGGTCAGTATCGTACGATTGACGAGGCTTTTGCCGAACAACATGGCGCTTCGTTTTACGTCATTGACGTCATCAATGATGACAAGACTGCTGAGCGCGCCATGAGTTACCGCTTTTATGGCGTATCGGCCATCGTATGCGGTTTGACACTCAATCCGGAGGATGTTAAGGCTCTTGAAAAAGGGTATAGCGTTCGCCGCCGCACATTTGCCCCGGTTGTTGTCGAGCCGCAGCTGTCGCAACTGGCTGACCGGTTCAATGCCGATGAAAAAGAGCCGATGGTGCTTGACGACATGTACAAGGCCATCCGCAAATTGCTCCGGTGGCTGAATTTCGGCAAGCATCCGATAGCAGTCGCAAAGCAGGTGTATTATAACGTCCTGCAAAGGTTAAGTACAGAGCACACCATCGTACCGGTGCTTGTCTAACCAAATTAAAAGGAGTTGGTCGTAAGATCAACTCCTTTGGCATTTTTAAAGTCAAGCGGAATATAATGTTGTTAATATATACTTTAGTATAGTCACACCTTTTTTCAATGAGATATCGTACTATGTTAATGTATGAGAGGAGCTTTAGTTATGTTGAAACAAAATATAGCAAACTTTATTTTATATCACTTGGAACATACGGATCTTCAGCAAAACATTAAAGTCGATACCGGCTTAATAAGTGATGTTGTTGAAGGATGGAACAAACAGATTTATATTACACCGAAGCAACCGATAATTTTGAACAAAAGTACAAATAAAAAAATTACTTTGATGTAGATAAAAATTTTTTAAAGTACGAAAAAATGCGTATTTTCAATGTGTAAAGTGTCAATATAGCCAAGTTTTTATATTTACATTTCTGATTTTGGGTATATCTCTTATCAAGGCAAATAAATATATTAACGAGGTAAACGATTATGCAGAAAATACGGAAAAACGAATATGTGAAATTAGAAGATTGTTTGGCCTTTGCCGGTACGATTTATGAAAGTTTTGAGGCATTGGAAGAAGTTATGGGCAAGCTTAAATTAGAGCGGCCGTTGTTTTTGGTTTATCTGGCAAAAAAAGCCTTTGCCGAAGAGGTTTACAAAGCAGCGGGAGAACCGCAGGATAAAGTGGCTAATGCTATGAAGTATCCGTCATACATCGAAATTCAAAACCCTTTTGTGCAGAAATGGCAATGATTTAATAATCACGATTGTTTAACATTTTAGGCGGCATCCTCATAATTTTTTGCCGTACTTTCTTGGCAACCTTTTTCCAACTTTTTTTGTAAGCTTTGTTTTGCATAAGGCGTTGGTGAATTTGTGTATATGTGTCAGCCCGTTCCTGGTGATTGGCAATATAGTTGTGCTTATAAGCCTGTTCTAACTCTGAGGCAAATACTTGAACGCCGTGTTTTCGGCACCATTCTTGTATCCCTATGTGAAATGGATTGTTGCCCGGGGCAGGCCAATACATTCCCAACTTATCCGGGCCGTATTGATCCAAGTCTTTGACACCGGCAAGTTTTAATGCATAATCAACGGCACCGGCACAATTATTTTTTATAAAATCATAATCTCCGTTTTTTAATATATTAACTTTTTCAATGGCACGGACAAGTTGCTTTGGATCAATACCGATTTGGCTCGGGTAAATAAGGTAGTAATTGGCTTTATTGCCGTAACGCGGAAGCAGGGGTTTGGTATCCATTTTATAGCGCATACGGTTGACAACCATATCTTTGTACTGTAATGCGGCGTGACCGATTAAAGAAGGGCCTTCAATAGGCAGTATGGCTATGACAATCGGTTCTTCGGCCATCAAATCGGGAACACCTTGAGCATTGCGCGGCAAAACGTCAAGTGCGTTGCGGCCGTTGCGGAAGATACGTTTGCGTTTTCCGGCTTCCGTTGCCAGAGAATAAGGCTCGTCCGTGCTGACACGGACACCGTTGTATTCAAAGTAACGCAGATTTTTGTTAATGGCTATTTCTCGGGCGTCTTCAACCGTGTCCGCTTTAATTTTTTGCAATGTTGTATGAAACGGATTTAAGCGTGAATGACGATACGCCTGAAAAAGCTTTGTTTTCTTAAAACGTCCCCATATCGGTTTAAGAAAACGGACTAAAGCGCTGTCTTGACGCGGATGTTGGTGGTATTGTTGTTTGATTGTATTGTTTTCATTTTCAGGCATATTTCATCTCCTGTTTTCATTAATAACACGTTTTTGTCTATTTGTAAATCGGTAATTTACGTTTTCTTTAATCTTATTTGCTAATCTTAAAGTAAAGGAGATTGTTATGTCAGGAAAAGTAATCATTTTAATGCTGGACTCCTTTGGGGTCGGCGGAGCACCGGATGCTGAGCAATACGGGGATAAAGGGACTAATACTTTGGGGCATATCGTACAGACTATGAATGGGCTGAACATACCGAATATGCAGGCTTTGGGTCTGACAAATGTCGGTCGCGAAGCAGGTGGTGAAAATATTGCAACGCACTGCGAATCGGCCTTAATTTCACTTGGTTATAAGTATGGTCATGCCAAAGAAATCAGTAAAGGTAAAGATACAAGTTCGGGACACTGGGAAATGGCCGGCACACCGGTTTTGTTTGATTGGGGATATTTTCCGCCCGAATATCCGTCTTTTCCGCCGGAATTGATTTCCGAAATATGTAAAAAAGGCGGTATTGAAGGTATTTTAGGTAATGTTGCTGCTTCGGGAACAGCAATTTTGGATGAACTGGGAGAGGAACATATCAAAACCGGAAAACCGATTTTTTATACCTCGGCCGACAGTGTGCTGCAAATTGCCTGTCATGAACAATATTTCGGATTAGACAGACTCTATAAATTGTGCGAAGTCGCATTCGAATCCGTTAAGCCGTATAATATTGCCCGTATTATTGCCCGCCCGTTTATCGGTGAACGAAAAGGGGAATTTACGCGTACCAAAAATCGTCATGATTATTCGGTAACACCGCCGGAAACAACCGTTTTGAATAAGGCCTCGACAGCCGGTCATAAAGTTATAGCCATCGGTAAAATCAAAGACATCTATGCCGGTTCGGGAATTGATGAAGCTTATAAAGCGGCAGGTTTACCTGAATTGTGGAATGTAACGCTGAAAGCTGTGCAACAAGCTGATAAAGGTTCGCTTATTTTTACCAATTTTGTGGATTTTGATATGGTGTACGGACATCGTCGTGATGTCAAAGGTTATGCCGCAGGTTTGGAATATTTTGACAGTCGTTTGCCGGAATTGTTTAAGTTACTTGACGATGATGATATTGTATTCATAACCGCCGATCACGGTTGTGATCCGACCTATAAAGGTACCGATCATACGCGTGAGCAGGTACCGGTCATTATGTTCGGGAAAAATGTAAAAACCGAAAATATCGGGCAACGCGAAACCTATGCCGATATAGCCCAGACAATTTGTGCTTATTACGGTTTGGAACCGATGAAATACGGAAAGAGTTTTTTATGAGTTGGAAGGCAGCAAATTTAATTGCAGATAAGCATTGTTTTTTCGGTGCCGAAGGCGGGGTTTCAGCCGGTATATACAGCTCGCTGAATACAAATCTTTCAAGCCGCGATGATAAGGCGAATATTTATAAAAATTTTGATATTATCGCCGCACATTTTGCCACGAAGCGTGACAATATGTTTACTATCCGACAAAGTGTCAGTAATATTGCCGTCAGTGCCGATGCTCCATCGTGGTTTCGGACGGCTGCTGATGGAATTGTAACGGATAAGCCTGATTTATTAATCGGAATTAAAACGGCCGACTGCGCCCCCGTTTTGCTGGCAGACTACGAACACGGCGTGATTGGTGCGGCGCATGCCGGTTGGCGCGGCGCGGTACGCGGCATTGTCGAAAATGTGGTGGCTTTAATGGAGAAAAAAGGTGCTAAACGAGAGAATATTGTTGCCGCTATCGGACCATGTATGCAACAGAAATCATTTGAAGTAAGAGAAGATCTGCGTGATGTATTTTTGCAACAGTCGGCGTTGAATGAGAAATATTTTAAAGTAAAGACCGATGAGACGTATTTATTTGACTTAAGCGGCTATCTTGAGGATAAATTGCACGCTTTGGGAATAGATAATGTCGAAAACTCGCACATTGATACATATAGTGAATTACAAAAATATTTCAGCTATCGGCGCAATACACATTTGCATTTGATTGAGTTTGAAAAAGATTATCCGACACAATATTCTTTTATAAAATTATAGGAAGTAAGATGAAAAAGATTATTCAGATACCTCTGCCTTATTGGAACGAACGTCCGAAAAAATGTGCCATCAAAGCCATCGTTCTGCATTGCAGTGCGCATGAGGGAATTCCGATGGTTAAACTGCTGAATAAATTACGTTTGAGTGCGCATTTCGTTATCGGTACCGACGGACGGATTTTTCAGCTTGTACCGGAAGAAAAACGTGCCTTTCACGCCGGTGTCAGCTCTTGGCGCGAGATGGTTAATTTGAACCACTATTCCATCGGTATTGAATTAAGTTCCCCGAGTATGGGGGAAAAGGTTTATTCCGATGAGCAGTTGGCAAGTCTTGTAAGCTTATGCCGTGCTTTAATTCGTCGTTATAATATACCGGCAGAAAATATTGCGGCGCATTCCGATGTAGCTCCGACCAGAAAGCCGGATCCGGGGAAAGCTTTTCCGTGGCAGCGGTTTGCCGCGTGCGGCGTAGGTTTGTGGTATGATTTGAATGATGCCGATAAAATTAAAGAAAACGATGTTGAAAAACTCCTGAAAATAATAGGGTATAATACCGACAACCTGCCGGCGGCAAGTTATGCTTTTTGTAGGCACTTTGTTCCGGAGTTGATTCAAGAACAGGGAAATATAAGCGATATTATTACCAATGTGTATCCGGCAAATTTTGTTTTGCCTTCGGAATATTTGCCGCATTTAAAAGCCTGTGCTTATAAATTTTCTAAGCGTTATTGATAATTGAGCTTATTTGTGAAATTTCAGCTTCGTTAATCCGATGTGCCAAATTGGCGTAAGTATTGCCGGAAACATGAACACCGTGCGATTTAAGCCAGTTTAGACTATCGGGCAGGGTTTTATATTGTACGCGCAAATCATCTTCACCGTGCAACATATAAAGCGGCGGTTTCGCAGATATTCTTTTTTCCAGCAAATCAGCACCGGCAACCAGACCGGCAACGGCAAAAGCTCCGGCAAGCGGCTCACTTCGTGTCAGCGAAGTGTAGATTGTCAGTATAGCCCCTTGCGAAAAACCGACAAGATAGGTGTGGGCATTGTTTATGCTTAATTTTTGCTGTAATTGGGTAATAAATTCATTGATGTCATTGGCACGGTGGTCTAAGTCGCGCTGAGCACCGCTGTAAATTTTAAAAATATCTTTTGTAGAGGTTTCGGGATTACTGCGCTTATATTCGGGATCATATTTCAGCATACCGAACCATTGGCGCTTTTCAGGATTTTTATCACAATTTTCAGGTGCCATCGGAGTTGCCAGATAAGCCGACGAAAGCGAATTTTTCAACCAGTCGATGGCGTATTTGTGGTCTTCAAGATTGCCGTTATAACCATGTAGGAAAATAACTAAAGATTTTGGTTTTTCTGCTGTTTGATAAAGTTTATATTCCAACATAAAGCACCTCTGAATAATTTGATTAGGCTCATACTATCCGAAATTGAATATAAAAACAATCGAAAAATAACAAATCCCGCGTTTTTTTTGTAAACGGGGGATTTGTTATAAAAGAAGTCAAGATTAAAGACTGTCGCCCAAATCTTTGATGCGTTTGCGACGCGGCAAAGTGTCCGAAGTGTTTTCTTGCGGCGTCTTGTCAGTGTTTCTTTTCGAATGATTTTTGCCGAGCAGATCATCTCGAAAATCATCGGGATTGTAGAGTTCACAGTTTTGCTTCATAATTATTGAAAGAATTTATCTAAAAACATAAAACAAGATTTTTGAAAATTAGCAGAAGCATTTTTTAAAGTCAAACGGAAATTGGCACAGAATGCAGTCCTGAGGCAAATATTCTAAATAAATTGAAAAAAAAGCTTGCAAATTGCAAAAAATGTATTACAACACAGCTATTCGTTCGGATAAGTTATTTTTACTTGCTTTTTAAATAAAGCTATGCTAAATATAACGCCGAATGTTTGTGTAATTAATTAACAATAAAAGAGAAGAAAAATGGCTACACCTAAGAAAAAAGTATCAAAATCTCGCCGCGATATGCGCCGTTCTCATGATGCATTAAGCTCTAACGCTTATCAAGAATGCCCGAATTGCGGTGAACTCAAAAGACCTCATCATGTTTGCGCCAAATGTGGCCAATACGATGGTAAAGAAGTTGTTTCTCATAAGGAAGCAAACTAAGTCTTATAATTTATTAGAATATGGAGCAGGTTGTGTCTGATAGTAATCTGGTCATATCCGTAGATGCGATGGGGGGAGATAATTCCCCTCGTATCGTAGTTGAGGGTATACATATCGCTCATAAAAATAATCCGGATATAAAATTTCTGCTGTTCGGTGATGAAACAAAAGTCAGTGAGGAAATGAAAAAATTTCCAAATCTTAAGGAGTTTTGTACACTGATACATGCTACCGAAGTCGTAAAAAACGAAGACAAACCTTCTCAAGTTATTCGTAATAAAAATACCAGTATGTATATGGCTATCGATGCCGTGCGCAAAGGGGATGCCAAAGCAATCATTTCTGCAGGCAATACCGGCGCTCTGATGGCTATATCCAAAATGATTTTAAAAACCATTCAACGTATTCATCGCCCGGCAATATGTACCAATATTCCGCATAAAAACGGAATGTGCGTGATGCTTGATTTGGGGGCCAACACAGAATGCAGCGCCGTTAACTTGGCAGAGTTTGCCATTATCGGTAATATTTTGGCTCGTCATACACTCGGTATTGCTCGTCCGCGAATCGCTCTCTTAAATATTGGTGCCGAGGAAATGAAAGGTCGTGAAGAAATTCATCAGGCCGCTAAAATGATTAAAAATACGCATCTGGACTTAAATTTTATCGGCTATATTGAACCGCACCAAATTGCCGAAGGCTATGCCGATGTTATCGTCTCTGACGGTTTTACGGGAAATATCGCCCTCAAAACAATGGAAGGTATGGCTAAACTTGTTTCCGGTTTGGTAAAAGATTCCATCAAAAAATCTATTGTCGCAAAAATAGGTTTGCCGTTTTTGTTACCGGTAATTTTTACCTTAAAGAAAAAAATGGATCCGCGCAAATATAACGGTGCAATGTTTGTCGGTTTGAACGGATTATCGGTTAAAAGCCACGGTGGTACCGATTCGCTCGGATATTCTTATGCTATCGATAATGCCGCTAAATTGGTCCGTCAGGATTTTGTGCAGACGATTCGCGATGAAGTGGAACACGTTGACCTAGACGAATTATCTCAGGATATTTTATACGATGTTTATTAGAAGTGAAGTGGTCGGTTTCGGTCGTTATTTGCCGGAAAAAGTACTGACTAATGATGACTTGTCGACTATGGTTGAAACCAACGATGAGTGGATTAGAACCCGCACGGGAATTTGCAGCCGTCATGTCGTTACAAATGAAACGACATCGGTTATTGCCGGAAAAGCAGTTACTATGGCGATTAAAAATGCCAATATGACACCGCAGGATGTCGATTTATTGATTGTTGCTTCCGTAACACCTGATTTAACTACCCCTTCGACCGCAACACTGATCGCGGCATATTTGGGTTTGAGACCGGGGGTGCCGGCTTTTGATATATCGGCAGCTTGTTCGGGTTTTGTTTATGCTTTGACATTGGCTGATAACATGATTCGTTTGGGACAAGTTAAAACGGCTGTTGTTGTCGGTGCCGAATGCTTATCTAAAATCGTTGATTGGACAGACAGAAATACATGTGTTTTGTTCGGTGACGGCGCCGGTGCGGCCGTGTTGCGTGCAACGGCGGGTAAAGGCGATAATACCGATATCGGTGTTTTAAGTACCTGTATTTTCTCCGACGGTCATAATGCCGAGTTTTTAAAAACGACCGGCGGTGTTTCTTCAACTCAAAATGCCGGATTTGTCAATATGAACGGTAAAGAAGTGTTTAAACATGCCGTTGTCAGCTTAGCTGAAGCTGCCGAAACAGCTTTGAAACAGGCCGGTATCGAAAAAGATAAAATTAATTGGTTGGTACCGCATCAGGCTAACGTTCGGATTATAGAAAGTGTCGGAGAACGTTTGGGCTTGGAGCCGGAAAAAGTTATTGTAACACTTGATCATCACGGGAATACGTCAGCAGCATCAATCCCGTTGGCGCTGTCCGAAAATACCGAAAACGGTCGTATTAAAAAGGGTGATGTGATTGTTCTGACCGCGATGGGGGCCGGATTTACCTGGGGCGGGGCGGTTATTCGCTTGTAAGTTTTTAGCAGGCTTTCTGGTAAGAAAGCCTGAATTTTTATATGAGGTATAGCATGACAACAAAAATGAAATGGACATTACTGACCGTCATTTGTATGCTCGGATTTACCAGTATGTCGTTTGAGCTGATTATTTTGCGTCAGTTAATTAATTTTGTCGGCTCAAATACGATTATTACGTCAATTGTGATTTCATTTATTCTGTTGTTTTTGTCCCTCGGCTATTATCTCGGTTCGGTGGTTTCTTTTGCAAAAATACCGATTAGGATTCGTATTGTACAGTTACTGGATACATTGGCCTTGTGGTATTTATTGGCTTGCACTTATGAAACCGTCGGCGGCAGTTTTTATGTTATGTATAATATAGGGATGCGCTCATCGGTGTATATGGTCTTTATGTTTTCGGCAATTTTTTTAGCTCTGCCTTCCGTAGCACTCGGCTTTATTACAGCAGCCATAGGGCGGATTATTCACCATTTTAATGCCGATTATACCGGACGTTTTATGGCAGTTGACACCATCGGCAGTGTCGGCGGTTCATTATTGACAACGTTGTTGCTGATGCCGATAATCGGGGTTACGTATACAATAGTTGTTTTGAGCATAATTACAGCATTTGCATCTTTATTGATCGGATGTGAAAAAATATGGATAAACTGCGTTAAATTCGCATGCTTTGTTTCCTTTGGCTTTATCTTAAGCAGTCGATATGTGTTGCCTGTAAGCAATACGTTGATTAAAGATGATGCCATATCGCGTATGGAAGTTGTTTCGGTAACCGATGATAAAGGTATTAAAACCAATACTATGTATATTAACGGACAAATTGCTTCCGTTTATTCAACCGGCGAAGATTATACATCGGATTACGTGCGTTTTATTAATGATAATTTGATCGATACAATGCCTAAAGGTAAAATTCATAAAATTTTGGTATTGGGGGCCGGCGGATTTACCGTCGGTCTGCATGATACACAAAATCAATACGTATTCGTTGATATTGAAAAAAATCTGCCGGCCGTGACGGAAGAAAGATTTTTGGAACAACCGCTGCCGGAAAATAAAAAGTTTGAATTTGCTGATGCGTATTTATACTTGTTAAATTCTGAGGAAAAATACGATTTGATCGTGGTTGATGTGTATTCGGCCATTCAGAGTATTCCGGAAAATTTCGTAACGGCGGATTTTTTTAAGCTCGTGAAAGAGCATTTGGCAGAAAACGGGATTATGGCGGCCAACATTATTACGTCGGCTTCGTTTGAAAATGAGTTTTCCCGCCGGATTGATAATACGTTGCGCTATGTGTTTAAAAATTATATTTCGCGCCAGATTATTAAAACTTTTAATCCGTATAATGAGTCTCTTTCCAATGTTATGTATTTGTATTATAACCGTCCTGAGGTTGAGAATACGGTTTATACAATTGATAAAAACTCGGCACTTTACGGCCAGCAAATTAAATGGGTGGATTAATAAATTAAAGCAAAGCCCCGATTTTGTGTCGGGGCCTTTTTTATTCCTTGCTGAATTTTTTGATTTTGAGAACATCGTCTATCGGTATCTTTGCAATATCCGTATGGATATTATTGATATAAGTCGGATATGCCATATAATCACCGTAGCTGTTGGTCAGATATGTATCAATATCATTCGGGCAAGATACCTCCAAGTCACCGAATTTTACGGTTTTCAGCGGAAAGATGGTTTCATAATTCAAAAATATACTGTATTTAGGAGAGTGCATAAATTCGCACCCGGCCACCAGATCAGGTTTGGAGCTTTCCGGTGCACTTTGCTGTCCGTCCATAATTTTAGGATGGCAAGTATTGAAAATTCTTTCGTGAAATTTTTTAACATCTTGTCCGGTGTAAAAAACTCGGTTTCTTCGTAAGATTTTCCGTCTTCTCGCGGTCAGTTTCATTCTTTCATCCCACGTTTCGATTTTGCGCGAATAGAAATCATAAGGAAAAATATCCACCCATAATTGCGGAATGTTTTTATGTTTGACTTTGAGTAAATTGCATAAACCGTTCGGAGAACTGTAGTAAACAATCTCAAAATCGGTGTTTTTATTTTCTTTGTTGAATAAATCAACAATTTTACTATAATCATCACGCAGCATGCAGATATCAATATCATCATCCTACGGGATAAAATCACCGTGACGGACCGCGCCCAATAAACTGCCGTAGGCAAGCCAATATCTTATTTGGTGCTTATTGCAAAAATCAACAATCACTTTAAGTAATTTCATATTGGCTATTTGAAATTCACGCCGCAGACCGATTGCAGGTTTTTGCTCGGTAATATCAGGCATGGTGCAGTATTCCAGCTTCTGAATGCGCTGCAGTGCATCCTCAGTGATATCTTTTACTTTCGGGGTGGTGCGAAATACGGGAATGCCGCAGAAAAAATAAGTGGTTTTATGAGGTTTTACTTTTTTCTTAAAAATTTCCATAAATCCTTCCTTTTCGACTGATTCATTATATTTGAATTTAATCTGAATACATACCGAATGCATCTGAAATAAGGGTATGTACGAACATATTTATTGCAGGATAAATTAACTTTATTAAAAAGAAGTTAAAAGTTATGGATGCAAGGCAAGCCGTATACATATATAAATGTTGACATTTGATGATTTAATAATATTCTGGACCGAGCATAAGATGTGGAACAAATGATATAGTGTTCAACGCCGGAAAATAGGAATATAAAGAGGATGAGAATTGTTAATGTAATGATCGGCCGCGAGTTGGGCGGTATAGAGCAGGCTTTTTTAGATTACAATCAGGCTTTGACTTTATATGGTCATACGGTGTGTGCCGTTATTAATAAAAATGCTAAAATTGAGACTTTTTTAGCGCGCCAAAATATAAAGAAAATCGTTAAAACACGCTTTATCCACTATAATTATTTTTTATTGATAACTCTTTATATAAAATTGCGTCGATTCAATCCCGATGTTATTATCGTCCACAATAAAAAAGCAATACCTATATTTAAGATTTTGGCACGACTTTTGCATGTTAAAATCATTGGTGTTTCACATAACCCAAAATTTAAGCTTATCGATAAATGTGACGGGATATTTACAATTACGAATTATCAAAAAAAACTTTTTGCAGAAAAAGGATTCCCTGATAACAGAATTTTTGTTATCCCGAATTTGATTGCTAAAGTGCTTCCTTTTCAGCGACAAAAATCGTTTAGGGAGCCTCCGGTTATCGGAACAATGGGCAGGTTCGATCCAATGAAAGGTTTTACCGATTTTATAGAGGCTCTCGGAATATTAAAACAAAATAATATACCATATAAAGCGGTTATCGGCGGTGGACAACAAAAGAATTATGCTGATGAGTTTGCGGCAATACAAAAAAAAGTTAAAGAGTTGGGTTTGCAAGACGATGTAACATTTTGCGGCTGGGTTAATGATAAAGAGGCGTTTTTTAATGAAATTGATATTTTTGTTTTGCCTTCTCGTTTTGAGCCGTTCGGAATTGTTTTGCTGGAGGCGATGATCCATTCTAAGCCGATAGCGGCTTCCTTGGCGGAAGGTCCGGCCGAAATATTTGCAACAAATGCACCAAGTGCATACCTGTTCCCGATTAATAATCCTCAAAAAATGGCAGAACAAATTGCCGAGGCCTTGAGTAACTTTTCAAAAACACAGGAAGTTGCCCGCAGAGGGTATGATTTGTGCGTTGAAAAATATACTTTGGAACAAGTCGGTAAAAGCTTAGATGAGGATTTAAGATATATTGTGAGCGGAAAACTATAACGGCGGTTGATTGGAAAATGTCCGTAATCATACCGGTCCGTATTGCGCAAGATATTATGAATAAAATTAAATTCCGTACATAAAATGAGGCAGAAAGTCAGACCTTTCTGCCTCAGAGAAAATAAGAAACAATTATTTCTTGCTGTTTACAACACTTTGCAGAGTTTTACCTGCTTTGAATTTAGCAACTTTGCGAGCAGCAACTTTTACCGGTTGACGTGTGCGCGGATTAATAGCCGTGGTGGCAGCTCTTTTAGATGTAGAGAATGTACCGAAACCGACCAAACGAATGTCATCACCTGATTTTAATGCACTGCATACAGAAGAAACAAATGCATCTAATGCTTTAGCAGAATCTGTTTTTGTTAAACCGGATGTTTTAGCGATGCTGTCAATCAATTCACTTTTATTCATTTTATTATTCCTTATATATAGGTTATGTTGTTACGAGAATTTTCTTCTCATCGACCATAGTAGTATATCTGCTTTTTCAATGTCAAACAAAAAAACGTATCAAATCCCCAAAAATAATGGCTTTTAAGGCCGTTTCTTTGTAAGTTGTGAGTCAAATTTATTCGTGTTTGACTTTGAGTTTCAACTTTATTAAAATAATCGAGTAGATTAAAGGAGAAACTTATGAAAATCGGCATATCGGCATTATTTGTCTTATTGGCGGTTGCGGCATGCGAAAAATCGGATCAGGTTTTGGTTTATAACGAAAATAACACCAGTGTCGTTAACGGTGTGGTTTACGATATGCACGAAAAACCGATTAACGGACTATATAAGATTTATTATCCGAACGGCGTGGTTCGTATGGAAATCGAAAGTAAAAACGGCTTGCCGAACGGAGCCGGCAAATTTTATGACGAAGAAGGTGTTCT
Source organism: Alphaproteobacteria bacterium (assembly GCA_017635595.1). Classification (GTDB taxonomy): domain Bacteria; phylum Pseudomonadota; class Alphaproteobacteria; order RF32; family CAG-239; genus RUG410. Next base: position 13,364 of record JAGBLF010000013.1, read on the forward strand.
TGTAAACCAGACAACATTTAAGGATGGTGTTACCGATGGTGTTTTATATAATTACTATCCGGACGGGCAGGTGCACAATGAGTTGATTTATGTAGGCGGCGTGTTAAACGGTTCACAAAAAACATACGATGAAACAGGTGAATTGATTGCGGAGATTGTGTATGAAAACGGGAAAGCGGTGAGCGGCTATACCGTTGTCGACGATGAAAAAATTAATCTGACCGAGGAAGAACTTAAACAATTAGAAATTTAATAACAGTTATATCATTACTTATTGACGTTTTTAAGGATTCTCATCAAAAAATTGCGAATCGGTACTTTAAAATAATTTGTATTAAAAACAATGTGTTATCAAAATATGATAAATTTTAATCAAAATGCGGCTTGTTATGTGTAAAAAAATGATTATGTCCAAAAATGGCGCTTTTCAGGACTTTTTTGTATATTTTTAAATAAAAAGTAAAAAAATACTTAACAAATGATTAATTTTCTGTTAATAATATACTCAGTGTTATGAATATCCCAATTTTCAGAAAATTAACTGGAGGATTTTATGAAAAATTTATATTATATCTTTTCGTTGGTTTTAGTTGCCGGTTTATCGGCTTGCGCCAGCAATGAAGGTACAGAAGGAGCAAACTATAGATATGCAGGTGAAGATGGTTGCAGCGATACTTTGGTAAAACCGGCACCGGCCCCACAAGTCAATTATCAACCGGCTCCTATGGCACCGGCTTGCGGCGGTTGCCAAGCCAGAGAATATACTGTAAGAACACCGGTAAAAGTTGTTTATAAAAATACAACATATCGTACAGTATATGAACCGCGCACATTTGAAACCACATCTTTTGAAACCCGTCCGTATAACAGAGCGGAAGCTTGTGAAAGCGGAAACTGCGGTGATCCGCGTTTGGTTTCTTCTCGCCCGATGTAATCAGGCGATTTAACGGAAGATTTTCTGAAGAAAAAGAGGGCAGTGTAAACTGCCTTCTTTTTTTGGGTTAAACTCCTGTATATTCAAAAATCTCGAAATAGCTGCATCTGTGGCAGCTCGGAAGTATATGATAACAAAACGGAGATATTATTTGATAAACTTATCTTGTAAATGCAATGTGTGGTGTTTTTTGATTTCTTGTTTCGGGATAAAATCGAAATAATCCTCATTAACATTGGTGTACACCTGGTTTTGTCTGCCGTTCTTTTTCAGGTCTAATCTATGCTTCAGATTGGTGGCAAAATTACTTTTCGGCGATACGCGATTACCGGCCATAAATGTTGTATCAATATAAAAACGTCGACCGTCTATTTCAGCCTGATTCCATGCATGAGCGACTTTAGGCATATCTTTATGGTAATATAATTTTTTCATCAATGTCTGCTTTTCGAGAACAAAACCATGGACTGTTTTGACATTGCGGACATTTGCGATATTGGCCATATCGCTAAAAAGTTGAGCAAAATCGGTGCAGATACCGGCTTTTTCTTTTAATATATTTCCCTTATAGTTAAAGTTCTTTTTATCGACTTTACCGTTTCGGTACTTGTACTCGTCATAAGATATGTGCGAAGCTATCCAATAGGCTATAACATATAATTTTTCATAGTCATTTGTGCAGGGCTGTATCAAATATTTGGTTAAAGAATGAGTGTTTGTGCCAACATTATCCGGTGCATTGAACGCTCTTCTTTTAAGCTGGTTGTCGGAAGCTTGAACCTGACATATACAATTTATAAAGAGTAATATGTAAAACACAAATTTATACATTGCCGCTTTTAATTCTAAGATGTTGCTTTTTTGGATAAATCAGGTTTTTGGGAAACAACGATATAACCGTAAACAGGGTGTTCGGCCTCGTTGCGTAAAATTTGCGGTTCAAATGAAATCGGGCGTAATCCCGAGCTTTTCATTACGCGTTCAATGTATGTCGGCGTGTGTATAAAACGGCTGCTCGGTGCCAAGAAAAAATCGTTTTTATTGATATCATTTTCCGTAAAGGTAAAGACAAATAAACCGTTTGGCGTTAAGTTACGTGATACTCGGACAAAGAGCTTGGTTAAATCACCGAAATAGGTTAAAACATCCGAAGCCACAATTAAGTTGAAAAAAATCTGATTGTTTTCAAGATAGTGGCAAATATCGTCACAAATCAAATCGGTGTAAATCTTTTTTTGACGGGCGATATCCAGCATGTTTTCAGATAAATCGACACCTATCAGCCCTCTGAATGAAGCATATTTTTTCAACCTTTCGCCGCATAAACCGGTGCCGCAACCCAAATCCAGAATATGATATTTGGTAAACAGGGAAGGTTTGACACTTTTTTTCAGAGCGGCTTCAATCAGGGCAGGGGCTTGATAATCTAAGTCAGCCAGAGTTTTTTCAAAGTCCTGAGCAAAAGAGTTGAATGTTTCTTTAATAAATTCTGCATCCGAATTTTGAATGGCAACGGTATTGGTAATGGCATTACCCATGTGCTCGACAATTTTGTTATCCGGAAAAAATTTAAGCCACTTCTCGGCAAATTTTTTAGCCAGTTCCGGACTTTTCTCGGAATAACATTCATAGAGCAGATAACCGAAGTTTAATTGCATATCGTTTGTTTTTTCCGGTGCGTTTTTAAGGTAGCGCCAAGCAAACAGCATACAATTTTCCCAATCATTGGCGGCTCGATACGCCTCACTTAGCGAATTTAAGATATCTATTTGCGTGTTGTCCAGTTCAAAGGCTTGTAAATACATATCAATCGCTTTTTCATAGCGGCCCATGGCATTAAGCGTGTTGGCTGCCAACAAGTGTGCCGTAACGCTTGACGGGTGTTTTGCCAGTGATTTCTTAGCAAAATCAAGTGCCAGTACGTATTTTCCCAGATAATAGTAGGTATTGGCGATATTTATCATCGCAATATAACTGTTGTTATTGTAATCATACATTTTCTGGTAATATTCGAGGGCTTTTTGATAGTCAGCATTACAAAAGGCAATATTAGCCAGATTTTGCCATGCGGCAACGTTATTAGGGTTCAATTTTAAGGCCTTATTGGCATAACTGACCGCTTTTTCATAATCTTTGAGCTCGTAATAAATGGTTGAAAGATTTAAAATGGCAGATTCGGAATTTTTATTGATTTTGAGAGCTTCGTTATACATTTCAACGGCTTTTTCTTTATTACCGAGGGCATCATGGCAATTACCGCAAGAGATAGCGTAATTTTCGTTTTTGCCGTTTCCCATCAGCAATAAAGTGTATATTTCCAAAGCTTTACCATATTCTTTTTGGCTGAATAGGGTAGCTGCCTGTTGTTCGAGATTTTCCACTTTTATCCTCTTTCAAAACCAACTGCGGCACAGTTTATCACATATTTAAGTAAAATAAAAGTAAAAATGCATGTTTTTTCAAAATTCATAAAAAAACTATTGACGGATAAAAATAAATATAGTAATAACTATTTTCGTCGATGGGGTTGTGGCGGAACTGGTAGACGCGCCAGACTCAAAATCTGGTTCCTTCGGGAGTGGGAGTTCGATTCTCCCCGGCCCTACCAAAAGACAAATGCCTGCAAGAAATTGCAGGCATTTTTTGTTAAACACACCTATATTTGTGCCATATTTTTACATTCAGCACGGTCGCCGAATAATTTAGCTTTACAAATATATAGACTCTTTTAATTGTTTTGTGCTAATATCTTCTTTGAAGGAGAAGTAAGATGACAATGGGGCAGCTTTTATTAATCGTTATTATTGTTTTTTTATTGGTGTATTTGGTGTCGGTGTACAATAAGTGCATAAGCTACCGTAACTATGTGCGCGAAGCTTTTGCGACAATGGATGTTTACTTAAAAAAACGTTGGGATTTGGTGCCTAACCTGATAGAATTGGTAAATAAATATTCGCAATATGAAAAAGGAATCTTAAAAGAGCTGACGGAAATTCGCACTCGCGATTATCAAGGCTTATCCGCCGAGGATAAAATCAGTACCAATATGGTGCTCGGACAGACATTAACTAAGTTTGTCGCAGTTGCCGAAAATTATCCGGATCTGAAGGCTAATCAAACTTATACAACGCTCATGCAGCAGATGGAAAATGTCGAAAACGATATTGCCAATGCCCGTAAATATTATAATGGTACGGTGCGCGAATTAAATACTCTCTTAGACGTTTTTCCGACCAATGTTCTCGGTGAGCTGTTCGGTTTTAAAAGAGAAAAGCTGTTTATTGCCGAAGAAAATGAACGTGTTAATATAAAGGTTGATCTTTAATGAATGTTAATAAAATATTGTTTTTATTACTTTTTATTAGTCCGCTGCTGTGCGGATTTTCGGCACGGGCGGAGAACTTTGTAATTAAAAATTATGATATTGAGCTTTTGGTTAATCGCGACCAGGTGGTAACGGTAAGGGAAAATATTACGGCGGATTTTCAGATAGCATCACATGGTATTTTTAGGGATATTCCGAATAAAAACAGTGATATATCGTCTATATACGTTGATAATCGTTACAGTGTAGAGCACAGTGTCGGGAATGTACGCCTTAAAATCGGCTCGCCGGATACATTAGTAACCGGTTTGCAAAATTACGGTATTTCATTTAAGCATCAATTATTCGGTGACAGGCGCGAATTCTACTATAATATTGTCGGTACCGGTTGGCCGGTCACAATAGAAAAAGTACGTTTTAAGGTTATATTACCGGCACCGTTTGATAAATCGAAAGTAGGTCTTTCAATCGGCGAATACGGCACAGCAGGGTTCAAAGACGGGGCGCGGTTTACCATGTTTGAAAAAGAAATTATCGGTGAAACTTTTGCACCGTTACCGCCGTATCACGGTATAACGTTGCGGATGGAATTTCCTCAAGGCTATTTTAATCAAAAAGAAAATCCGTGGATTCCGATTACTCTGTGGGCGATTATCATTATGAGTCTGCTATCGTTTTCTATTTGGTTTTTGTATGGAAAAGATGCCCATATCACGCCGGTTGTGTCGTTTTATCCGCCGAAAGATTTTAATGTATATGAGGCTGAACAGGTTTGCACCGAAAAAATAACCTCCAAAAGTTTGGTTGCTATGCTGATAGCATTGGCTCATCAGGGATTTATCAACATCGTTACCGATGATAAAGATTTTTCGCTTATTCGCCTTAAAGAATATGACGGAAACAATGCGGCTATGAAAAAATTAATGGAGGCGTTATTTAAGCGCGGCTCTCATCAATTACCGACAGTCGGCAAGAATGATTTGGAAAAATCGACAACATTTTACAAAGATTGCGATTCTATCTTAAAAAGCTTGAACGGTTATAAGAGTAAGTTCTTTTCCGCGGTTTCGGTTAACAAAGCTGTTGATTGTTTTATGTTTTTATTGTCGGTTGGTCTTGTGTTATTAACGGCTTTTGCGCTAAATCACTATCGCTTTGGTGATGATATGGCCGGATTGTTGTTGTCCGGTTTGATTTGCGGCTGTTTCTTGACTGTGTTTAGGCGGAATACAAAGTCGTTAATCGGGCCGGCAATATTTGCTGTATTTGTGTTCTATTTGTTTTTACAACAAGTTGCAAATTCGATGGATAGTACAAATTCATGGCAGGTACAATGCGGTTTTGTAGGCGCAATTATTTCGATTATTTGTTATATTCAAATGCCGCAACTCAATTTTACCGGCAGAAGATCTAAAGGCGAACTGTTGGGCTTGAAAAAATTTATTGATGTGGCCGAGAAAAAACGTTTGGAACTATTGGTAGAAGAAAATCCGGAATATTTTTATGATATTTTGCCGTATGCCTATATTTTAGGTGTTTCGGATAAATGGATTAAGCAGTTTGAAAGTATTACGGATTTGAATCCCGACTGGTATAAAGGCAATTTCAAAAATCTTAACAGATTTTCAAAATCCATGAATTTGATGACACAGCCTTCGGTTGCCAACGGCGGTATCAGCCAAACAAGCAGTCGGGGCGGCGGCGGATTTTCCGGCGGCGGTTTCGGCGGCGGTGGCGGCGGTTCGTGGTAAACCCGAACATTCAGACTATTTAAAAATACGTATTTCTGACTATCTCTAAAATAAAGGAGGTCGTATGCGTTTTGTAAAGCCACACAGTTTAACGGATAAATCATTTATTTTAGATGTGCGTTCACCTGAAGAACATGATACGGAAAAGCTGAAATTGCCCCACGTTTTTAAGAGCTTAAACGAACTTGATCCGCTGGAGTTTATTAAAGAAAATAATATATCTGATGAGCAGACGATTCATATTTTGTGTGCATCGGGTATCAGGGCCTCACATGCCGCCGAGATGTTTGAAAAAGCCGGTTTTGATAACGTGGCCGTGGTTATCGGCGGTATAATCGAGGCCGAATATGAAGGTGTGGAAATTATAAAGCATTAGCTTGAGATGCAGATGTAATTTTATATAATGGCATAAATTGCATGTAGGAGGAATTTATGCCGGACTGGAGTTTGGAAGATAAATATCAGGGGTTTGTTTGCGGTGTCGATGAAGCCGGCCGCGGCCCGTGGGTGGGGCCGGTGGTGGCCGGTGCTGTTGTTTTTATAACGCGTGAAATTAACTCTGAGTTATTGCAGGGAATTAATGATTCTAAAAAACTCAGTGCCAAAAAACGAGAGTATTTGTATGATTTGTTACTCAAAGAAGCCGAACTCGGGCATTTATGCTATGGAATAGGTGAGGCAAGTGCCGCGGAAATTGACAGCTTAAATATATTGCAGGCGACATTTTTGGCGATGACACGCGCCGTAGAAAACTTAAGTACAAAGCCTCAATTTGCTTTGATTGACGGTAATCGTTTGCCGGCAAAGTTTCCGTGTGCGGCATCGTGTTGTATCGGCGGTGATGCCAAGTCGTACTCCATTGCCGCGGCCAGTATTTTAGCCAAAGTTTATCGGGATCGCTTAATGCAGAAAATGGCGCAAATCTATCCGGGATACGGTTTCGAAAAAAATGCCGGTTACGGTACCAAAGACCATATTGAAGGCTTAAAAAAATACGGTATTACACCCGAACACCGCAAAAGTTATAAGCCGATTAAAGAGTTTTTGGCAGACAACTTATGAAAAATTACTTGCGTTTTAGCATAAAAAAGGATATATTTCCCCTCGTGATACAGGCGTAGCTCATCAGGATAGAGCGACTTCCTCCTAAGAAGTAGGTAGGCGGTTCGAGTCCGCCCGCTTGTACCATTTTTAATCTGCACCGCGATATTTATTCACATAACAGATGATAATCCTTTTGCAACAAAGCTTCCGTAAAGCGGTGCGTTTTCTGATTAGCCGGTATTAAATTTTTTAATAACAGACACACAAATTGTTGCTCAGATAGAGTCTTTTCTTGCGGTTAGTACAGAGAATAATCCAAACCGGCCCACTCATATAACTGTCTTTTGGCTTCTTGTGTTTCGTTGTATTGCCTTTGGTTAAAAGTGTTGCTGTGGTGAGGTGTGTCATTGTATATGGCTAAAATTTCCGGAATATGATGAAATTTTGCACCGGCTTGAACCATATCAAGGTATAAATAATAGTCATCGGAAATAACATCTTTGTTGTAACGGATGTTGTGTTTTTCGAGAAATTCTTTACGCATCATTGAAGCCGAGTGTGTCGGAACAGCCAGCGAAAACAGCAGACCGAGTTTAATGTTTTCGTCTTTTTCGGCTTCCGTATACAGGTCTGTGCTCTTGTGTAAGCGGCTTAGTACATAGTCAAAAACGTGAGCGCGCTTGTTTTCTATCCCTTTTTCATAGTCTAATTTCAAAATAGTATCAACATCGACAACATCTGTTTCGGGGTGAGAATCCAGATATTCGGCCGATACTTTTAAACGTTGCGGCAAAGAAATATCATCGGGATCCATCATGGCGATGTATTGACCGCGTGAAAGTTCCAAGCCGCGATTACGATTGCCGCAGATACCTAAATTTTTCTCGTTGCGATAAATGCGAATTCGACTGTCCTCTCTTTCCCATTGTTGCAGCATACTCCAGGTTTTATCGGATGATTCATCGTCAATCACAACCAGTTCAAAATCATCCCATTCGGATTGCAAAAACATCGGAATAACGCTGTCGACATATTTTTCAGCATTATATGTTGTTAGTATAACCGAAACTTTCGGGTGGTATTTCTTGTATTGCAGATAACCGAAGAATCCGGTGTAAATCAGCAATACGGATACAAGAATCAAAATAATGTTACTTTTGTTAAACATAGTGTCTCTACGTACAGATGTTCAGATTTCTATATTAAAAGGTTCGATCACGCGGGATAAAACGCCTTTTAATTCGGATATGCAAACGCCGTAGTTGGTGATGGCAACGCCGGCCTGTTCGCATTTATAAATGCGTGATAAAATTTCACGTCGGTTAATGGTACAGCCGCCGCATTGTATAACCAATTTGTAATCTTCAAGATGTGTGCCGAAATCACAACCGGAAACATGATCGATTTGCAAATCTTTTTGGGTTTTCTTTTTCAACCAGTTCGGAATTTTAACCCGCCCGATATCATCTTCCGTCGCATGGTGGGTACATGATTCGGCAATTAAAATCTTATCGCCGTCTTGCAATTTGCTAATTATGGCTGCGCCCTTGACCATTTTCGATAAATCGCCCTTAAAACGCGCCATCAAAATTGAAAAAGTGGTACATTTGATATTATTCGGTGTTTCGGCAACCATGCGGTCGACAATTTGCGAATCGCATACAACCAGTGCCGGCGGATTTTTGAAATTATTTAAGGCGGCAAGATAATCATTTTCTTTAACCACCAAAATATTCTGTTCGTGGTCTAAACAATCGCGAATAGCCTGAACCTGCGGCATAATCAGACGGCCTTTCGGTGCGCCGTAATCCAACGGAATAATCATGACAACGGTCGAGTGTGCCGGTGCTAAATCACCCAACAGCGGCGGATTATTGATAAATTCATCCGGGCATACTTTAATAAGCTCGGCTTTGATTTGGCTAAGCACTCGGTCACGCGAGTTTTTGTCGGTTGAATTGACGATAATACCATCGGTTGCGTTGATTTTATATTTATCGGCCTGATTATAAATTTTAATCAGCGGAATTTTGCGCTCGTTGGCCATGGAAATAATTTTTTGTTCTTCTGCGGCAATTTTATCGCCTTGGCAGACAAGCATAATCACATCGGCACGGTCAAAAGTTTTGAAAGTTTTTTCCATACGTTTATCGGAAAGTTCCGAATCATCTCCGAAACCGGCCGTATCTATCCACAAAACCGGTCCGAGCGGTTGCAACTCTTGGGCTTTTTCAACAATATCGGTTGTGGTACCGGCGATATCGGAAGTAATGGCAAAATCCTGTCCCGTCATTAAATTCAAAAAACTGGATTTTCCGGCATTGACACGTCCCATGATGGCAATTTGCAAACGTAATGATTTTGGTGCTTCGGTCATGTTATTCTCCTGTGAATTTTGCCCAATTTTGCATTATTTTTTGAGAAAACCGTGCGGTCGGCAGATTAAATATCGGGGCAAGTTGAGCTGCCAGCAGCGGTAAGTTTTCCGGTAGGGTTTCACCGTTATCGATATTTTGATACGGACCGTCGGTTTCTAATAATATTTGATTTATATCCAAATTTTGCAAAATTTCAACTCTGTTTTTTTTGCGCAAAATCGAAAAATTAAGCCCGATGAAAAAACCGTGGCGCTGAATATCTTTTCCCCATTCGGCGGAGCCGGTAAACGAGTGAAAAATCGTTTTTTCGGGTAATAAAGAAAACAGTTTCTGCATATACATATCTGCTTTGACAGAGTGGATAATCAGCGGGCGATGATATTTTTTTGCCAATTCAATGTGCGGTAATAAAATTTTAATTTGAGCCTCGGTATCAGTGTTTTTAAGCCGGTCAATACCGCATTCGCCGACACAAGTCTTCGGATTGCTTTTCAAACGGCGTTCCAAATCGGTTTGCCAACTTGCCGGTGCATCATCAGTGTACCACGGATGAATGCCGTATGCCGGTATAATTTGCGGATATTCGGCAGCAAGCATATCAATGTTTTGCCAATCACTCGGGTGTGCCGAGACATTGATTAATTTTACAACACCGTTTAAAATCGCATTTTTTATGACATTATTAATATCTTTAGTTTTATAATCTTGCAAATGAATGTGTGAATCAATAAATTCCATTAAACAAACCTTTTATATTTCGGAGGCAATCTTATGAGTATTTTTAAAAAATCCGCAGCGGATGTTTTTACTCAACCCGTTTTGGAAGTTAATTTAAACCGTTTAATCGATAATTACAAGCAACTTTGTCAGATTATTGCACCGGCAAAGCCATCGGCGGTGGTTAAAGATGATGCTTACGGTTTAGGGGCGGCTATGGTTGCAAAAGCTTTGTATGAAAAAGCCGATTGTCGTGATTTTTGGGTGGCCCATGCCGTAGAAGGGCAAAAAATAGCCGCTGAGGTTCCGGATGCCAATATCAGAGTTTTGCAGGGAATCGGCGCCGACAGTATAGAATTGTTTGAACAATATAAATTAATACCGGTTATCAGTTCACCGGAAATGCTTAACTATTGGAAGGCTCATAAAATCGAAGGTGTTGCACCGGTTATTCATGTCGAAACAGGGCTTAATCGCTTAGGTTTTCGCGAAAATGAACTTGCGGCCTTATCGCGCTCGGATATTAAATCTTTTTCAATGGTCATGAGCCATTTGGCTTGTGCCGATGAAAAAGACCATTTTATGAACCAGCATCAATTAGATAACTTTAAGAAAATCCGTGAAAAATATTTTGCCGATGTGCCGGCATGCTTGTCAGCATCCGACGGTGCGTTTTTGGGGGCGGATTATGCTTTTGATATGGTACGTTTGGGCGCGGCCGTTTATGGTATCAATACGGCACCGTATCGTCCGAATCAGATGAAAAATGTGGTGACGGTTAAAGCGCCGATTTTGCAAATTGCCGATTTGGCTAAAGGTGAGTTTGTCGGCTATTCGGCTACCTATCGGGCACCGACACAGCGAAAACTGGCTATTATTTCTATCGGTTACGGTGACGGTATTCCGCGTTCGCTTTCCAATGTCGGTCGTGTATTTTTCAACGTGGGCGGAAAAATGTGTGAAGCGCGCATTTTGGGACGCGTTTCCATGGATAATATCATTTGCGATGTGACAAGTATTGAGGGCTTAAAAGTCGGTATGTTTGCCGACATCATAAATGATATTTATACGCTGGATGATATTGCCCGTGATGCCGGCACAATCAGTTATGAGATTGTTTCGCGTATAGGTAAAAACGCAAGATTTAAAAAGACGTATGTCTTAGATTAATTGTTTTCGGTTACTATTTTTTGGCACGGATAATCATATAAAGAATCATCGCGCCGAAGAATAAACCTATGCTGTTGAAAATCAGCATTTGTACAGAGTGGATATACAGCCCGTACAGAATCCACGAAATTAAGCCCGTACAATAAATAATATAACTGGTCAGCGATAAGCCGCGCACATCTTTCGAGCGTATGGTTTGTAAAGTCTGCGGCAAAAAACATATTGCCGTGCAGATGCCGGCAATGTAGCCGAATAATTCTCCGATAATATTCATATGTTCTCTCCGTATTATTTGTTCACTAATAGTAAGTGTTAAAATATTAATTGGCAAGTATTTTTAATTTTTTAAAAACTTGTGAATTTCTTTATTAAAAAGGTTTTGTTTTCTTTTTGATAGAGGTATGGTTAAGCAATTGTTAATTTTATCAGGAAGGAAAAAATGAAAACTGTTACTCGTGTTAGTATTACTGAGGCGATTTATGAAGAAATCGGATTGTCACGCAAAGATTCCGGTGATATCTTGGATTTGATTATCGAAGAAATTAAAAAAGAACTTGCCGATGGTCATGATGTTAAGATTTCTTCGTTCGGTACTTTTAGCTTGCATAAGAAAAATGCTCGTATAGGGCGCAACCCAAAGACCGGTAAAGAAGCTGAAATTACACCGCGTACGGTTATTTCGTTTAAACCTTCTCAGCTGTTGAGAAAAGCCGTAAACGGTCAAAAATAATAAAGGGTAGGGATGATCATAAATAAGTCAAAATCTGCGTTTAAGACCATTGCCGAAGTTGCTGAAGAACTTGGGGTTGCAACGCATGTTTTGCGCTTTTGGGAAACAAAATTCAGTCAAATCCGCCCGATGAAAGCAACCGGCGGACGGCGTTATTATCGTCCGGATGATGTTGAAATTTTAAAACTCATCAAAAGCTTGTTGTATGATAATCGCTATACTATTGAGGGAGCGCAGCGCTATATCAAAGAAAAGGGTTTGAAAAATCTTTTGAATGATAGCGAAATTCAAAAAGACTTCTTTGAAGATAATACTGTTGCCGAAGAGCCACAAGGTGAAGGTGTCAAGGCTACGCTCAGCAATGACGTATTGTTGCAGATATCTGAAGCGGTAGATACTTTAAGAGAATTACGAAAGAAACTTTCAAATTTGTAAGTTTGGTAAAAAAGCTCCGTTTCAATAAACGGAGCTTTTTTATGGCAGATCTTAAATCTAATAAAACCTCAGCATAATTGTATTGTTGTCTCCTGCTTGACAGGCTGTCGCGGCAATGTTGACCGGCATCGGTACGGATACGGAAGAACCGTTCGGACAGGCTATTGCTCCCGGAACCGAGAACCAAGGGGCATTAGCACTGGCGTTACCACTGCAACCGGATGAAAAGCCGTCACTAAAAACATTCGGAGATCCATAATTGATGTCAACAGAAAGCAAACCCGAGGATGAACCGGATCCCCAATCATAAGTTGCCAGAGCCATGCATGCTTCTTCAGGTACACTCCAAAAACGAATGGCAAAAGCCTTATGATCACCGGCGATTTTCTTATCGTTGGCATGAATCTCGACAGATCCGCCGAAAGCATTTTCTAAATGACCGGAAGTATTCCACATTTCATCCGGTACAAGATTGGCTTTTTTTAATATTTTTCCGGTGTCTCCATTTGCAGAACAGCCGCCGGAATAGCAACCGACAAGTCCTGAATAATTCTTTTGGCTGCCGAATAAAGTGCGCACATTACCTACAATTTGCGAAATTTGATCAACAGATTTATTGATTTTATATTGCATCATGGCCTTAGAGTAGCCGGCGATACCGCCAACCGATAAAACACCGATGATGGCCAAAACGCCCAACATCTCAATCATACTTCTTCCGCTCTGTGTGGCACCTGCTTGCAGCTTTCTCGCTTGTGTACCTCTGTTGTACACGGCACTCGAAAATTGCGGCGCATCTGCAGCACACATCGAAAGAAGGCCGCTCTCACATTTTACTGTCATTCTTTCGCCAATATTTTTACTTGTCATTCTTGAGCCGATATTTTTACCAGTCATTCTTGAGCCGCAGGCTCGAGAATCTCGGCTGCTTAAAATGCTTCGGCCGAGATCCTCGCATTCGCAAGGATGACGATTTTGTGATTCGGCCGAGATACTCGCGCTATCGCGCAAGTATGACTTTTTCTTGTTATCAGCAAAAACGGAATTGGAATTAAGGCTCAGAACCTCAGAATCTGCAGAGAGAGAGAGCCTTGCTTAGTTAAATTTAACATTTGTCTTTCTCCAAAAATATAAGTGATTATGCATAACACATAGAACATAGTGCCATATTTTTAATATAATGTAAATATGACGAAAGTAATAGGACTGTCTATCAACAACTCAGCGCATTTTTGGCAATACCGGCCAAAGATGTTTCTTTATAATCCTTATTCAAACTGAGACCTGTTTCGTACATCGTTTTGATAATACTGTCTAAACTGACAACGTGGTTACCGGTATTTTGCAAAGCCAAACGTGCGGCATTAACGGCTTTAATGGCGCCCATGGCGTTACGCTCAATACACGGAACCTGTACCAATCCGCAAATCGGGTCACAGGTTAATCCTAAGTTATGTTCCATGGCAATTTCGGCCGCATTTTCAATTTGGCGATTGTTGCCGCCGAAAGCTGCCGCTAAACCCGCAGCAGCCATCGAACAGGCAACACCGACTTCGCCCTGACAGCCGACTTCGGCACCGGATATTGAAGCATTTGAACGATACAGACTGCAAATAGCCGATGCGGTGGCCAAGAAGGTAACTGTTGCATTTTTCTTTTCGTTTTCATTGCGGAATTTGCCATAGCGTTTCATATAGCGCAAAACAGCCGGAATAATCCCTGCCGAACCCATTGTCGGAGCTGTGACCATTCGACCGCCGGCCGCATTTTCTTCGGCGACGGCAAACGCCCAAATATTAATCCAATCAAGAGCCGTTAATGAGTCGGTTGAGTTATTTTCAAATCGATTTTTTAATCGCTCATACATTTCTTTGGCATGACGCTTAACTTTCAAACCACCCGGCAGCTCGCCGCTTTTTTGCATACCGACATCAATATTTTCTTCCATAATATGCTCGAGCCTTAAAATATCGGTAATAACGGAGGTGCGTTTCAAAGAAATAGCTTTTTCATTTTGCATAACAACTTCGGCAATAGAGAGTTTGTTTTGATCGCAAAGCTTCATTAATTCTTTGCACGAGTTAAACTGGAACGGTACGTTGTACGGAGCGCGATCAATACGCTGCGAAATTTCATCTTGTCGGGCAATTGTGCCACCGCCCACCGAAAAATAGGTTTCTTCCAATAAGATATTGTCGTTTTCATCATAGGCTGTGAATTTCATGCCGTTTGAGTGTTCCGGTAAAGTTATTTTCTTTTCCAAGATAATGTTTTTATCAAATGAAAAGGCAATAAAGTGGTGCACGTTAAGACATAACTCACCGTTGTCTTTAATTTCTTGAATATAATTTTTATCCGGAGTGATGTCCTCGGCATTTAAGCCCATAAAGCCGTAAGCAATGGCGTTTAGTGTGCCGTGTCCGATGCCGGTCAGAGCCAAAGAACCGTAAAGACGAGCTATCAGTTTGGTTGTTTTTTCCAGTTTATTTTGCTTAGCCAAATTTTTTACAAAACGATGTGCTGCTTTCATCGGACCGACGGTGTGTGAACTGGACGGACCGATACCGACGGCAAAAATCTCAAATAAACTGTAATACATTATTCCCTCTATAAAAACTCTTTTAATTTTCTTTTGACAACGTCCATAAGCTGTGGCGATGAATGTCCGTATCCGGCATTTATTTTTAATACTGAATTCGGCATGACCTGATGCAAATTCCATGCCTGTTCGACCGGACAGCAGAAATCCATCCGATTATGGACAATCAGACACGGAATATCTTTTATTTTTGCGATATTGTCAAGGATTTGATTATCGGTTATGAAGAAGTTATGACCGACATAATGAAAATAAACACGGGATGATTTCAAAAAGCTTTCATCAATTTCGGTAAACTCTTCAAATTCAGGGGCAAGCTGACCGAGTTTATGTTCATAACTGCCGAGATAAGACAGAGCTTGCAGATTATCGGTTTTATTTGTTGAAAACAAAAGTTTCGTATATTCTTTCAGCACATTCTTGTTATCGATTTTTTGGCGCATTTGTTGCCACAAATCCGGATAAAAACGCTCACTATCCTTGTTAACCCAGTCGGCATCATGCGGGCGTGCCAAAAAGACGGAATGAACTATAATTTTTTGAACCATTTTCGGATATGCTTCGGCAAACAGCAGTGCCATAGTCGAACCCCATGAACAACCGTGAACGATAATCGGTGTTTTAATGTTCAAAAATTCGAGCAAACGTTTGGCATCGTCAATTAAGTTTTCGGTTGTGTTGTGCGCGCATAAATCAGCGTATTCGGACATACCGCAACCGCGTTGATCAAATTGTATGAAACGATATTTTTTCAAATCAAACAATTTGGCATATTTAACGCGAGAACTGCCGCCCGGACCGCCGTGAAACGATAAAACGGGAATACCGTTCGGATTACCGTATTGAACAAAATAAATTTTATGACCGTCTTTTTCGGGCAGAAAACCTTCGGCAAAAGGTTTTGGATCAAAATTAAACAAATTAAAAAACATAATGCAATCCCTCTTTTTTATGTTTGCAACATAACAAAAATTCTTTATGACTGCAACCGAATTATCAAAATATCGGCTTGAATTTTTACCGTTTTTGAGTATGCTGTGAAAAGAGGATAAAAAATGAATAAAATATTTATATCGGTTGTTTTGGGGTTATTTGCATTTGAAGCACAGGCCTATATTAACGAACCGATTACCAAATTAACCGAGCCGAAAAAAATCTATCTGCCGTATAAAATAATCGTGCCGAGTAATCGTATTTATACGCCGAATCAGTATTCATGTTATGTACGGCAAAAGCGTAAATTCTGCCAAAACAAGCACGGTAGGGGGATTAACGGTCGCATTGTCAGCACCTATGATGACCGTGTGGCTTATGAAACCTATGTTGACGGTTATCAAACCGGTATAACTTCGGTATTTAATCTGCAAGGTTTGTTATTGCAACACATTGAATACAAAAAAGGAGTTCGTGACGGCGAAGCAATATCTTATTATGCCAACGGCAATGTCGAAGTCGTGGCTCATTATAAAGACGGGGCTCTGCACGGCCGCTTGGAACAATATGATATAAACGGTGCGTTGGTCGGTAATATGACTTATAAAAAGGGCTGGTTTAAGGACGGGTATTGCAAAAACGAAGCCGATAATTCTTCAATGGAAGAACGCCTTCATTCAGGATATAACGAAGTTATTCCTTGCGGTATTGAATAATAAAATATTGACAAAAAATAAAGTGAAATTATAATAGATGCCAGATTACTAATTAAATACATACAAATTATGGCACTATTAGACCTTTTGGCATGTTCTCGTCAAGCTGACGAGTTATGTCTTGTATACTGCAAAGCGCACGCTCAATTACTTCTAGATTGCAAAAACGCGGTTCTTGTTCAATTAAAGAGCAGAGCAGGTTATCGCCACATTGTCTGGATGGATCCTGTGGCATGTGATAACGGCATCGATTCGTATGTGCGCGCGTTTTACGAATTTAGCGAAGACAGAGACGACGACCTGAGTGAACCTGTTTCTAAACAAATTATCACCGCCGATAAAGATATTTTTTGCTATAACGGCAATGCGTATTTTTTGAATACGCAGCCAAACGGCAATTTATCTATTCGGCAGATGACAATGTTTCCGACACAGGATGCTGTTGTGTCATTGGACCGCAATTCGGAAGATGAGCCTAAAAACCCCATCAATGTGTTTCTGGTAAAATTCTCTCTGGTGGAAAACAACACATTGCAGTATGCCCTAACCTGTTGGGGTATTGCGTATGAGGATGAATGTAACTACATCAGCATCTTTGATGACGACAGTCACTGGTTGCAGGAATATGCACTCGGTTCTTTTGTTCGCGAGGAGCTTCCGGTAGGTTCGGTCTTCAAGAAAGATGACTACTATTACAAATTGGTCACTGATGCAGATGGTAAACTTTGCTTGGAAAAGAGCTCTTCGGTATTTGCGTCTAACAGAACGAAATCTGTTAGCAAATCACCTGTCAAAGCGCGTCTTATCCCTCTTTATCCTAAAAGCGACGGAAATTAATTCCGCCGCTTTTAGTATTTTGCAAACATTAATATTTATTGACATTTTATACAATAATAAGTACACTGCGTTCAATTAATCATTATTAATATATATAGTATGAAGGAAGATATTATTTCTCTTGCCGAACGCAGTCATATATTGACCAAACGGCAAATTATTGAAGTGCTACAGAGTGAAAGTTGTGACACAGAACTCTTTGCAGCCGCTGACCGAGTGCAACGAAAGTTTTTCGGAAACGCGGTAAAATTGGTTGCTCTTTTGGAGTTCTCCAATAAATGCAGAAATGCGTGTTTTTATTGCGGCCTTCGCGCCAAAAATCAAAAGTTATCCCGTTACAGTCTGTCGGTTGAAGAGATTGTTGCTCATGCCCAAGCCGCTAAGGCTATGGGGTTTTCAACAATCGCATTACAATCGGGTGAAAGTTTATCTTATTCGCGAGATGATTTCCTGCGGATAATTCGTGAGATTAAGGCGATGGATATGAAATTGATTTTGAGTTGCGGTGAACTTGACGGACGTGATTTGGTCGATTTCCGGCGTTGCGGGGTTGATGGTTACCTACTTAAAATCGAAACAACCGATCAGCAGTTGTATGCCTGTATGCATCCTCATCAAAACTGGATGTTGCGCAATAACACAATTCATCTGTTATCGGCTCTCGGCTACTATACGGCAACCGGCGATATCATCGGTTTACCCGAACAGAGTCTCGAATCTGTTGCTGATGATTTGCTCTATTTTCAGCGTGTCAAAGCCAACTTTATCGGTATCGGTCCGTTGATGACCCATCCGGAAACGCCTTTGCGCGGAGAAGCAAACGGCGATATCAATTTGGTTTTGAAGTGTATGGCATTGAGCCGTCTTCTTAATCCCAAAGCCGATATCGTAACGACAACAGCACTGGAAGCTCTGGCTCCCGACGGACAAAAGCGCGGTCTGGCTGCCGGTGCCAATGTGGTTATGCCGAATATAACATCAGAGCAGGTACGCAAAAATTACCAGTTGTTTACAAATAAAGAAAATACCAATATTGCCGTTAACGGTTTGCAGGATATTATCCGTAATATCGAGCAGTGCGGCAGATGTGTATCTTCCGATTTTAAGCATTAAGCAGACGGATAACCCTCGGTTTTGAATACCGAGGGTTATCCGTTTTTTTTGTTTATTCAAATTGCTTATTAATAGCTTCTGGCGTAAATAACGTCCATTGTGGCATCTTTGCCGGTTAATAAACATTTTCCGGTTGTACCGCTTTGGTCAAACGGAATACAGCGGATGGTAATCTTCATTGATTTTAAGATTTCTTCCGTTTCGGAATCACCGCACCATTTACCGCGTACGAATGCGACTTTACCCTGTTTGCCGTCTTCAATCCACTCATTCGAGTTGGCAAAATAAGCGGCAAAAGCTTCAGGCGTGGTGATATCGGTACGAATATTGTTATGTAAACGTTCGGTAGCCTTTTCCAACATTATTTGCTGCAAAGCAACCAAGCGTTCGCCGACGGAATCGATAAATTCGTCGACTTTCATAATCTTTTTGCCTTCCGGTTGACCGAGGAAAATACGTTCTTTAACCATTAAGCCGTTATTTTCGATATCGCGTGCGCCGATTTCGCAAACCATCGGTGCCCCTTTTCTGATCCATTCCCAAACTTTGTCAACGCTTGGTTTATCGCGGTTATCAATTTTAATACGGAGCTTCTCGCCGAAAGCCGTTTTATCTTTAAGCTGAGCTTTGATATTCTCGATATATTCCATAATGCGCGGGGTATCATCGGCTTTTTTGATAACCGGTACAAAAACAATTTGATACGGTGCAACATGCGGCGGCATAACCATACCGTCATCATCGGCATGGCTCATAATGGCACCGCCGATTAAACGGGTAGAAACACCCCAGGATGTCGTATAGGCAAATTCTTGTTCATTGTTTTGATTAACGAATTTAATGTTAGCCGATTTGGCAAAGTTTTGCCCCAAAAAGTGCGAAGTTCCTGCTTGTAAAGCTTTACCGTCTTGCATCATAGCCTCAATACAATAGGTGTCAACCGCTCCAGGAAACTTATCGTACTCCGGTTTGCGGCCGATTATAACCGGCATAGCCAAAGCATTTTCGGCAAAATCACGATAAACGCCGAGCATTTTAACAGTTTCGTCTTCGGCTTCTTTATAGGTTGCGTGAACCGTATGGCCTTCCTGCCACAAAAATTCGCGTGTGCGCAAGAATAAACGAGGTCTCATTTCCCAACGCACAACATTGGCCCACTGATTTAACAAGATAGGTAAATCACGATAAGATTTTACCCATTTGGCAAATGAATCGGCAATAATCGTTTCACTGGTCGGGCGAACAATCAACGGCTCTTCCAAAGGGGAAGCCGGTTTTAGTTTGCCGTCTTCGGTGACCAAACGCGAGTGGGTGACAACCGCCATTTCTTTGGCAAAACCTTCAACGTGGTCGGCTTCTTTTTGGAAGAAAGAAAGCGGAATAAACATCGGAAAATAATAATTTTCATGTCCGGTTTCTTTAATTTTTTCATCTAACACGCGTTGGATACGTTCCCATAAGCCGTAGCCCCAAGCCTTCATAACCATACAACCCGGAGAGGAAGCATTTTCGGCCATATCGGCCTCGGATACCACATTTTGATACCATTCCGGATAGTTTTGCTTGCGTGTTGTTCTCATAGCCATTTTTGTTCTCCTATCTCAGTTCGCCGCCGGTTTTTTTACCGACTTCGACAATAACTTTATTCATCAAATTCTCAATATCTTTATCCGTAAATGTCTGCTCGGCCGGTTGGAATGTTAAGCTGATGGCAACCGATTTTTTACCCTCCGGCAAATTGCTGCCTTCGTAGATATCAAAAATGCGGACATCGGTAATTAAGTTGCGGTCGGCATTTTTGGCAGCAGCCAAAATTGCAGCGGCCGAAACGGTTTTATCAACCACAAATGCCAAATCTTTATCAACCGCTTGGAATTGAGAAAGCTCTAACTTTTTGCGTGCTTTACCGGCAGACTGACGCGGTAACGGAATGTTGTTTAAATTGACTTCAAATGCCACAACGCGAGTTTTGATATCGAGTTTTTTCAGAATACTCGGGTGGATTTCACCAAAATAAGCCAATACATTTTTGCCCAAGCGGATTGTCCCCGAACGTCCCGGATGATAATAAGCCGGTGCATCGGTGGTAATCTGCGGATTTTCATAAGGTCCTTTAGCGGCGGCAATGGCGGCTAAAGCATCGGCTTTGGCATCAAAGATATCATATTCTCTGGCACTTCCGGTCCAATCTTTTTTAGCGGTTAAACCGGCACGAACGCCGCCGGCATCCGTATGCTGTTCCCCCGGATTTCTGCCTGTAAATACCGGTGCTACTTCAAAAATAGCAACATTCGGATAGCCACGGGCAATATTATTTTTAACCGCCGTCAACAAATTAGGCAATAACGACGGGCGCATTTCATCGAGTTCTTTAACAATCGGATTTTGCAGCATAATGGCTTCATGACCGTTGCGGAAATATTGCGCAATATCACTGTCGGCAAAACTCCATGTGACGGTTTCGTACATACCGCGGGAAGCCAGTTCATGCTTAACCGTAACGACATTATGCTGTTCGGCCGATAATATTTCTTTCGGGAACATCGGACGCGGCAGAGAAATTGCCGGAATTTCATCCAAACCGATCATGCGGACAACTTCTTCAACCAAATCCTGCTCACATTCGATATCACCGCGCCAACTCGGTGAAACAGCCTTGATTTTGCCGTTTTCAAGCGATACTTCAAAACCAAGTTTGCTTAAAATTTCCATAGATTTTTTGGCACTGACCGGCATACCGATAAGCGTTTCCAATCTTTCAGGACGTAAATAAGCTATTTGCGGCTCGTATTCTTCATTGCCGACAACGGTTAATTCCGAAGCTTCACCGCCGCAAATGCTTAAAATAAGCTGTGTGGCATAGTCTGAACCGCTGATGTTTGATTTCGGATCTACCCAGCGTTCATAGCGATAGCGTGAGTCGGAATCGATTTGCAGTTTGCGACCGGTTTTAGCAATACATTCCGGTTTAAACAAAGCACATTCCAATAAAACGTTGACAGTATCTTCCGAGCAGCCTTTTTCCATACCGCCCATAATACCGCCCAAACACTGAACGCCTTCGTCATCGCAAATACCCAAACAATAATCGGTTAAATCATATTCTTTGTCGTTCAAAGCTTTGAATTTTTCACCGTTATGTGCCATACGAACGGTAATGTTGCCGGTCAATTTATCGGCATCAAACACGTGCAACGGACGAGCTAAATCATAGTTAATGTAGTTAGTGATATCAACCAACGGTGAAATCGAGTGAATACCGATAGCATTTAATCTGTCGGTCATCCATTTCGGGGATTTACCGGTATTGTTCACGCCCTTTATATAGCGTCCGGTATATGTCGGACATTCGTGCGGACATTCAACGTTGATTTTAATCGGATTGGCAAATTTAGCTTCGGTTTTGATAATATTAAGCGGCTTTAACGTACCCAAACCGGCGGCGGCCAAATCGCGGGCAATACCGCGAACGCCTAAACATTCGGCACGATTAGGAGTGATTGAAACTTCAATAACCGGATCGATATTCAAAACTTCGGCGGCAGGTCTGCCGATAGGCGTATCTGCCGGCAATTCGATAATACCTTCGTGATCTTGCCCAATACCGATTTCATCTTCGGCGCACATCATACCGCAGCTTTCAACACCGCGAATAGTCGTTTTCTTCAGGCGCTCGTTAAACAGCGGTATAAGTGTTCCTTCCGGTGCAAAAATACCGATTAAGCCTTCTTTGACATTAGGGGCACCGCATACTACTTGATATTTATGTGTGCCGTCATTGACGCATAAAACGTGCAAATGATCGGAATCCGGATGGTCTTCGACACTGTCTAAACGAGCGGTTATAAAATTGCCGAGCTGTGCTGCCGGATTAATCACTTCTTC
Organism: Alphaproteobacteria bacterium; assembly: GCA_017635595.1. Lineage (GTDB taxonomy): Bacteria > Pseudomonadota > Alphaproteobacteria > RF32 > CAG-239 > RUG410. The sequence goes on from JAGBLF010000013.1 coordinate 35,931, forward strand.
AACTTCCAAACCGATACGGGTTAATGTTTCGCTGATTTCATCAATTGAAGCATTCGTATCCAAGTGTTCTTTTAACCAAGATAAAGTAAATTTCATCGTGCCAATCCTCCGTTATTGCTCAAACCGCCTGTCATTGAAGACAAATCAAGCGGCGTAAATCCGTAATGCTTTAACCAACGAACATCCGATTCAAAAAACGTTCTCAAATCCGGAATACCGTATTTAAGCATGGCCAAACGGTCAATACCCAAACCGAACGCAAAACCCTGATAAACATCCGGATCAATGCCGCCGGCACGTAAAACATTCGGGTGAACCATACCGCAACCCAATACTTCAAGCCAGTCGGTACCGGCACCGATTTTTAACTCGGTTTTGGTTTTCAAACAACCGATATCCATTTCGGCCGATGGTTCGGTAAACGGAAAATATGACGGACGATAGCGAACCGGCAATTCGTCCAACTCAAAAAATGCTTTCATAAAATCATATAAGCAGCCTTTAAGATGAGCCATGGTGATATTTTTATCAATGACCAAACCTTCTACCTGGTGAAACATCGGGGTATGTGTCGCATCGTAGTCGGAACGATATGTACGTCCCGGTGCAATAATACGGATCGGCGGTTGCTGCTTTTCCATGGTTCTGATTTGCATACCGGAAGTATGTGTGCGGATAACGTAAGCGGTATCCATATCAAAAGGTTGCGAAGGATCATTATTCAAATAAAATGTATCCTGCATTTGGCGGGCAGGGTGATTGGCCGGCATATTTAAGGCATTAAAGTTGTGGAATTGATCTTCGATATCCGGACCGTTGGCGACATCAAAGCCCATTTCGCCGAAAATAGCAACGACTTCTTCATAAATTTTTGAAACCGGATGAATACGGCCTTGTGTTTCCGGCCTTATCGGCAAAGTAACGTCAATCGTTTCATTGGCGAGCTTTTCGTTTAGGGCTTTTTCTTCCAATACCTTTTTCTGAGATTCGATGGCGCTTTCAACTTCGGATTTTAATACGTTCAAACCTTTACCCAAGGCAATTTTTTCTTCTAAAGGCAAAGAGCCTAAACCTTTCATCATTTCGGTAATCTGACCTTTTTTACCCAAAACCGAAACTCTGATGTCATCAAGTCCTTTCAGGTCAGCGACCGCATTGATTTTGCATAATATTTCGCTTTTTAATTCTTCTAAATTTTCCATAATGGCAACCTTTTGTGTTTAAAATAAATAAAAAAGAGTCAGCTAAAGTATATAAACTGTCGCCAACTCTTTTTTATAGTTTTTGTGTATCGTTATATTACTTGTTAAGAGCCGCTTTGGCAGTTTCTACCAACTGTGCAAATGTTTCGGGCTGCTTCAAAGCGATATCAGCAAGAACTTTACGATCAAGCTCAACACCTGCTTTGATCAGTCCGCTGATAAATCGAGAATAAGTCATATCATGGATACGTGTGGCAGCGTTAATACGTTGAATCCACAAAGAACGGAAACTTCTTTTCTTTGCTTTTCTGTCACGGTAAGCATATTGCAAACCTTTTTCAACTTTTTCAACTGCTACTCTGAATACATTTTTGTTACGACCTCTGTAACCTTTCGCCATACCTAAAATTTTCTTGTGGCGAGCGTGAGCCGTTAAACCTCTTTTAACACGAGACATATCCTAAATCCTCCTTAAATAAACGGTAAAAACTTTTTGATAAACTTGTTGGCTGCCGCAATGATAACGGAACCTCTGGCTTGTCTTTTTTGTTTTGTCGGTTTGTTAAAGAGAAGGTGTCTCTTAAACGAATGTTTTCTTTTTAATTTACCGGTACCGGTAACGCTGAAACGTTTGGCAGCGGCTTTCTTTGTTTTTAATTTAGGCATTTTATTCCCTTTCGTTAATGGAATTGAACAACAAGCTGTCAGGCATGCCAATTTCGCCCGAACAACTCAGACTTAGCGTTTATAACGCAATTATATTTTAAATTCAAGCACTTTTTTTGCTTTTTTCATCATTTCTTATGTGTAAGAGAAAAACATTTCTTTACATCTGCATAATATATTGTATAAATGTACGAAAAAGAGAATGTTTGAGGACACCGAATGCTGAAAAAGTTTTTAATTGTTTTAGGCACACTGATTGTTTTTGTCACCATTTGCGGTTATTTTATTTATGCCAACCGAACCAAGCTCATTAATAAAGTGGTTGATTATACAATGCAGAGTATGCTCAGCGGTGAAAAAGCAACCGAATTAACAAATGCCGATGATGAAGATCAATCGTGGGTAGGCACTTTGTTGGGTGTCGGCAGTGAAAATATTAAGTATGCCGTTACCGAAATTATGTCAAAGCGCGGCGTAAACGGTAAAACAAGAGAAGACGGCGGTGCCAGAAGGCAATCTCTGGCTACGGTGGCCGATATGCTTATTAACGGCACAGGTACCGATAAAAGCGGCAGTGTTAACCAAATGGCAAAAATGCTGATTTCTTCATTTGACACCGGTACGGGGCAACAGCGTAATCCGGTCGAACACGATATTAATGCTCGTGATGAAAAAGGGCGAACGTTGTTGATGAATGTTTGCCGTGTCGATGTAACGCCGCGTGTTGTTAAAATGATGATGCGTTACGGTGCCGATATTTATGCCGTTGATAATGAGGGACGTACGGTTTTGATGTATGCCGCTGCCTTAAATAAGAATATTAAAGTGGTAAAACTGCTTATTGACAGCGGTGTTAATGCCGGTGCTATGGATTATAACGGTAAAACGGCCTATGACTATGCAGAAGATCCTGAAATAAAAGAATTTTTACGTTCCTATGTGGCTCAGTAAAACAAAAAAATATCGGAGAAAGAACCGCAGTGCAATCCTTTCAAAACAAAGCATAAAATCCAAAGATATTATGTGATGTTATTTGTTTGCTAAAACGGACAGATTTGGGAAAATCAGCGTTTGTTTTCGGCTAAATGCTCCAAAAATTTAATCTGGATATCGGCAATCTGCTTAACACTTTCAATGTCGACGTATTCGCCGGAAGCGTGCATGCCTTCACCGCTGCCCGAATGCATAATCACCGTCGAACCTTTTACCGCAAACGAACGGGAATCGGTTGCACCGCCGATGTGTTCAAACTCGATCGGCTTACCCATAATATTTTCGGCAAAGCGCTTGTAGTCCAGTATATCCGGATTTTCTTCCGACATAACGACCGGCGTGCTGGATGATATGATTTTGTAAGTAACGCCCTTTTCTAAGCAACTTTGCAGATTCTTTTCTAAGTTTTCAACACTGGAGTTTTCGGTCAGACGAAAGTCTAATAGCGCTTCGGCATGGTTCGAAATAATGTTGGCAACATCGCCGCCGGAGATTTTGGCAAAGTGTACGGTATCAAACCAAGTATCTTGCGGCTGCGGTAAGTCGGCGGCATAATAAGGATAAATTTTACGGATATTTTGCCATGTTTTGAAAAGCAATTCATTGGCATCGATGCCGTCCCACGGCGTTGAACCGTGCGCTTCTTTACCGGTGGCAATCAATTTTACAAACACCGGATTTTTGCATTTGCTGACAATTTTGGTAATGTCGCCGCCGACATCATTATCCAAAACAATGCGAGCTTTTATACTCGGATAGGCCTTAAGAAAAGCCTCGGTTGATAAGCTGCCTTTTTCTTCATCGGTTGAAAGAATAACCCCGAATTTAATCGGTAGTTTATGTTGTACAACATACTCCATCGTATTGAGTGCAACAGCGGCAAAAGACTTCATATCCAATGTGCCGCGACCATACATTTTGCCGTCTTTAATAACAGGTGTAAACATATCCTCGGATGCCGGAACAACATCAATATGGCCTAAGACAATCACATCAAAGTCAATGGTGTCGGTGTTGCGTAAAAAGATGACAGGGGATGCATCGGATTCAAAAATTTCAGCCAAAGTATCGGTATGTTTGAGAGAATCTTTGATATAATTTGCCGCCCGCATAATTTCGGTTCGATTGCCGGTTACGGTAGGAATTCTGATTAAATCCTGAACAGTTTTCATTAAATCCATTTTAATTGTCCTTTCAACGGAATTTTTACTATTTTTTTATATATATAGTGCCATAATACTTTAAAATAAGTAAAAAGGGAAAAATATGAAACATTTATTGATAACATTGATTGCATTAATGTTTACGTTTGGTGCGGTTTTACCTGCCAATGCGGCTGATGACGAAAGTGAAAGCGGTGCAGCTTTGCCGCGTATGGCCGCTATGCGTTCCAGTCTGGTTAACGCACGTTCTGGTCCGGGCAGCCGCTATCCGATTGAGTGGGTTTATAAACAAAAAGGCGCACCGGTAGAAATTACCGCCGAATTTGAGTTGTGGCGCAAAATCAAAGATTGGGAAGGTTCCGAATCATGGGTGCATAAAGCCATGCTGATGTCAAACAGACGTTATGTGCGCGTGGTTAATCCGGGCGAAAATAATATTTACGCTAAACCGGATAAAGAAGCTCGCGTTATTGCCAAAGTAGAAGACGGCGTTGTCGGTGCGGTTGAACAATGTCCGACACCCGAAGGTATGTGTTTGTTGAAATTCGATAATGTTAAGGGCTGGATGCCGCGCTCGGTGCTTTTCGGTATTTATGATAAAGAGGTTATTAAATAGAAATTGAAGGAAGAAATAAAGTTTAATGCAGACGATTCCTTAAAGCCGATTATTACGCGCTGGCAAAATTGGCTGTTAAAAGAGCGCCTGTATTCCGAGCATACTTTGGATGCATATTCGCGCGACTTGGCTTTATTTCTGCAACAAATCACCCCCGATAAAAAAGTGTCTCTTGATGATTTAGCCGCGCTTGAAGTTCATGATTTCAGACGCTTTCTGAGTAATCGTGCCGCACATTATATCAACAAAAATTCTATGGGGCGTGAGTTATCGTCAATTAAAAATTTTTTTAAGTGGCTCGATGTCAATGATATCATAAAAAATCCGGCCATCAGTGTTATCAGTTCACCGCGCAAACCTAAGATTTTACCTAAAGCATTAGATGTTGATGATGCATTTAATGTATTGATTGAAGCTAAAGATGTAGCTCAAAGCGCGTGGCAAGGACTTCGAGATAAAGCCGTTTTGACTTTGCTGTATGGTTGCGGATTACGTATTTCCGAAGCCCTTGCGTTAAATGTCGGCGATATAAATGCCAAAAGCGAGTTCCTCCGCATAAAAGGTAAGGGGAATAAAGAACGAATAGTACCCCTTCTGCCGATAGTTTGGCAAAATATCGAGGCTTACCTTGCAAAAAGCCCGTACAGTATTAACGTAGGAGAACCGTTATTTGTCGGGGCTCGAGGTGAGCGATTAAGTCCGCGCATTATCCAGCGGCAGTTGCAAAAGCTGCGAGGTCGAATAGGCCTTCCCGATACTGTGACACCCCATGCCTTGCGCCATTCTTTTGCCACTCAACTGTTAGCGGCGGGAGTTGATTTGCGTTCCATTCAAGAATTACTGGGCCATTCATCCCTAATCACGACCCAACGCTATACCGATGTTCAGACCGAAACCTTACAAAGAGAATACCATAAAGCGCATCCGCTCGAAAAAGCCAAGTAGAATAAAAAAAGGTCGGTTAATGTGCCGACCTCTTTTCTAAATCTTGTTTATGCAGAAATTACTTAATCTTCTTTTCTACGAACTCTTCATGTTTGCGAGATTTCTTGTCAAACTTTTTGATAACAAGTTTCTCCGGATGAGTTCTCGGATTTTTTTCTGCCAAGTAGAAAGAACCGGTACCGGCACTGCTTTCCAATTTAATTTTAATCTTTACTGCTTTTGCCATTTTTTTACTCTTTTGTTAAAGTTATCAATTAAACATTTAGGCGCAGTATACATATTTTACGCCGCTTGTCAATAGCTTTTTTTTATAAATGAAAAAATTATTTTTTCTTATTTAGAGCCGAAGTTTTTTCGTTAAACCATTGCATACGACACAGAAAACGATGTAACGTTATTCTTTGAACGCCTATAATTCGGGCAATCTGATTTTTAGAAGTACCTTCATTCAATAACTGTCTAATTTTTTTTATGTTTTTTGACAGTTTCAATTTTTTTGTTTCTGCACCATAAGGGCGACCGAGCTTTTTCCCTTTGGCTTTTAGGTTTTCTAGTGAGCTTTTGGTACGTTGCGATATTAAATTACGCTCTATCTGGGCAGATAGTCCGAAGGCAAAAGCCAGCACCTGAGATTGAATATCGTTTCCGAGATGATAATTTTCTTTAATTGTGATAACCTGACAATTTTTGCTTAAACAGGTTTGTAATATCGCCATAACTTCAAGCAACGAGCGACCGAGACGAGAAATTTCCGTGGCAATCAATATATCATTGTTTTTCAGTTGTTCTAACAATATTCCCAGTTTTCTGTTTTTTAGCGCTTTCCTTGAAGAGATTGTTTCTTCAATCCACTTATCAATTTTGAAATTGTGTGTTTTAGCGTATTCTGCGATCTCTCGTTCCATAGCATCATATGATTGTTTATGTGTGCTGACACGTATATATCCGTAAATCATTTTAATAGTTCCTTTTTTATGTATTTTTTTTGTTAAATTCAACAAGTTATATACCTAAAAATTGGGCAGATTAAATGAACGTTTATGTCAATACCTTATACAAAATTTTTATAAGTATTTTAAGGTCAATGCTTATTTTTATAACTTATTCAAATATGTCGTAAATATTTTGTTTTGTGTGTTCATAAATAAATTTTATTTAGCATGTTTTCACAGCATACATAAACGTTCATTTATGTTCATATAACACAGTTAATTAGTGTATAAATAAAAATAATGCAATTTATTGTATGTAGACAGGGAGCTGTAGAGTATATGAAAACAAATCTGGTTGTTGGGTGCGGATTATCCGGTATAACGATGGCGCATCGTCTGGCTGATGAGCTGAATGAAGAAGTTGTCATTATTGATACAAAAAGTCATATCGGTGGAACTTGCTATGATTATAAAGATGAAAACGGTATAACGGTTCATAAATACGGACCACATATATTCAGAACAAATTCAACGGAAATATGGGATTTTTTATCGCAATTTACAGAGTGGTATCCTTTTATGCATCACGTATTGGGTGTAATAGATGGTATAGAAGTTCCGATTCCGTTTAATATCAATTCAATGCATAAAGTTTTTCCGAAACAATTGGCAGAAAAATTGGAAACGAAGCTCATTCAGCAATTTGGTTATAATAAAAAAGTTCCGATTTTGGAGTTGCGAAAAACCGATGACGAAGATTTACAATTTTTAGCAGAGTACATTTATCAAAAAGTGTTCTTGGGATATACGATTAAGCAATGGAATTTTACGCCGGAGCAGTTGGATCCTTCCGTGACAGGTTCTGTTCCGGTATACATAAGCCGAGATGACAGATATTTTCAGGAAAAATACCAAGGCATTCCGCTTAACGGCTATACAAAAATGTTTGAAAATATGCTGAAACACCCGAATATTAAGGTTAGGTTAAATACAGCGTATACGGATGTAAAGGACATTAAATCGTATAATCGAATTTTTTATACCGGAGCCATTGAAGAGTTCTTTAATTATAAGTATGGCAAACTCCCGTACAGAAGCTTGGATATCCGTATAAAAACATTTAATACTGAAAAATTTCAGAATGCACCGGTTGTTAATTATCCTGAAAATTATGATTTTACGCGTATTGCCGAGTATAAATATTTTTTGAATGAAAAATCAGATAAAACAGTTTTATCTTTTGAATATCCGCAGGATTATGAATTAGGCAAAAATGATCGGATTTACCCAATATTGAATCCCCAAAATCAAGCGATTTATAATCGTTATTTGCAAGAAGCCGAACATATGCCGAATGTCTTTTTCTTAGGCCGCTTGGGGGCTTATCGCTATTATGATATGAATCGTACAATAGCTGCTGTGTTTGAGTTGTTTAATAAAATAAAAGGAAAGGTAAATGGATAAAAAAAATATCCTTGTAATAGCTCAAGCTGACTTAATTAATACAGTTGGCGGAGCTATGACAATTTTTAATCATCTTTGCAATTTTTTATGTAAAAATAACTATAATGTCAAAGCTGTATGTTTTAATTCTGAAAATATAACGGACAGACCGAAAGCTTTGGATAAAAATGTCGAATATGTCAATTTGTATTTGATTAATCAAGAATCGTATTCGGCGGCAATAAATGCTTATTTGGAAAAGAATAAAGCTGATTTGCTAATTTTTTTCTTTCCGATTTTTTATGTCGAAGCCGAATTATCGAAAAAATTTAACAAAATTCCGCGTATATTAATGTTACACAGCAGGCCCGATTGGTATTTTCAGGATAAAACAATATTGGATAAAATGAAATCGGCGTGGACAAAGAATTCGGTCGCTCAGATATTATTTCCATCATACTATCGGTTGGTTCCCGATTTTATGAAAAAAGTGACGTGTATCGCAAATTACGTCACAAAATCAGCAGATACCGTAACTGATGTACAGTGCCGTAAAAAAATCGTATATTTATCTAAAATCGACAGATACAAAGGATTACAGTTTTTACTTAAATCCATGCAAATTGTCGCAAAACAACATCCTGACTGGATTTTAGATATATATGGGCAATCAGTACCTAAAGACTATGCGGGTAAATTGCAAAAATTAGCTAAAGATTTAAAAATATCCGGACAAGTCCATTTTAAAGGAATAACGGCAAACTCCTGTAAAACACTATTGGAATATGATATCGGGGTGTTTCCGTCATTTTTTGAAGGATTTAGTATCGGTTTGAGCGAAATGCTGAGTGTCGGCTTGCCGACTGTCGGATTGCAGGGAGCAAGCGGGGTAAATGAATTAATCATCGACGGCTATAATGGTTATCTGACGGCGGATAATCCGGTAGCATACGCTGCAAAAATCATGGAACTTATCGAAAATCAGGAACAGCGCAAAATCATGAGCCGCAATGCAGTTGCATCGATGGATCGTTTTACTGAAGAAAATTTCAATAACCAATGGCTGAATTTGATTAATGATGTTTTGCATGACAAATACAAAAATCCGCAAATTAGTACTTGCATCGAAAAGTATCCGTTGTTTAGTCTCGAAAAAATCAATAAATCGCATAAATGGCTTGATTTTTTTCATAAGAAGACCATCAGACTGTTTGATTTTATTCCCGTGTTTTCCAAAACAACTTTCGGCGGACGGAAAACCTATGAAATTTTCAAGATTCCGGTCTGGAAAACCAGACATATGTCCGATCGGGTAAAATACTATTTTCTTAATATTTTGTTACTGGAGATAATTAAAAAATGAAAAAACAACCAAAAGTGTCGGTAATCTTACCGATTTATAATGCTGAAAAATATCTGCATGAATGTTTGGACAGCATTGTCAATCAAACTTTGAAAGACATCGAAATTATTTGTGTAAACGATGGCTCAAAAGATAAATCTCTGGATATTATTAAAGAATATGCCGCAAGAGACAAGCGAGTAAAATACATAGATAAGCCGAACGGAGGCTACGGGCATACAATGAATCGCGGTATTGAAGCGGCAACCGGTAAGTATTTCGGCATCGTCGAACCGGATGACTATATAAAACCGGAAATGTATGAAATATTGTATAAGAAAGCCGAAAAATTTGATTTAGATATCGTTAAAAGTAATTTATCATGTTTTTACGGAGATGAAAACAGAATTTATTCGACTATCAAGTATATGAAAAAAGAGGGGTATGATCTGGTTGACAGTCCGATTGTTCTGCAAAATTATATGATACACTCTTATTTTACTACAACGGGGATTTATAAAACCGAATTTGTGAAAAAAAATCATATTTGTTATAACGAAACACCGGGAGCAGCTTATCAAGATACATCTTTTTGGTTTTTTACACACTGTTTGGCAGAAAAAATTTGTGTGTTGGACCAGGAATTCTATTGTTACCGGCAAGATAACCCGAATCAGTCAGTGCAGAACCCGAGGCAAGTTAATGCTTTATTATATGAATATAAAACCATTTATGAGTTTTTGAAACAGCATCAATTAAAGAAATTTATCCCTTTATATTTTTATCGTAAATTTCTGGGCTTGAGGTGGTACTGGAGAATGCAAAAAGGCAAAGCTCGCAAGCAATATTTAAAAATAATGAAAGCTTCGTTTGCCGAAGACAGCAAAAATAAAACGGAAAATTTTGAGTTATTTACTCCGAAGGAAAAAACAGAGTATCATAATATTATCAAATACGGTGAGGCCTCGGTTAAGATATTTGCCTGCAAATTGTTCGGTATTTTCCCGATGTGCGGCTACAAAATAATCGGCGGTAAAAAGGTTTATTCGCTGTTGGGTGTACCGTTATTGAAAATCCGGCGGATGGCAAACGGTTTTACAACCAAGTATTATTTTTGCGGACTTCCTTTTTTGAAAATAACCGATAAGTAGTAGCAATCTATTTAATGTGAGAAAATAATTTGACGGCTTGTTCGATGTCGGCATCTTCATTGAGACGGCTGATACGCGGACAAGTGCCGTCAACATCAGGCATTAGGCAAACATCAGGCGTAATGCCGTTGTGATGTATAATTTTACCCGACGGCGTGAAAAACTGTTCGGTTGTCAAGACCAATTTACCGCCGTTGCTCATTTGGGTAATGTTTTGAATGGTGCCTTTACCGAAAGTGCGTGTGCCGATAAGTTTGGCTCGAGACTGTTCCTGCAAACCGCCGGCTAAAACTTCGGCGGCCGAAGCGGTTTCGCCGTCAACCAGCACAACCAGCGGACCTTCATACATCGCGCCTTCTTTTGAGGTGTAATAATGAATGTTTTCATTATTGCGTCCGGCAGTATAGGTTATGATTTCATCATCACAGAATAAATCGGCAACTTTTAAGGCCGCGTTAAGCATGCCGCCGCTGTTGCCGCGTAAATCCAAAATCACACCTTTGACATCAGGATTGTTTTCTAACGATTGTTTGACCATGGTGTCGGTTTGCTTGTTGAAAATGCGTACGCGCAAATATAATATATCATCTATTTTTCGGTCACTGTACAAGGTATAAATCGCGTTTTCTTCTTCGGTATCTTCGTAATTGTATTCGGAGTAGTAATGCGAATAGGGGTCGAGTTTTGCTGCCATTTTTTTCATCATCAGATCCGGGATTTGAAAATCTTGCAAGGCAATTTTTTCGGAAAGTTTGGCGGCAGCTTCAATAACCTGCACCGACGTGTCGACCCAACCCGTAACCGAGGCTGTATCTTTTGGAAACGGCACGATTTTATTGATTTGCGAATTATAATAAATATAGAAGCGATCACTACCTTTTGATATCACGATTTTACTGTCCAAATCATGAATAGCTGTCAGGCCGGCAGCGGCCAATTCGGTATTGTCAACCGACTCCAAATATTCGTTGTTGACGGTTGTAAACATCTCGTTAAGCAAATGTGTATCGATAATATCATCTGCAAGGGCGGTGCTGCTCCAAAGCATGGCTGTCAGTAACAAAAGTTTTTTCATTATCAGTCCTTAAATTCTGCAATTAAAATTGTGTGGTCGGAAGCCTTGTCTCTTTTTCTGAAATCACGGTCAATGGTGCAGTCGAGCAGGCGGTCAGTTAAAAAGGGTGCGGTAAAGATATAGTCAATGCGCATACCCAAGTCATTTTGAAAAGCGTTGCCGGTGTAGTCCCAAAAAGTATAGCCGGCGGTCTGCGGATAGAGCCGGCGATAAGTGTCGCAATATCCTAAACGCGACAACAAACGCAGGCGGTTCTGCACTTCCGGTCGGAACAAAGCATTGCCGGCAAAAAGTTCCGGATTATAAACATCGAGATTACTCATAATCACATTGAAATCACCGGCCAAAATCACTTTTTTGTTTTGCTTTATCAGATAATCGGCACGTTTTAAAAAGGCATCCATCCACTTTAATTTATAAACAAATTTGCTCGTATCGGAAGGATTGTTGTACGGCGGATTACCGTTCGGCAAATAAATCGAGGCAATGGTGTATGTGTGCTTACCGATAGTGGTTTCACATTCGAGATAACGGGCGTTATCATCCGGAAAATCAGGCAGATTTTCGGTGGTAATCCTGAGCGGAAAACGGCTTAAAACCGCAACGCCGTTGTAGCTTTTTTGTCCCAAAATCTTAACATCGTATCCGGCGGCCTGAATATCAAAAAACGGAAAGTTGTTAAATTCGGTTTTAATTTCCTGCAACAGCATGATATCAGGTTTGTTCTGTACTAACCAATCAATCAGATTGGTCAGGCGCGCATTGACGGAATTTATATTAAGCGTGGCAATTTTCATTGGTGTATCCTTGAGTGCTAATATAACCGAATTTTTGATAAATAAAAGAATTTATTTAATTCTGTTAAATGATTTTAAACCATAACGCGTTATAAGATGTATAATACGATAAAGAGGGGATGACAATGTATCAAGATTTTTTTAATAAAAACGACGGATATTTGGATGATTTTAAACAGAAAGTCGCCGAACAAAAAATCGCATCAATAGAAGAACGCCGTGACGAGTTGGTTCGTTCACGCAATAATTTTTTAGGCACATTTGCCGGCATTGCGCTGGCAGGTGTTGTCGGTTGGTTTGTTTTAATTCCTCAATATCAACAGGTTAACAAAGAAATACCTATTATTCGCCGTCCGCAGAGCGCTGTTAAAATTAAGCCTGAAAATCCGGGCGGAATGGAAATTCCGAATCAGGATAAAGATGTGTATAATATCGTCGAGAAAAAGGATGTTGATACAACCGTTGTCGAAAATCTGCTGCCGACACCGGAACAGCCAAAATTACCGGATATTATACCGGATGAAACACAAATTGATGAAAATGCTCAAAATATAGATGAGTTGGTTGACGAAGTTGTCGATGAAGCCGCTGAAAATACGGCTCAAATTGCAGACAATGCCGTTCCGAATAAGCCTGAAGATTTGTTGGCAGAGCCTAAAGAACAGGATAACGGCGCACAAGAGGCTAAAGCCGAAGCAAAAGAAGCTACTCAGACCGAATCCGCTAAAGCGGTTGAACCCGTTGCCGAACCGGCTAAACCGGCCGAACCGGTTAAAACAGCCGAACCGGTTGCGAAGGCACAAACCGTTGCCGATGGTAAGTGGCAAATTCAGCTTATCGCTTCTAAAAATAAAGGTGCTGTTGAAAAATCGTGGAAAACATGGTCGGCAAAATACAGTTTATTGCAGTCTATGAACCATGAAATTCAACCGGTTGATTTGGGCACGCAAGGGACGATATATCGTCTGCGTGTCGGTTCGTTTGCCGATAAAGCCGCTGCGCAAAATGCCTGTGCGGCACTTAAAGCTCAAGGTTTATCCGATTGCATAGCTAAAGAGCGTTGAGATTAAAAAATGACAGAAATTCTACCGGTATTTTTATCATGTCAGGGACCAAGATTAAGTGATGATGAAAAGCGGTTGTTTGCCGAGTATAATCCGCTCGGTGTGTGCTTGTTTTCGCGCTTTTGCGAAAATATAAAAGACACATCACAAGTCAAGGCCCTAATTAAAGATATTAAAGAGGCCGTGGGGCGGGATAATGTTTTAATTTCCGTCGATCAGGAAGGCGGACGGGTACGGCGTTTGCTCGAACCGGAGTTTACGGCAGTTACCGCGCAACAAAATATTGTTACCGACGAACAGGCCAGAGAGCATGCCTACCTTATCAGTGCCGATTTGAAATCATGCGGAATTAATGTCAATTTTGCACCGGTTTTGGATACGCTGTACCCCGAAACATCGACCGCATTACAGGGACGCTGTTTTACCTGCAATATTGCCGAATTGGGCGCAAGTATGGTTAATGAATATATCAAAAACGGAATATGTCCGTGTATTAAACATATGCCCGGACACGGAAGAGCTGCTGTCGATCCGCATTTGAATTTGCCGGTTATAGAGGCTTCGCTGGATGAATTACAACAAGATTTTGCTCCTTTTAAGGCTCTGAATGATGCCCCGATGGGGATGTTGGCACATATTGTTCTAACGGCTGTTGATAAAGATAATGCGGCAACGGTGTCAGCAAAGGTTATTAAAGAAATTATCCGCGGGGATATTGCTTTTAAGGGCTTATTGGTTTCGGATGCGATTGTTATGAAAGCCTTAAAAGGAAGTATTGCCGAAAAAGCCAAGCGTTCAATAGCGGCCGGTTGCGATGTGATCTGTTTGGGTAATACCGATTTTGCAGCTAATGTCGAACTGTGCAAAAGCGGTATTCGGATGCATGATGAAACGGCCGAACGCTTGCAAAAAATATTTGACGTTATAAATAAATCGGCAGATTTCGGTAACTATGAATATGTTAAAAATAAATATTGTGAAAATTTGAAAAATATAATATCGTATGACTATCAATACGACGCGACCGAAGTCTTGAATCAGTTGCGCCAGTCAAATAAAGGAGATTAAAATGGGCGGATTTTTTGGATGGTTTCTGGTTTTTGCAGGTGTTTTGGCGATTTTTAATGCCGAAAAATTGCCGGCAATAAAGCAAATGTTGGAAGATAAATTCAAGGATAGCGTTGATGCTGCAAAAGAAGGTTCAAAATTGGCACAAGCTAAAATACAACAAGTTAAAACCGAAATAGAAAATAAGAAAAATGCACCGGCTCCGGAAGTCGAACCGGAAGAAAATTCGCCGGAAGAAATCGATGAAGCTTTGAAATTTATGAACAGCTTTGTCAAAGAAAATAAACCGGAAGAAGAAAAAACGGAAGCTCCCGAATTGGAAATTGCGGTTGAAACTCCTGCTGAAGAAAAACCGGAAGAGCCGGCAGCGCCTGCCGAAGATGCACCGATTGACTTGGAACACAGATATTAGTTTTAATAGACGTTTCTATAAAGAGGCAGACTAATTAAAGGTCTGCCTTTTGTAATAAGAAAAGAGGAGAAAATTACTTCTCCTCTTTTTTGCGTATATTAATCTAGTAGAACTTCCATATAATAGTATTATTATCACCATGATCGCAAACTTTTGTTGCCACTTCTCTCAAATATAGCCGAGACTCTCGCCATCGCTGCGCTCGGCAAGAGTGACATTAAAGAAAAATTGTTATCCTTGCTATTATTTTTACCCGTCATTCTTGAGCCAATATTTTTACCTATCATTCTTGAGCCGCAGGCTCGAGAATCTCGGCAAATTAAAGAATCAGCCGAGATCCTCGCTTTCGCAAGGATGACTTTTTTGTTATCAGCAAAAACGGAATTTGAATTAAGGATCAGAACCTCAGAATCTGCAGAGAGACATTGCTTAGTTAAATTTAACATTTGTCTTTCTCCTAAAATATGTGTTGTTATGCATAACACATAAAACATAGTTCATATTTTTAATATAATGTAAATATGACGAAAGTGATAGTCTGTGTATCGCAACAAAAAAAGCCGTCAGTTACGACAGCTTTTTTTAAATTAAGAATTCTGTTTATTTCTTATCTAATAAATCGAATTTGAATTTATCGCCGATGGAAATACCGTATTGAGCAATTTGTCCGCCGTTGATTTCTAATACCAAACGCGGACGCTTCGGCGGATAAATCGGGGTAACATCATTCGGACGGGCATTTTCGTAATAGCTGAATACGACTCCGTTTTCATCAACAAAGACGATATCCAAAGGAATTAAGGTATCCTTCATCCATAAGGCAACTTCCATATCCTGAGGTAAGATATTAATATCAAACACTAAACCGGAATTGATATCCAATGAAGTTCTACCCATTAAACCGTTATACATTTTCTCTTTCGTATCTGCGGTTTCAACTTTATATGCTGCACGTACGGCGCCTTCCGGCGTGATAATTTGCAAGTCAGACAGTGCAACTTCATTCTCTGATTTGGAACAAGAAGCCGTAAATACCAGTACGGATAAAGCGATTAATCTTAAAAATTTAAACATTACTTATCTCCATTTTATGTTATCTACGCCGCAGTATATTAGATATTTTTTTTTAATTCAATGTAATTTTTTACTTTTTTACCCTTTTTTTTACTTGTTGGCAAAAAAGCAAATATGCTTGTCAGATAAACAGATGTTTGCTAAGTTTAATAAAATTTATTGTAACTTGATGGAGATGCGGTATGAAGAAAATATGCAGTATTCTTATGGCCTTGGTTTTGAGCGGGTGTGCCGGCGTTTTTAATAAACCGATATGCATACAGAAACGGGTGTCGGTTGCTGAAATATCTAAAATAGAACTGGCAGGGGTTATTCACTATGCCGACGGACAATCCGATTTAAGCGGCGACGATTGGACTTTGCTGAGTCAAATTGCCGAGCAGGCTAAAAAAACAAAGGCTAAAGTTGCTGTATACGGACATGCTTCACACCGCACAAAAACACAAGATCCGTTACAGCGAATTCTTGTCAATATAAAAGTTTCAAACGATCGGGCCGTAAAGGTTATGTCCGGACTATGGGCTTACGGCGTGCCGCTAGCCGAAATTAAAACTATGGCAATGTTCGATACGCGTCCGGTAGCTGAAGAAACCGACCGTAAAGGCGAACAGGCAAATCGCCGTACCGAAATATATCTGTATTGGTAGCGGCAGATGACGGCAAATACCGAAAATCTGTCTTTGGGCGGTAATGTGTGGAATGTCGCGGCAATCGATGATGGCTTAAGCGCGCGGATTGCTGCGGCGTACGATATTTCGCCGCAAATAGCCGGCATTATGTGCGTGCGCGGAATTGATTTTACCGAAGCAGAAAGTTTTTTGAACCCAAAATTGCAAACATTGATGCCGGACCCATACGTGTTAAAGGATATGCGGAAAGCCTCTGAACGAATTGCTGAGGCTATTGAAAATAAAGAACAAATTGCCATTATCGGCGATTATGATGTTGACGGTGCCACATCTACTTCGGAATTAACACGTTTTTTTAAGCATAACGGAATAGAACCGCTGATACATATTCCGAGCCGCGAAGAAGGCTACGGGCCGAGCGATTTGGCGTTTGCCGAGTTTAAACAAGGACAGGCAACACTGGTAATTACCATTGATTGCGGTACGACAGCCTTTGATGTGCTTGATCGTGCGGCGGCAGAAGGGTTTGATATTATAGTTATCGATCACCATGAAGCCGAAGCCAGATTGCCCAAAGTGTATGCCGTGGTTAATCCGAAGCGTTTGGATGAAGAAAATCCGTATAAATATTTAGCATATATGTCGGCGGTGGGGGTCGGTTTTATGACCTTAGTGGCTGTTAATAGGCTGTTGAGACAACATGGTTTTTATAAAAACAAAGCTGAACCTAATTTAATGCAACTCTTAGATTTAGTCGCTTTGGGTACAGTTTGCGACGTAGTGCCTTTGCGAGGCCTGAACCGTGCTTATGTGAAGCAAGGTTTGAAGGTTATGGCGCAGCAGCAAAACATAGGCTTGAAAAATCTGATGGAAATCTTAGAGCTCAAAGAGGCACCGCAAGCGTATCACCTTGGGTTTGTATTGGGACCGCGTATCAATGCTTGCGGACGTGTCGGCGATGCAACGCTCGGCAGTAAGCTTTTGTGTTCTGAAAATGAAATTGAAGCACGAATGTTGGCTGAAAAATTCAATCAATTCAATATTGAACGTAAAGAAATCGAAAATTACGTTTTGTTGCAGGCAATAGAACAAGTCGAAGGTAAAATAGCGCGTTATCCGATGGCTTTTGCCTACGGAGAAGATTGGCATCAGGGCGTTATAGGCATTGTTGCCGGCAAATTAAAAGAGCGTTATAACGTGCCGGCATTCGTTATGTCAATTGAGCCGGACGGCGTTAAAGGTTCGGCGCGCTCGGTGGACGGTATCGATTTGGGCGCTTTAATTATCTCGGCTAAAGAAAAAGGCGTGATTACCGAAGGCGGCGGACATATTATGGCAGCCGGTTTTTCGCTGGAAAAAGAAAAAATTCCGGAATTTGAAAAATTTGTCGGCGAATATATCGAAAGCCGTTTAGGAAACGAAAAAATTGCGCCGGTGTTGAATGTTGATTGCATTATGCATTTGAGCGGCGTAACGGAAAAATTTGCTGATGAGCTCAGCAGGTTGGAACCGTACGGAACGGATAATCCGGAGCCGATGATTATGCTGCAAAATGTTCGGATTAATCGTCCGCAAACAGTGGGTAACGGTCATGTGCGTTGCTTTTTATCGACGGCAATGGGCGGAAGTCTGCCGGCGATTGCTTTTCGGTGTACCGATAATGAAATCGGCCGCGCTATGTTAGAACAACGCGGTGAAGCATTTGATGTTGTCGGTACGGTTAAAATTGATAATTGGCAGAACCGTAAAAAGGTTCAATTCATTATTAATGATATAGCGAGGAAATAAATGGCTGAAGAAAAGGAAAATAACGACGGTATTATCTCTAAAATAAAAAGTTATTTTTTAACAGGTGTGATTGTGGCCGCGCCGGTCACCATTACGGCCTATATGTCGTATCATTTGGTGTTGTGGATTAATGAAGTTACCAGTAAACTTATTCCTCAACAGTGGAAAATAGGTGATTTTGCACCATATGCCGTACCGGGGTTAGGGCTGATTTTACTATTGACGGTGCTGGTTGTTATAGGTATGTTGACAACGGGTTTTGTCGGCAGGTTCTTTGTTAATTTGGGCGAACGGATTATCCGTAAAATGCCGTTTATATCAAGCTTTTATTCTCTGATTAAGCAAATTTTTGAAACATTTTTGTCGCAAAAATCACGCTCGTTCAGTGAGGTGGTGTTGGTTGAATACCCACGTCAGGGTTTGTGGACAATTGCATTTGTAAGCAAAGATGAAACCGGCGGTGAAGTCGATGAAAAAACAGGCCGGCCGCATTTAAGTATATATGTACCGACAACGCCAAATCCGACATCGGGATTTTTGATTTTTGTACCCGAAAAGGATGTTATTAAGTTGGACATGAGTGTTGAAGACGGTATCAAATATGTGATATCGTGCGGTATCGTGACACCGGAAATGAAAAAATTAACCAAAAAGAAATAGGACAAGAAATGAATTTTAATAAGACATTTTTAATGCTGATTGCAAGCCTGATGCTAATGTCATCCGGTCAGGCAAGAGCCGGGATTTTGGCCGATTGGTCTGATTTTATTGTTAATGATATCAAAGATATACGATGTATGCATCACTATGATGTGTACGTGCCGGTGTATGCTTGGCACAACCGTCTGACCTATGATAACGAACATATCCGTAAATACAATGAAAATCCATGGGGCGCAGGATTCGGAATTTCGCACTATAACAGCGAACACACTTGGTCAGGTATTTACGCAATGGCCTTTAAGGATTCGAATTCCTATCTCGAAACTTATTTCGGTTATGCCCGTCAATGGAACTGGACAGCCGGAGAACATAATCAATGGCGTGCCGGTATCGGGTATGCACTCGGTTTGACACAACGTCACGAATACGCCTATATACCTGTGCCATTGCCGTTACCGATGTTCGGTGTCGGATATCGTCATATTGATTTACAAGCCGTTTATGTACCGGGCGTGAAAAATGACGGTAACGTTTTGTTTGCTTTTACACGTTTTCACTTTTAATTGAAGGAAAGAATATGGAACAAAAAATCATTAAAGTCGGTTCTGTTGAATTAGGGAATCGTTTGCCGCTCGGATTAATTGCCGGTCCGTGCCAAATCGAGAGCCGTGAGCACGCGATTTTTATTGCCGGTGCAATGGTCGAAATTACCAAAAAACTCGGTATTCCGTATATATTCAAAGCTTCGTTTGATAAAGCTAACCGTACGTCAATTACCAGTGCACGCGGTGTCGGTTTGGAAGAGGGTATGCGCACTTTTGAAGAAATCCGCAAGTTATATCCGGATTTACCGATTGTGACCGATATTCATGAATGTTCTCAGTGCCCGATTGTCGCGCAATACGTCGATATGCTGCAAATTCCGGCATTTTTGTGCCGTCAGACCGATTTGGTGGTTGCCGCTGCCAAAACAGGTAAAGTCGTCAATGTGAAAAAAGGACAATTTTTGGCACCGTGGGATGTGAAAAATATTGTTAAAAAAGTCGAAGATTCGGGAAATCATAGCGTATGCATCACCGAGCGCGGAACAAGTTTCGGTTATAACACATTGGTAACCGATATGCGGGCTTTTCCGCAAATGGCGAAAGATACAGGGTATCCGGTGATTTTTGATGCCACACACTCGGTTCAGCAACCAGGCGGTTTGGGTGGAACAACCGGTGGTCAGCGTGAATTTGCGCCGGTATTGGCCAGAGCCGCGGTGGCAGTCGGTGTGGCGGCCGTGTTTATCGAAACACACGAAAATCCGGATAAGGCTTTGTCCGATGGACCAAACTCCATTGCACTGGCCGATATGGAACGCGTTATCTCCGAATTGATGGCTTTTGACCGAGTTAATAAAAGTTTAATCAAAATATGATATAAAATAGCCGAATAATTTGGCGGAAAATATGCAGTTCAGCGGTGAAGGATACATAATCAAAATCAAAAATCACGGCGAAAAGTCGGCGATTGTGACTTTGGTTTGCCCGCAAAGAGGCAAAATTGTCGGCTATGTCAACGGGGCTTTGAGTAAACGCAACCTCGGAATGTGGCAGCTCGGTAATTATATATCGTTTAATGCCTATGCCCGTGTTGAAGAAAATATGCTCAGCTTAAAAGGAACGGAGCTGGTACGTTCGCATACGGCAGATTTTCTACTCGATAATGATAAAATAGGCGCATTGGTTTCTTTAAGCCGCTTGATTGATGAATGTGTCGCCGAAAATGATGATTTGGGACAACTTTATATCGCGGTAGATGACTTCTTTACCCATATACACGAAAATAATTGGCTGGCATATTACTCGTTTTTTGAATACTATCTTTTGGATTTTTTAGGCATCGGTTTAGATGTAAGTGCTTGTGCAGTTACCGGAAAACACAGCGATTTACAATATATATCGCCGAAAACCGGACGAGCTGTTTGCGCCGAAGTCGGCGAACCGTATAAAGACAGATTATATGCCTATCCGCACTATATCGTCGAAGGGAACCATTCTCCGCAATACAAGGAAATAGCCAACGTTTTGACTATGACCGGTAATTTTTTGAATAAAAATTTTTTAGCACAACATAACTTGCAATTGCCGGAAAAGCGTGCTAACTTGCTCAATATTGCGCAGGCATATAAGATAAAATTATAGGTGAGTTGAATGGCAGAAGAAGAGCAAAAAATTAAAGATGTCCAATTTGGAGAAGAATTAAGCAAACGCTATTTGTCGTATGCCATGTCGACTATTGTATCACGCTCGCTTCCGGATGTGCGCGATGGCTTGAAACCGGTGCACCGTCGTTTGATGTATGCCATGCGTCAGCTGCATTTGGATCCTAAAAACGGCTTTAAAAAATGTGCGCGTGTGGTCGGTGACGTTATCGGTAAATATCACCCGCACGGCGACAGTGCCGTTTATGGGGCTATGGTGCGTTTGGCTCAGGATTTTTCGGTGCGTTATCCGTTGGTAGACGGGCAGGGCAATTTCGGCAATATTGACGGTGACGGTGCGGCCGCCATGCGTTATACCGAAGCGCGTCTGACCGAATTTGCCATGGACCTGATGGCCGGCTTAAATGATGATGCCGTTGATTTTACCGATACTTACGACGGTGAGGATTCCGAACCGGTTGTTATGCCGGCAATGGTGCCGAATTTGCTGTGTAACGGCTCAATGGGTATTGCCGTCGGTATGGCCACCAATATTCCGCCGCATAATTTGAGTGAGTTAAGCGATGCGCTGCTGTTTATGATTGAACATCCCGATTGTGATGAAGAAGCGGTGGTGCGTCGCGTAAAAGGTCCGGATTTTCCGACCGGCGGTGTGATTATCGATTCGTTTGAAACCATATTAAATAATTACAAACAAGGCAAAGGTAATTTTCGGATTCGGGCTAAATGGACAACCGAAGATTTGGGACACGGTCAATATCAAATTGTTGTCACCGAAATTCCGTATCAGGTGATAAAATCCAAATTAATTGAAAAAATCGCCGAACTTTTGATGAATAAAAAACTGCCGTTATTGGCAGATGTACGCGATGAATCGGCGCAAGATGTCCGTATCGTTTTGGAACCGAAAAACCGTATGGTTGACGCAACGCTGTTGATGGAACATTTATTCCGTCAAACCGATATGGAAGCCAAATTCAATATGAATATGAACGTGCTCGACTTGGACGGCGTGCCTAGAGTAATGAGCTTGAAAGAGGTTCTGCATAATTATCTCATTCATCGCAACGAAGTATTTTTGCGCAAAGTTAAATTCAGATTAGGCAAAATCAATGCTCGCTTAGAAATTCTTGAAGGTTATTTGGCGGCGTATCTGAATTTGGATGAAGTAATCCGTATTATCCGTGAAGAAGACGAACCGAAAGCCAAATTGATGCAAACGTTCAACCTGACGGATAATCAGGCCGAAGCTATTTTGAATATGAAACTGCGTAACTTACGCAAGTTGGATGAAGAACAAATCAATGCCGAGCATAACGAACTTTTGGAAGAAAAGGCTGAACTTGAAATCTTAGCAAGTGATGAAACAAAGCGATGGGCAGCCATAGCCGAAGAAATCAAAAAAATCAAAGAAAAATACGGCAAAAAAACGGCATTGGGCCGCCGTCGTACCGATTTTGCCGAGGCACCGGCCGATATTGAAATGCCGATAGAAGCCATTATCGAAAAAGAACCGATCACGGTTATTCTGTCGCAAAAGGGCTGGATACGCTGCATGAAAGGTTACATCGACTTAAACGAAAACTTTAAGTTTAAGGATGATGATGCGCTGGCCTTTGCCATTCATGCGCAAACAACCGACAAAATCGTTCTTTTGGATAATAAGGGTAAGTTCTTTAATGTGGTTGCTAATGACATTCCGAGCGGGCGCGGTTTCGGTCAACCGGTACGTTTGATGATAGATTTAGCTAACAGTGATGAGATTGTGGCGATGTTTGTCTACCAGCCGGAACAGAGCTATTTGGTTGCTTCGGATAAGGGATACGGCTTTATTGTCGACCAAAATCATATTTTGGCACAAACCCGTAACGGTCGTAAGATTATGAATGTGGCCGATAATGAAAATGTGAAATTCTGTCTGCCGATGACGGGAGATTATGTGGCAACCGTCGGCGAAAACCGGAAATTATTGGTGTTTAAGGCCGAAGAAATTCCGACAATGGCACGCGGTCACGGTGTGTTGCTGCAACGCTATAAAGACGGTAATATTGCCGATATTCAAATCTTTAAGGGTGAAGAAGGGTTCAGCTATAATCGTGCCGGCGGTATCAGCACCGAGAAAGAACTCATTACATGGCTCGGCCATCGGGCACAAGTCGGTAAACTGGTTCCGTTCGGCTTCCCGAAGAACAACAAATTTTTGAAATAAGATTATTGACATTTCCGGTCCGAAAAGGTAAAAATCATTTTTGTGAAAACAATAATGAAGAGTATTATTTATTTTAAAATCATATTTTTATGGATAAACACATTTTAACAATTGAAGATGTTCGTCGTCTTCTTAAAGAAGAAGCCCTTTTTCTAAGGGATGATATTGATGTTGATGCAATGTCTGATCAAGATTTGCTTAACTCTGATTTGAGACACGGATTACGGCTTGACAGCTTGGACATTGTGGATATGGTGTTGACACTGGAACGCGACCACCATCTGGTAATTGCGGAAGCTACGGTTGTTGAAACTATTAAGAAAGGCGGCACTGTCGGACATTTTATCGAGGCCGTTAATCAGCACTCTCTTTCAACAAAAAAATGATGCGTAAAGAAGATTTCAACAGCGTTGTTTTGCAAAAGGCAAAACGATGCTGTTTTTTTTGTATTTAATACTTGCATAACATAAAATCCTTAGGATATAATCCGGTGTTGAAAAAAACGATGATGCACACGTGAAAGCAGAACAATTTGACCGTTAAAAGAATAGAAATATTTATCTGGCTCGGCCTTATTTTATTGATGTATGCGTTCCAATATACACATTGGAGCGGATTGTATATGGATACCGATAATTATTCGTATGCGTTGCGGGTTATTGAATGGCTGAAGCATCCGTCTTGGTTTGAGCAAAAATTTTCAATGGCAAATTATCCGATTGGAGAAATCAAGCATTGGACACGCCCTATGGATGTATTAATTGCCGTTTGCAGTGCGCCGTTTTTGTTGTTTGAACCGATTAAACAAGCCGTATTTCATGGTAGTTTGCTGTTAACGCCGCTAATTTTGTCGGCAACGGTTCTGATTTTGTTGAAATTAAGCAATAACATCTTAAATTTGCATGGTCGGATAGTGCTGTTTGCATTGTTATATGTCCAAGACTGTTTTATTAAAATCTTTGCCTTTAACCGGCCGGATCACCATGCTTTGCATATTTTTCTGGCGGTGTTGCTGTTTGGATTACTCTATCAATACATTAAATCCCGTGATGAGCGCCGTTTGATCTGTGCCGGTGTGGTTTGCGCCGTATTTATATGGACGGCGGCGGAAGGTGTTATTCCGTATGCTTTGACTCTGGCATTTTTATATTCCGGATACCTGCTTTTCAAATACCCATATAGTAATTTACAAAAATTTGCGCAAGCTTGTGCTGTAAGTATAACGTTTTTTTGGCTAATAAATCCGCCGTTTCGGGGGTGGCTGTTTCCCGATAACGGCAGACTATCCGTTTTATATGTTGTAAGTTTGTGGTATGTGTTTGCTGCTGTTTGGCTGACAGCAAAAATTAAGTCCGAAAAGTTGCGGTTTGTTTCAGCCGTTGCTTCGGCAGTCGGATTAACAGCCGCATTATGGTTTGGCGGGTATTTGGCTTCACCGTTGTCCGAGGATATAAACGAGGCGTTTGTTGCCCGGATTTCTGAAATGGAAAGCGGCTTAAATCCGTATAATTTGGCCTATCCGTTGACAGCATTGTGTTTGTGGTTTGTTTTGTGGTATAAAAGGGCCAATAGAGAATTTTTGCATTTATCGGCCGTATTTGCCTGCGGATATTTACTCTTAAGCATTTGGGCTATGAGATTTTGCTGTTTTGAGGCAATATACACTTCGCTTATAATTGCTTGTTGGACAAGCGGTTTAAAATTGAAAAAAATATCTTTTGCCTTTTTGCTTTTGGCGTTGATGTTAATCGAATTTACGGCATTTGCAATAAATGCCGCTCTGAAATACAATTTAACCGAGCAGGTGCCTACCGATAAAATATTCAATATCAAAATGTTTTCTAAATACCCGTTCAAAGAGGGCAGTGTGGTTACGGATGTATTTATAACCCCTTATGTGATGTGGTATGCCAATCGTCCGACGGTGGCTTCACCGTACCATACAAATATTGAAGGGATTAAGGATAATCATGATATCTTGTTTTCAAATGATGAAACAAAAGTATTACAATTGCTTTTAAAACATAAAGTAAAAACAATTATTATGCCGTGGCAGTTACATGATGAAAAATATTATGTCGAACCGAAACTAAATTGCGATAAGCTGTACGGCAAAATATGGGGTTGCCGTAATTATCCGCAATGGCTGACGGTTGCTGAAATTAATGAACACGGAAATTATATGGTGTTTGAAATTAATGAAGAAATTATTGCACAAATTTTGCGCCAAAAACAATATAAACAGGGTAATAACGGCAAACAAAACTTGACTGAACCGTAAAAATCTTTATGCTTAGTAAACAAAAACAGAAGAATACGAGGATAAAATATGCTTAAAATAGCTTATCAAGGTGTGCCGGGGGCATATTCACATATAGCATGCCGGCAGATATTTCCAAATCAGGAATATATACCTTGCGATACGTTTGAAATCGCCATGGAAATGGTCAAAAACGGCAGTGTCGACAAAGCCGTTATTCCGGTAGAAAATTCCAATGCCGGTCGGGTAACGGATGTTCATTTTTTGTTACCTAAAGCCAATTTGCATATTGTTGCCGAACATTTTTTGCGTGTCGAACATCAGTTATTGGCAATGCACGGTGCCAAGCTCGGGGATATAACGAGTGCAGCTTCGCATCCGCAGGCATTGGCTCAGTGCAGTGAATTTTTGAAAGCGCATAGTATAAAGCCGATTTCGCGCATAGATACGGCAAAATCATGCGAAAAAATAGCCTTGGAACAAGATAAAACCAAAGCGGCCATTGCTTCCAAGTTGGCTGCCGAGATTTACGATTTGGATATATTGGCTTCAAATATCGAAAATGCCGATAATAATACAACGCGTTTTTTGGTGATGCAGGCGAACGAGGAAATACCGGAAGATGACGGCGGTAAGTTTATCACCTCCATTATGTTTGTTACCAAACATATTCCGGCGGCATTATATAAGGTTCTGGGCGGATTTGCTACCAACGGCATCAATATTTTGAAGCTCGAAAGCTATCTGTTAAACGGTAAGTTCTTTTCGGCACAATTTTATATCGAAGTAGAGCAGCATGCGCAATCAAAAGCCTTGCAATACGCATTATCCGAATTAAAATTCTTTTCGGAAGAATACCATATTTTAGGATGCTACAAAGCTCATCCGTATCGTGACAAAAAGGCCAGATAATTCATGAAGTACGAGCGGACAAAAGAACTGGAAAATTTTATTAAAGACAATAAGTTATTTAATAACTTTAAATCTTTACATGAAATATACACAGGCGGCAGCTCGTATAATTTTTGCGTACAAACAACCGATGCAATATATTTGCTTAAAATTATCCGTAATCCTGAGCGGTATAATCGTGTACAACTTGTGCTGAAGGCTCTCGGTATACTGAAAGAATTGCCAGTAAATGATTTTGCCGAAACAGAAAAATTGCTTGTCATTCCGTATATTCATGGACAGCGAATAGCTCTTAGAGATATAACGCCAAAAGCGCTTACACAGTTGCATGAACAATATAAATGTATGCAAAGTTTAGATACGGCTGCCGTAAAGGTATTGCCACAATTCGATGTTGCTGATACGGTGCGGGAGTTGGACGATTGGCTGACAGATGAAAAAGGTCTTATGTATCGCCTGATCAATAAGTATTTTTGGCAGAAAATTAAAAAAGAACTGATTGTTATGCCTGCCGTGCATACTTTGATACATGGTGATATGACGGCCAATAATATCTTGATAGACGGCGACGGCAAACCGCATTTACTGGATTTTGATCAAATACGTTTCGGCTATCCGACGGAAGACTTTATGGGCTTGTTTTTACAAATAGCCGGTTTCCGCGGGCTGTACGGCTCATTGAACAAATTAAAGAGAATGCTGGGTATCGCTGATATTTCTTCGATGTATACGCCACGCGAAATACTCTACGGCGTACAATGCTTTTACTTGCGATTGTTATTGCGTCGGACACGTATGCGTGCGGCAAAAAAAGAAAATGCCCGCAAGACACTGTGTTTGTTGGTATGCCTTTTAGGGTATTTTAGGGTTCGTGAACTTTTAAGTAATCAAACTAACTTTTAAGCTCTTTCAATTCAATTTGTTTTTTCTTCGGATTATATGAAATGGCGAGTTTGCCTTTGCATAAGTCTTCGGCGTATTTGCCGAAGATTTCATAGCGCCATCCTTGCAGAGCTAAGGTTTTATTCTTTTGATTGCAGGTGATATGACGCAAATCATCATCCGAGGCAATAAGACGAGCGATAACGCCTGCTTCCTGACTCTTGATTTTCAAAAGCAATTTCAATATTTCTACAAGGCTGTGTTCGTTGCACGGGGCGCATTTGTCCTGCTTACGATCAAGTCTGCATACTTCGGCCGGCATCGGATTTCGAGCGGCTTCCTGCAAAACATCGATAATTTCTCCGCCCAGTCTGCCGTTGATAATATCGGATTTCAGGTTGCGCACTTGTCTGAGCTCATCAGGTGTTTTCGGAAATGTACTGGCAATATTGAGCAGAACGTCATCTTTTAAGATACTTGAACGTGGTGTGTTGAATTTCTGAGCACGGCGTTCGCGCCATTCGGCCAGATATTTGAGTGCGGCTAAAAATTGCGGTGAATGGGCGTTGTGTTTAATTTTATGCCAGACTTCATCGCATTTAATATCATAACAGTTTGTGTCACACAAGCAGGCGGTTTCTTCGTTTATCCAGTCAGTACGCTGATGTTCTTCCATATAGTTTTTAAGGTACTTGTAGCAACCGACTAAATGGGTCACATCGCCGAGCGCATATTCCAGCTGCGCTTCATCCAAAGGACGTAAGCTCCAATCGGTCAGGCGACGCGATTTATCCAAATCGATATGCAGAATTTCATGAACCAGATTACCGTAACCGATATTTTCGGTAAAACCGCAGACCATGGCGGCAATTTGCGTATCAAAAACATTTTGCGGAACTTGTCCGCTGAGATTATAGAAGATTTCGATATCCTGGCGGCCGGCATGAAAAACTTTGACAATATTCGGATTTTGCAGAATCTCGAAAAAAGGTGTTAAATCAACGTTAGCCAGCGGGTCAATAATAGCGGCATCACCGTCGTATCCGACCTGCAAAAGGCAAAGTTTCGGATAATACGAGTGTTCTCTGATAAATTCGGAATCGACGGTTATAAAAGGTTGCTCATTTAAAATTTTACAAAATTCGGTCAGTTTCTCATCGGTATTGATTAAATTCATTATATTTTCTCCATTTTATTCGAGAATATCCGATATTGCTTAATATTTTTTTAATTTGTGGTTGATTTTATCGCAAATAAGCTATAGAACAGAGTACAGTGTTAATAAATAAAAGAGGAAATAATGAACGAATATCGGACACATACATGCGGTCAGCTGCGCGCTTCGGATATCGGACAGCAGGTTAAATTAGCCGGCTGGATACATCGCAAACGTAATTTAGGTAATTTATGCTTTGTTGATTTGCGAGATCATTACGGCATCACGCAATGTGTTTTTGACAGCTCGTCGGATTTATTTGAACAAATCGAGAATATCCGTGTAGAGAGTGTTGTCGGGTTTGAAGGCGAAGTTGTGGCGCGTGAAAGCGTGAACAAAAATATGCCGACCGGCGATATTGAAATAAAAGTTTCGAAAGTGACGATTTATTCCGAGGCCGATGTTTTACCGGTGCAGGTTTTCGGCGAATGTAACGAACCGGAAGAATTGCGTTTAAAATATCGTTTTTTGGATTTAAGACGTGAAAAAATTCATAACAATATTTTGCTCCGCTGCAAGGTTATCGCCGAAATGCGCCGCTTGATGACAGAGCAGGGATTTAATGAATACCAAACGCCGATTTTGACGGCATCTTCGCCGGAAGGCGCACGTGACTTTTTGGTTCCGTCACGCTTAAATCCGGGCAAATTTTATGCTTTGCCGCAATCACCGCAGCAGTTCAAGCAGTTACTTATGGTTTCGGGCTTTGACAGATATTTCCAGATTTCGCCGTGCTTCAGAGATGAAGATCCGCGTGCCGATCGTTCGCCGGGCGAATTTTATCAACTCGATATGGAGATGTCTTTTGCTACTCAAGAAGACGTTTTCCGCGTGATTGAAAAAACCATGGGGACGATTTTTAACGAGTTTGCCAACGGTAAAAAAGTTGATCAAGCGCCGTTTATCCATATTCCGTTCAAAGAGGCTATGCTCAAATACGGCAGCGATAAACCTGATTTACGCAATCCTTTAGTGATTGCCGACGCAACGTCGTTCTTTAATAATTCGGGTTTTGGTGTTTATGATACCAAGGCCGCCAACGGCGAGCAGATTCGCGCAATTAAAGCGCCGGGAGCCGGTAATAAACCGCGTTCGTTCTTTGATAAGTTTGACGGCTATGCCAAAGAACAGGGTATGGGCGGTATGGCTTATATCGCTTTTTCGGATAACGGACCGAAAGGTATTGCCAAATTCTTTACGGAAGAAAAAATTGCCGAATTGAAACAGATGTTTGATGCCGGTGAGGATGATGCCGTTTTCTTTATGGGCGGTGCACCGAAAGTGATTAATAAATTTGCCGGTGTTGTTCGCAATCAAATCGGTGAGGCTTTGGATTTGTTTGATAAAAATGCCTTTAAAATTTGCTGGATTGTCGATTTTCCGTTTTATGAAGAAAATGAAGAAACCGGGGCGGTTGAATTTTCACACAATCCGTTCTCGATGCCGCAAGGCGGTTTAGATGCCTTAAATAATAAAAATCCGCTGGATATATTGGCATATCAGTTTGATTTGGTTTGTAACGGTGTTGAATTGGCTTCGGGTGCGGTTCGTAACCATGTTCCGGAAATTATGTATCGTGCGTTTGAAATTGCCGGTTATGATCGCAGTGTTGTCGATAATAAGTTCGGCGGAATGATTAGTGCATTCAAGTTTGGGGCGCCGCCGCACGCCGGCTGTGCACCGGGGGTAGATCGTACGGTTATGTTGCTTTTGGATGAGCCGATTATTCGTGACGTGATTTTGTTCCCGCTTAACGGTAAGGCTCAAGACTTGTTAATGCAGGCACCGAATACGGTAACTGAGCAACAGCTTAAAGATTTGCATATTGAAATAAAATTGTAATAAAAAATAAAGGTTCTTTTCGTATAATCGGAAGGAACCTTTGAAAGTTCTTGCAAAAAGCATAAAATTATATAATATGAAGGAAAACAACTCGATATGGTGAGGAAAAGATGAAAAAGTATCTGTTATTTGCTTTATTAGTTATGTTTACATCTCAGGCTCAGGCTTCGGTAAAAGATTTGGTTCGCTGTATTGTGCAAAAAGATGCCGCCAAATTGTCCGAACTTTTGGCAAACGGTGAAGATGTCAATGAAGAAATTAAAGACGGAAATACGGCGCTCCACTATGTTGTTAATCAGGATAACGCCGAGTTGACTAAAATTTTATTGTCGTATGGTGCGGATGTTAATGCAGCCAATAATAAAGGTTGGACACCTTTGAAAATTGCCGAGAAAAAACAGGCTCAAAATGTGATGCCTTTATTGCTCGAGTCTCAAAAAAAGGCGGCAAAAGTTGTAACGGATAAAGCTCAAAAGGTAGCTAAACAGGCTGAAAATACCGTGCAGGAAGCTGTAAAAGCCACACAAAAGGTTGAACAAACCGCACAACAGGTTGAACAAACCGCACAAAAAGAACAGCAGACAGCGGATAATGTTGCTCCCTCGCAGGAAATGGTACCGTTAGCCGAAGCGCAGGCGGTCATTGCTCAGCGTGAAGCTGTTGCCCAAGAAGCATTGCAAGCTAAAGCTCAAGCCGAAGAAAAAGTTAAGACATTGGAAGCTAAAGTCAAAGAATTAGAAAAAGCCAAGACGGAAGCACAAAATGCGGCAAAAGCCGCTCAAAATGCGGCTAAGTCGGCAACAGCCGCAACAGCAAAGACAACATCCGCACCGGCAAAGCAACAACCTGCTGCAGTCAAACCGGCTCCAAAGGCACCGGTCAAGAAATTGCCTCCGCAGAAGTCGAAACTTACAGATAAAATTTATGCCGGTGATGAAGAAGTTGTATATTGTTTGAATTACCTCGGTCAGGGTGAAAATCAACATTTCTTGGAGGCTGCGGGATTCTATGCCGCTTCGACAGGAATTACCGAAAAGAGATATAATGAAATTATTGAAGTTGCCAATGGTTATTTTGCCCATACATCAGATGAAGAATTAAAAACACGCAATGATGAATGCAGTAAAATTATCACTCCGGATAATAAAGATAAGATGAACCAAATCATCCACAGTATCAATAAAGCCATAGGTTTATAATTTCTGATTTGAAAACTTAAAAAAAAGCCTCTGGAGAAAGGGGCTTTTTTTTGTGTTCGGAAGTTAAAATTTGTGCTTAAAAAAATCGTCATAGGTGTATTTGGAAACATAATATATTTCTTATAAAATATAAAAATCTTGGTAAAATTCATACGGTTTGCCTCGGTTTTTCGGTTGTAAAACAAGCCTGATTTGTCATAATAGTGTAAAAAAGGCAAATTTATAAAAGTGTGTAAAATTAATAAGTTAGATAAAATAGATAAAAAAATATAAGCAAAATTTAACACAACTATCACACAAATCACATAGACTTCTGTTCAAATTTATAATATAATGATAATGGATTATTCTATTTTAAGGAGATGAGAC
>JAGBLF010000014.1 GCA_017635595.1 Alphaproteobacteria bacterium
ACCAAAGGCTTGATAACAATAGGTGGTGGTGCTAATGTTAATGATTGGAATGTTTTTAAGCAGTTAAATGCAACAGTCAATGATATTGCGGCAACAGAGGCACAAAAATGGGAAGCATATAATCGTATGCGTCAACTTAGTGAAGAGAAAGATGCTAATGGAAATTATGTTAATCGTAATCTAAAAGCTAAAGCATTTAGGGATAAAACTAATATTCGTATATCTGATGCTGAAGCACGCGGCTTAGCGCAAAATCATATGAATAATGATTTAGCGCATTTGCGTGGAGAATTTTCTGATTTTGATAATTTTCCATTACCATTGAAGGAAGTATTGTTAGATATTCAATATAATGTTAGAGGTGGGGTAAATCCAAATGATTGGCCAAATTTATACCGTGCAATCAGAAACCGCGACGTTAATGGCATTGTATCAAACGTGCATCGTAAAGATGTAGCACAAAGACGTAATAATTGGACCAGAGATACGGCGCGTTCAATCAGATTCTGACGGAGTATAATTTGGAGGAGTAACACAGTAATGAGAAGTTGATGACTTCTCATTACCTCTTTTTGTTATTTCATAAATAATTTCTTCTATATCTAAACAATCTCCAAATGCTATCCCTTTTATTTCGTATGTATAAATATCTTCAGATGTATTTGTAACCATACGTCCGTTCTCAAGCATTTGCCAACTTGTATCACATAATAATTTTATAAAATTTTCTTGATTCTCAAGCAATTCACATTTCCCTGCCATAGCCTCCTTATTTTTATCCAAAGGTGTCATAAATTTAATAAATGTTGGAGTTATATACACATATCCTGAATGTATTGACCTCGGTTCTAAAGGTTGATAAAAAATCGGATTAACGAATTTTTGTTCTTGAGCATCTGTTTTTTGTACGGCAACATCGTTATTTTCTTCCGGCTGTGCTTGGTTTACTTCTTTTGTTGCCGAACAAGCACCTAATATTAAAATCAGTCCCATAATAAAAACAATTTTTTTCATATTATGTCTCCTCAAAGTTGTAATTATAATAATTTATATATTTGGAAAGTCAATACAATAATTCCCTATCAGGCTAATACAAACTTTTGGGGCAGTCCCGACAATAACTACGGTTTCGGCAGTTCGAATATCAGTCAGAATAAAAATAAATCGGATTATCTTGTTGTGCCGTAATTACCATCTAAACCGGTATTAAAACCTAAGCCGTGTGTAATGTTATAGGCCATGCGCTGACGATTGAAAAACTTGTTGCCTTCGGTAATACAATCGCCGCAAATCGGTGTTTGACCGCGGCTTTCACGCAGTAATCTGGCGCGTGTTAATTCTTTATAATCTCCGTCCAAACGCTGTTGCATCAAACATCCTTCATTGGTGCAATGCGCGCCGAGTTGTTCGTTGCTATGCACACGCCCTTCTCTTGTCACCCCGATTAAGTGTCCGAATTCATGCATAACAACGGTTTTAAATTCTTCGGTATCAAGTATACCGTTACGGTCGACAAAACGGGCGGTTGAAATAATTGAATGTTCGTTTTCATGCGAAACGCCTAAGCAGAAATTAAGTTTCTGCCCGTTAGACAGTGTGCCGTACAAATCTTGTTTAGTAATCAAAACCGACCATTGCGGAATTTGAGTGCGATACGGATCACTGTGTAAATCAGCGCACAATTGATCTATGGAAATTTGTCCTCTTTGCGGCCAGCGGCCTTCCATCATGGCTTTTTGGCGGGCACGCATTAAATACCAATCAACACTTTCATACGGTTTATAAACAATTTGACCGGCCGAATTTTGCCTGACAGCCCCTTCAGACTGCCAATTACCGATAACTTCAACCGGATAATCAGCTTTATGCTGCGGAAAACAAGACATCATATCATCGACGGCACTTTTAACCGTCGGCATGAGGACTTCAAGTCCTTTTTCACATAAAATAAATATTTTCTTCATTTCCGGCATAGCTGTCTCCTTATGCCAGGATTATATTATATTTTGTCTGTTATGTCAAATATAATTACCACGGATTACCGATAGTAGTCGGTACATAATCGCCGCGCGAATTATATCCGTAACCGATACGATTATCTCCTACCGAAGTCGGTACATAATCGCCACGTGAGTTATAGCCGTAACCGATACGATTATCCCCTACCGAAGTCGGCACATAGTCACCGCGTGAGTTATATCCGTATTCGATACGATTGTCTCCTATCGAAGTCGGTACATAATCGCCGCGCGAATTATATCCGTACTCGACACGATCATCCCCTATATGTGTCGGCACATATTCCCCGCGCGAATTGTAGCCGTATTCTACTCTTTCCCCGTCAATTTCAACCGGAACGTATTCCCCTCTGGAATTGTATCCGTATTGAATATTCCGCGCCGCAGCCTCACTCATCATCACAAGAACAATCGATAAAACATAAAAAACGTTTTTCATATTGCAAATCCCCCTTTTTTTGTTATAATATGGTATTATACAAAAATGTCAATGTATTTTGATAAAAATACAGCTTATTGTAACTATACGGGATAATTCTATGTATCAACCGCAAAATCCGAAATTACTCGACTTACAAATGCGCTTCAGAGAGTTTTATGAACAAAACCTGAAAGCCTCCTTTGCCAAGTTGGAAGAAAAACGCCTTAATTATAATCACACCTTTTGGGCGCGCTTATTTGTATGGACAGCACTGGATATCGCTTTTTTGTATGATTTGATTAATCATTGCAAAACCGCTTTTGTACCGGCGGTTATTATCAGTGTTATTTTATTTCGCTTTATCGATATTAAATTCAAGCAAGAAATCGGTATAGGTGAATTTATTTGCGGCGCTCTCATGATTTTATTGCATCTGACGGTTATCCCGAAAGATATTTTTGCCGTACCCGAGTGGCACGGTAAAATTATATCAGCCATCGTTGCCGTCTATATTTTATTGCACTCGCATATTTTAGCGCCTGTTGTGAATTTTAATGATGATACCAAAAACAAGGTCCAACAAAAAATCATCAGTTTTTTCGGCAATTTCAAATACAAAAAAGAACAAACGTTGCCAGCCGTTACGTTAAAAGAATCGCATTTATTCAACGGTTTTCACACCCAAACCGGCGATGATTATTTCAGCGGCGAATACCAAGGTGTCGGTATTACCGTATCGGAAGAAACGTTGATTACCGGTCACGGTAAAAATAAACATAACGTTTTCAGCGGTATCATTATCGAACTTGAAATGAATAAAAATTTCAACGGACAAACAGTGGTTTTTGCAAAATCGTTCTTCCGATTACCACGCTCAACCCCAAATATGTCGCAGGTTGTTTTGGAAGATTCGGTTTTTAACAAAAAATTCAAAGTATATGCCACAGACCAAGTAGAAGCCCGCTTTTTATTGACGACCGTATTTATGGAAAATGTTATCAAATTAAAAGAAATGTATCATGGCAAAACCGTTGAATTGAGCTTTTTTGATAACAACGTCTTAATTGTCATTCCGACATCAAAAAATATGTTTGAAACGACGTCGTTATTCCGTTCAGCACTTGATTACCGAATGATGAGTGATGTTGTAAAGCAATTTCACTATATCTTCGAGATTATCGAAGTTTTGCAGCTTAATAAAAAAGTTTTGCAATAAATTAATGCGCCATTATACGGGCTTTTTCACGGTTCCAATCGCGTTCTTTGGCGGTTTCACGCTTATCATAGAGTTTTTTACCGGTACCTAAACCTATCAACAACTTTGCACGACCGTTGTTATCAAAAAACAGCTTTAAGGCCACCAAAGTCGAACCTTTGCGGCTGAGCGCGTTCATAATTTTGATAATTTCTTTATGATTGAGCAAAAGTTTACGGTTACGGCGCTCGGCGTGTGAAGCATACCCCTGATTATCATAAGCTGCAATAAACATATTTGACATATAAAGCTCATCTTTTTCGATAATACCGTATGCATCACGGATATTGGCATGTCCGAGTCTTAACGACTTAACTTCCGTGCCTGTCAACACTAAACCGGCCGTATAAGTATCACTGATATTATAATCAAAACGCGCCCGATGGTTTTCTGCCACCGTACCGGTCGAAATAAAGTCTGATTTTTTGCTCTTCTTAGCCATTATTTTGCAACTTTTGGCTTAGGTTGCTGTTCGGTTTTGGGAGCACTTTCGCCGGATTGACCGAGCGGAGATTTACTGCGCGGCATACAATTTCCCTCGACATAAGCCCCCGGTTCTAAAGCAATTTTTGAATAATAAGCATTACCGATAAGGCGTGCATTATTGGCAACAAACAACTCTTCGGTATCTATTGTTCCGTTAACGGTACCATACACGCTTAATGATTTTGCTTTAATATCCCCCATAATATAACCGCGCGTACCGATGATAACTTCATTGCACATAATATTACCTTCAAGTTTACCGTCAATATGAATGGTTTCGCCGCCCCAAATATCGCCTTTTATTTTGGTTTCATAGCTGATAATGCTCGGCACCGGCGTATTTGAACCGCGGCTCATACGGGCTATTTTTAAATAAATCAAACGTCTTAAACTGCGCATTATTATTCTCCTTATGATTCATTCATACTGCGAATCTTTACAAATGTCAACGGATTGACATTGCGACCGTTGTATAAAACTTCATAATGCAAATGACTGCCGGTTGCACGGCCGGTTTTGCCGACTTCGCCGATAGCCTGATTATACTTAACAACATCTCCCTTCTTAACATAGATTTTATTAAGATGAGCATATTTAGTAGAAAAACCGTTCGGATGTTTAATTTCTATTATATTACCGTAGCCGTTGTTTTGGAAACCTGCAAATACGACACGACCTGCGGCCGGTGCAGATACCCGACTGCCCAGAGATGCACTCATATCCACCCCTTTATGGTGCGCCGGTGTATTTCTGAACGGATCTGAGCGCCCGCCGAATGTTGATGTCAATCGATATTTATAAACAGGTATACCTAAAGGAACATCCCCCATGGCTGTTTTATATTTATCTAATGTATCAATCTTTTGAAATGTTGAAGATATCTTATCTTGCAGTTCCGGATTGATTTGTGTTCCTTCAATCGGTTCATAAATACCACCCTGTCCTTCTTTAACATTAGACAGCGGATTAAAATATTGTTTTTGAACTTTCAAAGTCTTATTGATGGTCGATAATGTTGCCTTGATATCATCAATTTCTTTACCGGATAACTTTTCGATTTTATCCAAAATTGCGATTTCGGCATTTTCCAAACCTTTAACCGTTTGTTGCAAATCTTCAAGTTTGTTGCCCAAATCGCCAATTTTCGAGCGCAACACATAATTTTCTTCCATAACCATATCTTTTTGGATAAGGGCTTCTTTTTTGGTAATTTTATCCTCAATTTTGTCGGTATTAAGCCAGTTTTGCGTATCGGCAATCTGTTTCATTTTATCTTCAACAACCGAAGCTTTTGCTTTATAGGCATTCAATTCATTTAAGCCGTTACCGGCTTCTTCTACCGATGCGACCACATCTTTTAAGTTATTCTGTAAAGCCGTTACATCGGAAATAAGCTCAGCATAAGCATCTCGGGTTTTGCCGAGTTCTTTATCTTTGCGATGAATAATTTTTGATGATTTGTGATAGTAATAATAATTATATCCCGACCAACAAAATATCCCCGCCATAAGTATCAGGAAAAACACCTGAAGGTTATGCGAAATATTAAAAACTTTCGCTCTGCCGCCGCTGCGAAAAATTATTTCTTTATCGGCCAAAAAAGGTTTCTTTTCGGTATATATCACTTTAGGTTTTTTAAATTTATACTTATTTTTTTTCAAAAAGTTATTCCTTATAAATTCAAACTTTTTGCATATATATATCAAATATTCAAAAAAATAAAGTTTTTTTTATAAATTAGTCAAAACATACTTTATACATACTTGTTTTTATTATTTTTTTGCAAAAAAATAATGACTTTACTTATTTTTTTTATATAATACCTTTGAATTACAGTGAAAGGCTATCTTATGGAAATAAAAAACTTACAAAAATATTTGACTGCTAAAAATACCATTATCGGTGTTATCATACTCCTTTGTATAATATTCGGCATAAAAAAAATATACTCTCACTCTGCCGCACAAATGTATAAAACGCACCCGCTTACCCTCGGAAACATTACCGAGAGTATTACCGCATCGGGTACGATTAATCCGTTGTCAACGGTTTCTATCGGCACGCAGGCATCCGGTCGAATTGCCGAGATTTATGTTGATTATAACTCCGAAGTTAAAGAAGGACAACTTTTAGCCTTAATTGATCAGGATAACGCCAAAGCCAACGTTGCCCAGCGTGAAGCCGCTTTAGAAATTGCCAAAGCACAGGTTAATGTGGTGGAAAACAATATCAAATATTACAAAAAAGCCTTAGATCGAATTTCAAAATTAAATGCTTCCAAATATTCGGCCGTTAAAGATTTGGAAGCCGCCGAGCGTGATTATGATAATGCCGTCGCCCAACTTGCTTTGGAACAAGCGCAGGTTAAACAGGCTGAGGCTGCCTTAAATTCCGCTTTAACCGAACTTTCGTATACCGAGATAAAATCGCCGGTTAACGGTATTGTGATTTCTAAAGCTGTTGAAGTCGGTCAAACGGTTGCTGCCAGCTTTTCAACCCCGGAATTATTCTCGGTTGCCGAAGATTTAACCAAAATGCAAATCGAAGCCTCGGTGGTCGAGGCGGATATTGCCAAAGTCAAAGACGGCCAGACCGCACGTTTTACGGTTGACAGCTATGCCGATGAATTTTTTTACGGCAAAGTTGTTCAGGTCCGCAACGAAGCCGTTTCAACCTCTAACGTTGTAACCTACACGGTCGTTATTGAAATTGACAATTCGAATTTAAAACTCAAACCGGGAATGACCGCCAACGTGGAAATCATCACCGCCGAAGAAAAAAATGTATTATTGGCGCCAAATCAAGCCTTACGTTTTTATATGGATAACACCAAACGTTACCAAGACCGCGGCTTATGGATTTTGCGTAAGGGTGAACCGGAACGTATTTCCGTTACCATCGGTGTCAGTGATGAAAACAATACCGAAATTAAATCAGCCGAATTAAAGGCCGGCGATGAAGTCATTATTTCCAAAACCGGTGCTGCGGATAAAGAACGCGCTATGAGAATGAGGATGCCGCGCTGATGAAACCGCTGATTCAACTGAAAAACATTCATAAAAGCTATCCGTTGGACGGGTTTGACTTAGAGATTTTAAAAGGTATTGATTTGACCATTGAAGCCGGCGAATTTGTCGCCATTATGGGACCTTCCGGCTCCGGAAAATCAACTTTAATGAATATTTTAGGCTGTTTGGATACGCCGACCAGCGGACAATATTTGCTCGACGGGGCTAATGTCGAAAATTTGAAGGCTGACGAGTTAGCCGTTTTGCGCAATAAAAAAATCGGCTTTGTATTTCAGGGGTTTAATCTGTTATCCCGAACGACGGCACTTGAAAACGTCGAATTACCGATGATTTATGCCGGTGTTGATGATAATATACGCTTAAAAAAAGCTAAACAAGCCCTATCCGATGTTGGTTTAGGCGAACGCTTGTATCATATGCCGAACCAACTATCAGGCGGTCAGCAGCAACGTGTAGCCATTGCCCGCGCCATTGTCAACGAGGCGCCTATCATCTTTGCCGACGAACCGACCGGTAATTTGGATACCAAAATGAGTGTTGAAATTATGAACCTGTTTACAAAGTTGAATCAAGATTTCAAACGCACCATTATTTTGGTTACACACGAAGAAGATATTGCTTTGTATGCCAAACGCATTATCAAAATCGTCGACGGTGAAATTCATTCCGATACAATAAACAAACAAAGAGTAAAATAATGATTGAATTAAAAACCATATTAAAAATTGCCCTCCGCGCCATCGAAGCCAATAAAATGCGTTCGGTATTAACCAGTTTGGGTATTATTATCGGTGTGGCGGCCGTCATTATTTTACTTTCTATCGGTAACGGTACGCAAATATCTATTGAAAATGAAATGCGCAGTATGGGCACCAATTTGATTATGATCCGCTCAGGTTCTTCAACTTCGGGCGGTGCACGTATGGGACGCGGTTCGCAACCGACATTAAAAAATGGTGATGCCGATGCCATTCAGGAAAAAATTGCCGCTATTTATCTGGCGGTACCGGTCGTTAATGACAGCGGACAACTGGTCTACGGCAATACCAACTGGGCAACCAATATTATCGGCACCGATAACCGCTATTTTGAAATTAAAGAATGGGAGTTGGCCTACGGCCGTTTCTTTTCGGAAACAGATATTAAAAATGCCGGTAAAGTTGCCATTTTGGGACAAACCGTCGCACAGGAATTGTTCGGAGATATTGATCCGTTAAACAAAACAATCCGTGTCAAAGGTATTCCGTTTACGGTTATCGGCACCCTCACCGCCCGCGGTCAGAGTGGTCCGGGACAAGATCAGGATGATATGATTTATCTGCCGCTTTCAACGGTACAAAAAAAAGTTTCCGGTTCGCAATTTCCGGATATGGTAAATATGCTGATGTTGCAGGCCAGAACCGCTAAAGATACTTATACTTCACAGGACGAAATCTCGGCTTTGTTACGCCAACGTCATAATTTAGGCTTAAATAAAGAAGATGACTTTACCATTATGAACTTTACCCAGTTTATGGAAATGATGCAAAGCTCATCCCAGATGATGACGGTGTTTTTAGGCTTTATCGCCTCTATTTCTCTGGTTGTCGGCGGTATCGGTATTATGAATATTATGTTGGTTTCGGTTACCGAGCGTACGCGTGAAATCGGTATTCGTATGGCTATCGGCGCCAAAAGTTGGGATATCCGCCTGCAATTTTTGATGGAAGCTCTTATTTTATCGCTTATAGGCGGTTTAATCGGCGTAGCGTTCGGCATTTTCGGAGTTTATATTTTACCGAAAATAACATCAATTACCGCCGTATTATCGACATTCTATGTGTTACTGCCTTTCAGCTTTTCGGGTATTGTCGGCTTGTTATTCGGCTTTTTCCCGGCCTATAAAGCCTCATTATTAAACCCGATTAATGCTTTAAGATACGAATAGAATTTATTCACCAATCAACTAATGAAAAATATGTCAATAATTTTTTATTATTGACAAAAAAATCATTTTTGTTATACTGTTTATATAACAATTATGGAGGTAACTATGTCCGCTTTAGCTGTAATCTTGGCAATGCAGATGTTGCACGAACAAAATAAAAGATTTGAAGAAGAACAACGCAGATGGAAAGCCGAAGATGAATTAAGCGACCTAAAAAGGCGTTTAGCTCGTGAAAAGAAAGAAAAAGAAGAAAAAGA
>JAGBLF010000015.1 GCA_017635595.1 Alphaproteobacteria bacterium
GTGAAAACTGACTATGGTCAACCCCAAACGTATCTATTTTATTGTCCCCCGTTTCATAACCTAACGGTGATTTATATTTTTTCCAAATATTCATTTTTTAACTCCTTTCTAAATATTAAGGGCTGTCGTTACCGACAGCCCTGTTAAGATTAAATCAGCGTTTTGCCCAGACCGGACATAAACGAACCCAAAAACGAATTAAAATTATCCATTCCCTGTTGGGTGTCTGCTCTTTGTCGTGCCTGAACCCCGTTTTGTACATTGTACAAATTCGCCATATTATAGAGCTATTTTGTTTAACATTTTAAAACAACATTACCAAGCATATTATCATATACATCCAAGGAGACAAAAATATAGTTTTTGCCAATAACGGATGGTTACGCATATTACTTGTACCAATGAAAAAAAGCAAAATTAGAATTAAGATTTCAAGCTTTAAGCTACCTATATAAACCTTTTGATTGGTATACGACCAAAGTTGTGAAGCTGTTTCCGTATGGAATACTTTATCGTCTTCCGCCGGAATATTAAATAACGAACAGATGTTGATTATAAAATATATTAAATACGAAGCGATATACCACTTGAACTTATAAAGAAGCTTAAATGTTTCTGATATACTTTGCTTTATTTTTTCTCCGAGCATTACATTATCCTAAAAGTTGTATTTATGATAAAATTATAACAATAAAATAAAAAAGGCAAGAAAAATTCTTGCCTTTTTCGCTTAATAATTACCAGTCCTTAGGATACTTAACATATACTGGCACAGAATCTTGACAATCATCCAGATAATCACTTAATCTGCCTGTCTGCCACGGAATATCAATGCATCCGGCAGAGCCTTTAGTTAAGCCTCCATGAATTGTAAAACCAGAACGATTATAAGTATTGGTATTAGCATCCGGACGCAACCAAACACGTTTAGTTCCCCATGCTGGTAGCGATCCTGGCCATTTTCCATGTCCAATGATACCTGCGATAGCATCAAATGCCGTAATGTTTTGCCTTTGATCTTGATTAGCATAGTAAGTACCTTCCGGAATAGGTCCTTTATTAGGCACATCTTGATGTATTCCACTCTGATAGTCATCTCCACCAGATTGACCTCCCAGATTATCTTGTAATTGACCATTTTGCAGTCTGTTACCATCAAATTGACCATATTTGTATAAATCAACATTGTGTCCATCAAACTCAATATAACAATTCGGATCATTATTATTTATTGATGGTATTTGCTGTCCCGATGCAGATGTTGTATTCATCGTCAACTGATTATTTTGCACCGGCGGCGGGGTGTTACCGTAGAGTTGTTTATAGTTATACGGATCATTTTTATACAGATAATTCTGTATTTCTCCGGCATACGGGTTCGGCGAAGTTTCACTTTCAACATCTATATGCTTCATACTGTCAAAAGTATCAGCTCCGCGCGGATCCAAATAATACCAACTACTTTCTCCAGGTCTCGGGTTTGTTCGACGTACCGGACGCATACCAAACAATAATTCTTTTGTAAAATCTGTCATTTTCTTCTCCTTTTTCAAATATGAAGGGCTGTCGTTACCGACAGCCCTGTTATGATTAATATTTATGATTAAATCAGCGTTTTACCCAGACCGGACATAAACGAACCCAAGAACGAATTAAAATTATCCATTCCCTGTTGGGTATCTGCTCTTTGTCGTGCCTGAACCCCGTTTTGAACATTGTACAAATTCGCCATATTCTCATAACCCGAAACCGAATTACCGAGTAAGGTCCGAATTTGATCAATATAGCTTTGGCGTGCATTGTTATTAAATTGCGCCGCACGCAGATTGTCGGCAAATGCCTGCGCGTACGCATCTTGTCCGTTCAAGACACTTTGATATGCTGCCTGATTTAGCGCATCATTCTGATTATTCTGCAAATTTTGCATCGCACGATTATAAGCCTCACTGCCAACCGGTATTCCCTGATTAATCAGATAATTATTCAAGTCGGCCGTTTGTTGCTGATAGACCGGCGTTAATTTATCAACATACGCCTGATATGTAGCATTTTCGGCACGCTGACGCGCCGCATCGCCGCTTTCGACATTAAATTGATAATTTGGCATTGTATCTAAATTTTGGCTCATATTATGTGCCGTTGCCGCCATATTATTTGCGGCTTCATCGTAGTTGTATGTGTTATAATTTCTGAGATAATTTTGATAGTTATTTTCATAGCCGTAGTTACTCGTTGAACCCGGACTAAACATTCTTCCGATAGATTTACTCATTTTTTATTCCTTTCACTTTTAACCATGGACACTCTTGTTTCAACATACCATAGATGTAGCAATCATGTCCGTTTTCACTGTATTTTCTTAATAAGCCTTCTCGCTTAAAACCCAGTCTTTCAACCAAATTTATGCTTTTAAGGTTATCTGTTTCCACCAAAACGTTAATGCGGCGGCACCCGATATCAACAAATGCCGCCGCAAACATCATTCTTAAAACATGACGCGTACACCATCGCTTGTCATCACAGTATATGGTCCACCAAACGTCATGTTTGCGCCTGATATCATTAAAAACCAACCCGCCGATCATTTTACCGTTTAGGGCAAAACCATACGTTATATGCTCGCCGAGCCAATCTTCATTACTGTTTAAGCCGCGACAAACCCAACGGGTGATATCGTCCGATACATCGGGCAAAATTTGTACATATCCGCTCATAACACGCCGCTCCCCGTCTCAAAACGAATACCGGTTTCATACCATTCAATCATATTGCCTTTGGTTTTGGTCTTAAATACAATACTGGCCTTATAGCCGGTCGAAGAATTGGCTATCCACTGACTGCGGATGAATGTACTGCCAGAATTCTCCCATTTGGCACCGGACGGCTGTTCCAAGCTCGACCATTTGGCAATATTCCATTTGGTATTGCCGGTTGTTCCGATGGTTTCTTCATAATCAATCGAGCGTGATTCCATATCCATATTAGTATAAATCACTAAAGAAAAACGCGAACTCGATTTTACCCGCGGATTAAGAAGTTGGATTTTCTTGAGCGTATCCGTACCAAAATTATTGTAGGCTTGTTCTATCACACCGACAATTTGTGTGCCGTTGTCCGAATACCCTTCATCAAACAAA
The DNA here is from genome assembly GCA_017635595.1 of Alphaproteobacteria bacterium. GTDB lineage: Bacteria > Pseudomonadota > Alphaproteobacteria > RF32 > CAG-239 > RUG410. Next base: position 3,138 of record JAGBLF010000015.1, read on the forward strand.
TACACACCGTCAGCCGCCCCAAAGTACATCCGTTTTTCAAATTCGCCCCAGCACAGTGACCTGATATTGGTAAACCTGCACCACGCACCGGTATTGACATTAATAACGTGCTGTTCAAACTGATTAGCTACCGGCACGTTAAAAATCCCATAGCCGCCGCGTCCGTAAATAATGCCTTGCCAACCATATTTGCCGGCATATTTCGAAGTCCGGTCCAAAACAAGGCCGCGAATGGCATCGCTGAAAGCTATTTGCGAGGCATTGGCCTTATCTATCGGCAGTGCTTTTGACAGCGGTAAATAACCGTCATCGGAAATAACCACCACATCGCCCTGATACGGCACCAAACAATTGTAACCGATAGGTCGACTTATTTTAAACGAACCGCGCAATTTCCAGTTTTCGGCACTATTGATATCCGAGCCGGAATACACCAAAGCTTCGCCTTCCGAAGTGATAAACACCGTTAAATCGTCAATGCCCTGCCCGCCATCCTGTGTCCAGTTAGCTACCGCCACCAGATGCCCGCCGAAACGGCATACCGAAGCTAAATCAAAACATTCAAGTGTTCCGGAGATATTACCGGCATTTTCCGGATACCAAACCCGCAATGTTCCCTTTTCAACAAACCATAAACGCTGTTTTGAAACACTGACATTGACAATAGAAGAAGCCGCCAGTCCATCAGCCGAAAAGCCCCAGTTTTCCAAATGCTCGGCATTCTGATTATCAATATAATAAACCTTCGGTGTATCAATGCCGTTTACAAAATACAAATAGTTTTTGTACTGCGCCGTCTGACAGTGGTCTTCCGTTAGAGTAACATTTTCATACGCACTGACATTCGCGCCGGAACTGATATTCCAGAACTTATGCCCCGAAACTGCCAGAAAACGCGATTGCGTACCGGCATTATATGTGGCCAGTGTCGAAACATCATTTTCAAACGCGGCATACAACCTATAACCTTTACGCAATGCAACCTTGGTATCAAGCGGAATATAATTATCCATCGTTATGGCACAATCAGCATCCATATCGGTCAAACTATCACGCACATTCAATCCTTTAATTGGTGATATTAAAGTATAACTTAACGATTTATTTCGTCTCGCTGTTAATCTTGACTGCATTGATGATAACACCTCCTTCCAATTCCGAACTGCAGGCTAAGTGAATATCACGCGTCGCCAAACCGGAACCGAAACGTTTTTTGACTTCGCGCTCGTATTCATTAAATTCTTCGGTATAATCCAAACCGCTGCGCTTAAGCCAACGCCAAAGAATATTTAACTTAACCAGATATTCATCAAATATAGGCACATCGGTATTGGCGGTTAAAACATTTTTTTCTTCAAACGTGTTAAAATCCCAAACAATATTGTTTGAGCGGTATTGAAACACAATTTTAAGCCCGCACACCGGCTCTTCCAAAAACACAAAACGCCCGTTTTGAATTACAAATTTGACATCTGTACCGGCATTATAAAAGTACTTTTCACGCATCCACTGTTCAGGTGTAATGGAGCCGATCACGCGCTCATGACTGTCTTTGATAAAAATGGTATTATTCAACAGACAATAAAAGTCAGGCGCAAATTCATGTATCGGATACGAGTTTTTGCCGGTTACGGTAATCAGACAACCTTCTTTTGTCAGCTCTTGCCAATCTCCGTAACGCAACATACTGTCCAGTGCCGACTTAGCTACGCTTAAAAAAATGCTTTCCGACTGGCTGTTACCGTTAAATAAATCATTCGGGCGTTTAACGGCTGCCAAATCGGCAACTTCACGACATATATCAAGAATTGTTTTCATCTTTATCTCCTTTTTTAAGGCGTTTCTTTTTGCTTTGTTGTACATCCAAAGCACTTTGCAGAACATTTATCCGTTCCTGCAAGGCTTCAATACGCTGCTTATATGCTTCTTCACGATGTGCGAAAGCGGCAACGGCACTGTTGTTTTTGGCATTGTTTAAGAAAATACGCGCCAATTCATATTCATTTTGCAACCCCAAATCTTTGACTTTTTCAGTAGACAGGCCGGCTAATGCTTCCACTGTAAACACACCGCGACTTTTGCAGGTTGCTACTTCAGCTGCCGTCATAAAAGCAAACTGTTCCAAAGGCGTGCCGTTTTTAATTTGTTCTTTAGACATTTTATAAAGCGCATATTCACGCGGAAATCGGCGAATTTTCTCAGCCGATGCCGGTTGATTAAAAACTTCGGTTGAATTATCCTTAAGGCGAATTTCCACATAAGTAACATTTTTAAAAACCGGCAAGCCGTTCGCGGCAACCTCCGAGGTTTTAACGGCCTTATCATAAAATCGAGCGGCCACATTTTTATCATCAGCGGTCGGTGTATCGATAATTTGTTTAAATAATGCAAAATCGAAATCCATGTTGCATTCCTTTCAGTAAAAGATTAGTTTAATTAAATAACATATTGTATAAACAAAAAGAAAAGCGGTAAAAACCGCTTTTCTTTTTGTTATTCCAGACAGATAGCTTATGAGTTACTGTCGGCAGAAGAAGCTTCTGCCGTATTAATCAAAACACCTTGCAATGCGGCATTACTCATTGTCATATTACCGGCCCAACCGATAATACGGTATAAAGCATCTTGATTAACGGCCATACGATCACCGCCGATAACGCGCATATCTCTGTCTTTGTGGGTACGCAGATAGAGATAATCGGTATTAAGGAAGTACATATGATTTTCCGGACAATAACCGCCCTGACCGCCGTCATAAATCATATCGGCACCCTTAAAACGCAAGCTGATAAAGCCGGCATCGGCAACTTTAGGATCGGAAAAGCGTTGTAACCCCATTAAAGTCGAATCATAAAGGGCATACAAAGCATCGTTACAAACGATTAAATCCGGTTTATCGTTGCCGCGACAACATTTGTAGTATAAATTACTCATTAACTGTGTAATATTGTCTTTGGTAATTTCGGCACTGACCGATTGGTTGCGCCAAAATTCGTTACCGGTAGTCGCACGGTTGATACCGCCGACGGTACCTGATGTCGGATCATCGGCCACCAACAAAGCCAAACCGCCGATTTCTTTACCCGAAGAGCCGGTACCGTCGCCGTAAATAGCGGCCGACATTTTGTTCATCATGGTTTTTTCGGCGTTGCTGATACGTTTTTCCAATAAATCCATTTTCTGTTCCGGACCGCTGTTTTGCAACAATTCTTCGCCGGAAATGGCTACCGGAACGGCGCAAAGTTTAAGTGCATATTCGGCAGCAGTGAACAGCTGTTTCGGCTGATATTGAATGGTATCGTATCCTGAATACCAAACCATATCGCCTTCGCCGTACTCCAACTCTTCCAAAATTTTGGTACCGCCGGAGATAGAGCGCATTTTGCCCTTTTCTTTCAAACGGCTTAACAAAGCGTTATTTTTAGATACGGTATCATGTAACTGACCGGATCTGTTTTCCAAAGTTAATGTAAATACATCATTAAAATCTCTACTCATAAATTTATTCCTTTATAAAAAAGTTAATCCATTAAAGCGGCCATATTCTTGGCAATTTCCTCGCGCAAGGTTAACGGACGCTCAGTTTTTTCGGCTTTGCCTTTCGGGGCAAAAGCAGCTTTTTTAGCCTTTTCGGCCTCAGCGGTTTGTGCATTGATTGTTTTTTGTACCAATCTGGCACGAGTTGACGGATTAAGCCACAAAGCGTTTTCGTACGCCTGTTCGATATCCGCCGCCGCTCCGCTGTTCAACAGAGCAAAGACCTGTTGTTTGACTTCGTCAAAATAAGGGTGCAGCAAATTGCCGCTTTGGTCGGTTTGTCGACCGAACATACGAATTAAATCAGCAAGTCTTTGTTTGTCTTGATTTTGCAAATACGATGTCAAATCGCGATATTGATGCTCTAATTGGCACAAGCGCGCCACGACTTCGGGTTCGGGCTGTTTGTTTCTGATTTGCGGAAACTCAGCCTTTACACCGTATATTGCGGCAATAGCCTGAAGCGTTTTGGCCGGATGTTCTTCGATTTGCTTATCGAGCCAAGCCAAACCGGTGAGCCAATCCTGCATTTTTTCGATACCCAAATTTTTCAGGCGCTGTTTATTTTGTTCAAACAGCTCATCCAAACTCTGATAATTTTGCAGTTTTTCCGCATAATCGTTAAGCTTGGCATCGGTACTTGCTTCGCGTTCGCTTAAAAAAACCTGCCATTCTTGCGGCAGGTTCTTAAAATCATCAGCGAATTTTTCAGTATATCCCTTCGGTGCAATAATAATCGCCACGGTTTCGGTCGGATTTTCCGTATCGGCATTTTCCTCGACAACCGTGACGACATTGTCGCCTTCTTCAGGGATGATTACATCAGCTTTATCCTCGGTCAGTAAGCCATGAGCTTTAAACTGATGTTCGATTTCTTTTCTTAAATCATTCATTTCCAAATCATCCTTTTATAGTTATAAAGAAACTCGGCAAAAATCGCTTCTCGCCGAGCTTTATCATTTTGATACCGAATATTTTGCATATATTCGGGTGAATAGTCGCTTGAAAGCGCCAAACCGGTAGCTTTCAAATACTTATCGACATCCGCGACCGAAGATGCGACAGATCCGTCCGGAAGAGGCACCTCTTCCGCGAATTGCTTTGTAAAATTACTCATTTTTTATTTCCTATGTTTTGTTATGTCATTAGCCTTATACTGGGTGATTTTTATGGGTGCTCTGCCCTAACCCCTGCCGCAGTGCATTATTCATCAAATCAACCTGCGTTGGTGTCAATTCGTTATACAAATTAGATACATTCGGTAGTTTTTTATTGACAATAATCTTATTAGGTGATATATTATCATTAACTCGAAGCGTTGAGGATGGAGCATTCCCAGTTTGACTCAACCCGAGGTCGGCTTCAGATGCTTGGGGTGCCTGACGCATTACTTTTTCAAATTCATGCTGTCCTTTTCTTCCCTCTCTTGCTATTTTATTAATTAACGCACCGTTAGTTTTGATATTCATATCATAAACATTCTGCCCGTTTTCTGTATTATAATAACGTTTAAGTAGATATTCTCTAGGTTCATTATTATGCATCCCTGGAACAATTTTATCCGGATTCTTATATGTTAATGGTAAAGTTCTTAAATATTCTGCCCGTGTCGGATCTTTTATAAAATGCTCATAGTCGTAATTACCATTCTCATCTTTACGCCTCTGAAAATTTGGATTTTCCTTTACCATATTACGTCGAATACTTTTCGCCACAGCCACATCATCACCGCCTTTATATCTTGTAATAATCGGTGTAAAATCCAATACTTCTTTATCGGCGTTTTGGAATACAAAATTATCGTAGATTTGCTGGCGGCGAGCGGCTATTTCCGGTATATTAAGCGAATGCCCCGATGTATCGGTTAAAATACCTTGCATACGATTATTCATCATTGTTCCTAACTTGTTTTGTCCCCAATCTAAAACTTGTCCGCCGTATTTTGATCCAAATAACTGCGCGGCGCGTTTTCTTCTTCATAATTCAGGTGTGCTATATCCACATCTTCATAACTGACCGGCGAATAAGTAGCCGGATAGCCTCTCAATGATTTCATTTTTTCTTTCCCTTTCGTTTATATTGTTATCACCACGAAGAATTGCTCTTTTTTACCCTGAACAGACTTTCGATACTGTTTTCGGGAAGCTCATCATAATAATTTGAAGTACGCTCATACACCGGCTCGGCAAATGTTAAAGCTAGCGCATCTGCCGTATCCGGCGAGTGTCCGAGCCGCTTTTTGATTTCATCTTTTTCTTCCAGCTGCAGACGACCGGCACTGTCATACTTTTTATTGACGGCACACAATTCCGTCGTCAAATTTTCATCTTTAGGCAGATAGACTTCTTGTTCACCCGACAGCCATAACCGCAATTCATCCCACATCTCGGCTCGACGATTATGATAACGATCGTCACGCAAAGCTTTGGCTCCAAACATCACCGGGCGCACGATTTTTTTGAAACCGCGATCATTTAAAATATCAACGACACCGCCACCGACACCGCCGGCATCAACAAACACGCGTGCCGGCTTATATTCGCGTATAAAAAAAGTGGCTTGATTTGCCACCGCCACATTATCCAAATGTGCAAAGCTCTTAAAACCGGTGCAATATCGCCCGCGCCGGAAACAAAACACCGTATGGTCATCGCCGAAACGTGCCACATCTATTCCGATAATCAGCGGCGATTGCGTTGCCATTAAAATTGCATCCATTGCCCGCCGCACATCTTTATAGTTCATCAGCTTATAATCACCGGTTGCCATCGGCGCTCCGAGCCAGATATGTTCATAGTCCTCCGGATTTTCACGGCGGCATTTTTCGGCCATATACTTTAGTTCTTCGGGACAAAACGGATTATCGGTATAGTTAACTTTAACAACCAATGTCCGTTCATCCGGATTAGCGCCGACCGCTGTCCAAATCGGATCATTTTCGGCTTCGCGATTCATTGAAATCCAAATTTCCGAACCGGCTTTGCGAATAGTCGGATTCAACACATCCCAACTGAGTTTGCTTATCTTCTGAGCCTCCTCCAACCAGACAATATCTATCCCTTCAAGCGACTTGATATTACCGGCATTTTGTTCCTGTAAGCCCTTAAAAATAAATGTCGTATCGGTGATTTTATTGATAATCTGCGTTTCGGTAACCTTATAATCGGTCAGCTGATAAAAACTTATCCGATCGCTTAACAGCTTATGCACGGAATCTTTGATACTATCCTGAACTTCACGCATACAGGCAATACGCAGTTTTTTCATACGCCCCAAAAAAAGCAGACTATCGGCAAAGGCATACGATTTTCCGCCGCCTCGCCCGCCGTAATACAGCTTATAGCGTTTTTTAGTCTTGATCAGCGGAGCAAATATCTTCGGAATTTTCGCTATTATGTTGTTCATCGTTAATGAAATCCACTAAGATTTTGGTTAAGTTTTCAGTTGAATTATTTTTTTCTTCCGCCTGCATTGAGGCAATTTTACATTTAAGTTCCTCGGCTTTGAGTGCCAGATTGATATTGCCTTCTTCAATAGCCATCTTTTGAAGTTTGTTCAGCATATCCAAGCTCTCGGTAAACGAATAAGATGCTATTTTCTTTTTAGGCATTTTTCCTCCTTTCTGTTATTTGTTCGTTATATCATTAACCTTATACTGGGTGATTTTTATGGGCGCTCTGCCCTAAGCCTTGCCGTAATACATTATTCATCAAATCAACCTGCGTTGGTGTCAATTCGTTATATAGTGTAGATACATTCGGTAGTTTTTTTATTGACAACAGCATTTTCATACAATACATTCTTGTAATAGGGAGAAGTTTGTAGGTCAGAGAGACGCATCCTGCCGGCAGAATTTTCATTCTGTAGCGACGTTGGTTGGCGCCCAGCCGAACTTCTTCCTTTTTCATACACTGTTTTTGCTGTCAATTCGTTATATAAATTAGATACATTCGGTAGTTTTTTATTGACAACACCGGTTGAAGTGTTATATTTATATCACTTGGAGACGCACCTGTCGTGGTCATTGCTCTAAGCGCGGGGGCTAAGGACAGGTCTTGAGCCCCTTTTAATTTATTTGCTATATGGTTATTGCTACTTGGTAACTTATTGAAAGCTTTACCTTCCCTTACCAAAAACATATCCTGAAAAGCTTTATTGGACTTGTTATTAAAATATTTTCTTACATAATAATCCGTTCCATCTTTTGTAAACTTTAAATCAGGATATAAATAAGTACGAGCGGCAGTTCTTACATAAGGATCTTTATCTTCTTTTAAGAAATGATTAATCCCTAATTCAGAATTTCCTAAATTGCTCAAATTATCATTAAAAACATTTAAATTTGTTTCTGAAACCCTTTCTCTTAAAACTTGTTTTGCCTTCTCTTTAGTATAATTCTTATTCGGATTAAATTTACTTTGCGCAATATATGATTCTAATTGTCTTCGAGTAGGTGTAAAATCCAATACTTCTTTATCGGCATTTTGAAATACAAAGTTATCGTAGATTTGCTGACGGCGGGCGGCTATTTCCGGTATATTAAGCGAATGTCCCGATGTATCGGTTAAAATACCCTGCATACGATTATTAAGACTTGATCTGAACTTGTTTTGGCTCCAATCTAAAACTTGTCCGCCGTATTTTGAACCAAATTCGCCGAGTTTACCCATAACCGCACCACCGACATAACCACCTATTGTATTTAAAGGTAATGTTGTAACAGCATTACCTTCTTCCAGCAAATAGCGTATCTGTTCTAAATAATTTTTCGGCGCGTTTTCTTCTTCATAATTCAGATGTGCTATATCCACATCTTCATAACTGACCGGCGAATAAGTCGCCGGATAGCCTCTCAATGATTTCATTTATAACTCCTCCATATTTTTAATTTTCCAATTCCATACGTAATTTATTCAAGCGACCTATCCACTCCCACAAATATGGGTATTCGGTCGCACTCAAATTTTGCAATTCATTTGCAACCGGTGCACCGGCATACGGAAATACCGGATTTATTTCACACTCACAAACGGCCGGCGCGCATGAGCTCAAGCAGCTCATCACGCCGAGCATTAGGCCGAGCCTGAATTTTTGCCCGTTTTTGTGCCACATACTTAACAACCTCCACTTGTTTTTCGACAATTTTTGTTTCCGCCCGACTTTTACCGTACATATATCCGATGAACAGTGCCACCATGATACTCACACCCCACACGGCCAACATTTTCATGACAGTATCCCGCTCAACAGCGCAATTAAATCCGCCTTCAAACAAGCAATAATCAACAAAATTACCACCCCCCAAGCCAACATATAGAGTTTCGGTACACGGACGATTTGCAAAATCAACCAACGCCAAAAATGATATTTTGATTTTTTATTTCCCATTTTCCACCTACACTTCCCGATAAAACAAATGATGTTTAACTTCATAGCACGGCGATTTATTTTTAGCCCAAACCGGCGTGATTTCACGCGTATGATAGTAAAGCGCCCCGTTGGTAAAATCTTGCAGTTCACCGGATATTGCTTTTTGAGCGATCAGCAAACATTGCCGGAACACAGCGTCATGCGCTGTCACCTGATTGATGATTTTACGGTTCGGATCAAATTTGTTCCAACAGCTGAACTGATACCGTTTAAGACAAGTTTGTTCAACACTCGGAATTTTGATACCTTCTTTAATAACATAACCGGTAAACCACTTACGCGCCCGCACGCGGTTCATAATAACGCAAGCCACCGCTTCGATACCTTCTTGCCCTTCGCCTCTGGCTTCGCCGTATAAAGTTCGAGCCAGAATATCCAAATCAGACATCGCTTTTCTTCCTCCTTGTTTTGTTTTCGATTAAAAATTCCAACCGCGTTTTAATCTCGGTTAAAACTAAGTTTTGTTGTGATTGCAAAACAGCGATGGCTTCTATTTTACCATCGCTGTTATTCAAACGTTTTTCCAAATTTTCAAGCCGCACCTCCTGCCGCGCTTTCCATTCCCCCAAGCGCACCATCGCCGCAACCAGACCAACCAGCGACGTGCATCCGCTCAATAACCCCCAATCCATACTAGCCCTCCTTTTTGATTTTATCCGCCTTCTGTTGTAATCGCGGCAAAATATTTTCCGCTACATAATTGTCGATTTCACGGCGACCGGATTCAATAAACTGAATAGCCGCATGGCAGTCCAGTGCAGCGGATGAACATATACTGACACTTAAATTACAAGCATCAACAATGACTTCAATTTCTGACGTTTCAACCATCTTCCGACACCCTTATTTCTTCTCGCCAAGCTTTACGTTGTTCTATTACATCGGCATAATCTTCTTTTGTGGCACTGCCTTCGGCTATTTTGATAACCACATAGTCCGTATCGGCTAAAAGCTGTTTTAGTTCATTAATCCGAGCTTGTTTAATATCTTCTTCTGTCGGTTCGGGATTTTTAACAACTTTGTAATAAGTTCCATCATCTTCAATGTGATACTCCTGACCTTCGTTGCACCATTCAGCAACTTGGCTGTATTCTTCGGCTTTCTCATCTGCTTCAGATTTTAATATTTTCCAATTTTCATACATCACTCTCTCCTTAATAACCTATAGCTAACCAATCGCAAGCGTCTGAACTTGTTGTTAATTTACAGTTTGTAGTTGTTTTACTTGTTACGTATCCCCAACCGCTACCCGTTGAGCCAGAACGGTTAATATTGCTATGAACATAATAGTTAGTATTTGAAAATGCAGTAGGAAAAGTTACAGTTTTAGTTTCACCACTAGCTGCTGCAACGTGTCCCCATTGTATAATTAATCCATTGCCTAGTCGAAAATAACCGTTAGCTGCTTTAGATTTATTAACAGTTGTTACAATCGAACCATTAACATCACTTGCTGGAACTGTTGCATAAGGAGCACCATTATTATTACAGACCAAATGTAATAACGCTTCTTTATAATTATCATTCGGATTATTTCGATTATATGCACGCAATATAATTTCCTGATTTAATGGGTTCTTATAAAATTCTATTGCTCCCAATTGTAAAGAAGAATCATTCCCATAACAGGCGATACCACAATATCCTAATGTTGAAGAATCTGTTATATTCGGCGTAGATAATTGTATAGAATCTCCATTCATTTTTATTATTTTTAAACCAGTAATAGTTTCTGGACCTGTTTTATGTACAACGTCTGCATCTAACGCATAATCCGTCAAATCAGGCGTGTTACTCAAATCATTATAACTGCCGGTTGTTGCTACGGTAGATAATGCCGGCGTTCCGCTTAAGTCATTATAACTGCCGGTTGTTGCTACGGTAGATAAATCCGCCGGCTGAATCGCCGTATCAGCTTTAGCGCCCTGCGCCGCCGTTGCATAATTAACAGCCAATCCGTCCGCATAATTTTTGGCATTAATTTCCGCTGTTGTTGCGGCCCCTGCCGTATCAAATTTTGCTTCTCCTATTGCGCTTAAATTACTTAAATCGACATTAGCCTTATTTTCTAAAATTGCGATAGCCTCTTGAGCATAATACTTGGCACTGTAATCTTCACCCTCAACTTTACCGTCTGTTTTGACGGCCCAATCTCTGGCTTTTTGCACTTCCTCATCCATCAAAGTTTTTTTAGCGATGTAATTATCATCAAAATCATCTATTTTCGCGGCTGCATGCTCATTAAATACCATTATGCCGCTCTCAACCGCTTGTTCAATTTCCGCTTCACCTGATTTGATATAATTGACAACCGATAATGCCTGCATTATTGCGCCTTCACCGATTGTAACATCGAGTGTTTCATCAGTTTTTAAAATACCGCAGACATCTCCTCCGGATGATATATCGATGCTGAGCGCCGTATCATTATTATCTATCCTAATCATTCTGTTTCCTTTCCTTATGAAAAAGGGGCTTAAAACTAAGCCCCTTGCCGCGTTACTTGCTGTGTAATGCGAAATGTTCCGACTTGATTAACATTTGCCGGAAAAATAGTATTGACACTGCCATCTGCCGTTGTCAGCTGAATATCGGTTAAATAATCACCGACGGCAATATTCGTCTGCGCCGGCATCAACAACAATGCCATCTTACCGTTAACAACATCAACGGCAGTACCTGACAGCGAAAACATCACATTATTATGACTGTCACGCACTTGCATTAAAAGTGTTGCGCCGGTTAAATCTACCGGTTTACAATTTTTTCTTACCGCGATATTAATGGTAAAACTGTCGCCTTGTCTTACCGTTATTACATTTCCCGTTATTAATCCGCTCATTTATTTTTCTCCTTTTACACATATACATTATAAGTTTTAAACACGTTACCGTTCTTTTTGATGGTTAGCACACCGTTCGAAACCGTTGCCGTAAAGGCAGAAGTATAAACACTCGGTTCGCCACCCTGTTCCGGCCATCCCCATGCGGTTGCGGTTGATTTTGAAATATTGCCTAAATTGGTATTGTCGCTTTTCAACCATTCCAAAAAATTACTGTCATCTATCGCCGTCGCATTCACCCATTTATTCGGCGTTACCTGTTTATTGTACCAACAACAGTTTAGACTGTCTTTGGTTACCGCCTCATAATTATCGGCACTCCACGATACACTTGAACCGGCAGCCTTATATCCGACGGGAATTGGTAATGTTCCGTTTTCAAAATGTAAAGACCAACCATACATATAATCCGTACGCGCTTCATTAGAGGTCAATGCGCAGGCAAACTTTTTAAATTTTCCCCATTCAAGCGGAAAATCAGATACCGCATTCAATTTTAAAATCGCATAATCGCTGTTATCACTGTTACGATGTACCCGACCGCTTGTCGCATATTGATGATTAACCGCACCTAATTTGACATAACCGTTCGCGCCGTCGACAGACACTTTTAAATTAGGTTCCGGACACTCCGAGGTCGTGGTATAAATAACGGCGGTTTCTTCCGGACCGCCGTCTTTCAATATATGCAATTTCTTAGCTAAAATACTCATGATAAATCTCCATATTTTTTTCATATTACACCTGTCAGGCAATCCAAATTTTACCGCCGGGAATATTTAAGGTTGTCGTCACCGTTGCGGTCGTTACCGTTGCGGTCGTAATATTTGCGGCTGCTACTGTTGTTGTACCTGTCAATGTCTTATTTCCGGATATAGTTTCATCACCGGTTTTATGTACAGAAGAATTATCTATCCCATTGAGTTGCGAACGATTAACCGCATCGGTATCGGCTGAACCGTTGGCAACATTGGTAATTTGATAATTTCCCATATTCAAATCGCCGGTCATTGTGCAGCGTCCGTCTTTGAGCATGCAGTTGCTCAGGCCGTTGGCGAAGTTATCATCTTCTTCATCATGACGAGACGAAACGATTTCAATATCATTTTGTCTGTCATCCTCCCAGTTATGGACTCTGGTAAAATTTCCTTGTGAATCAAAAGGCATATTTTTTCTCCTTATATCAGTTATGGTCAGCAATCGCGACAGCTTTTTTCAAATTAAGCTCTTCGCGTTTAAGTTCATTTTGTTCTTTTTTGATGGCATAATCCTGAGCATTTTTCTGTTTTTGAATTTCCAGCATTTCGTCAGGTTGAGAATTTAACGGCTCATCAGGTTTATTAAGCTCAATTGAAATCTTATCAAAAGCCTCGTCCATCACCGCATCAAATTGTCTTGCATTAGGCATTGTAGCAACGGCGCTCTCAATCATTTGCTTATACAATGGCAATAATGCCGGCTGCTTAGATACAATTCCGAAAGCAAGAGTAATCATCTCATTGATATTTTGTAAAACTTTCAAAATTTTTTCCTCTTCAGCATCTTGATTATAACAACCGTCGGTTTCCAAATCGATTGTCATGTCGCGCAGCTTATCGGTTTTTAAAAGCTTGACGGCAGCAATAACTTTTGCCATGTCACGACGTTCTTCAAGCGTTAAAAATTCGGCTAAAAATTCCGGTGAAAACTGCTCGCAAATAATTTCGGCTTTAATACGCAACAAATCTTTCAAAAAGCGTTGCATATCATTTTGCCTGTCTTGATTTCTTAGTGTTCCGAAATTGGTTTTCTGAGTTACGGCCGTTGCCGTTTCGCGCATATTTGAAGAACCGCGCATAATATCAGAAACACCGGTAATTTCGTAAATCGAATTAATCAATACCTGTCTGCGTTCGGCCAACGCACGCAATGCGCCTATATACTGTTCAATCGGTGCAAAATCAATAATACCGCGCAAGCCGCCGGCATCTTTGAGTTTATCAAAATCACTTATAGATATCAGCGTTACATCTTTATCTAAAATATTGGCTAGCTCCGGAAAACCGTTATCATAGCACCCCGAGACCTTTAGAGCCTGCATTGTTAAGCGCATACGATTATTCACACCATCCAACTCATCGAGTAAACTTTTAATCTCGACATAATCGGGCACCGGAATAATACCGTCATTGGTCTGAGTTGCCATAATCGGTTTCGGACAAGGGAAAAAACCGCTTAAATGCAATGTATCATCATACACATCTAAAAAGTCATACGGATATTCCGGACACAAATAATAAATACTTTTAGTCGGTTTATCCCAAATTTCATATACGGTTGCACAAAAAGCGTCACCGAAATGACCGTACAAATAATCGGCAATTTCCGGATTAAATTGATCGGCTAATTCCCGCAGACTTAAGCATCCTTTACGAGCAATCCATTCGACATCTTCCCATACATTGACATTTTCGGTATCCGTAATAAAAGTCAGCGGCGAAACATAAACGGTATTGACTTGCTCATTACTTTTAAGCATTTCGGAACCTAAATAACGAAAAGTCGGACAATACTGTTCCCACAAAACTCCCATGCCTGACAACAAAAAATCATTGCGTGCATATTTAACAACACTATCAAAGTCAAATTGTTTCATATCCCAAGTCAGCGCGCGTTCCAAAATTTTTACGGCTATCGATTCGATATCGTCAGATGTTTTGTGCCGGCGTACAATAAACGGCAACGGTTGTTTGAAGTATAAAAAAGGCTTCAACGTTTCCACTGAAGCCCAAAATATGTTTTGTTTATTTTTACGCCGTTCGTTACGATAATATCCGCGAATTTCGCTTATCAGCTCATAATATTGAGCATATTTCTTTTCGGAAGTGACAATTTTTTGTTGCCACTTATCACGAAGTTCTTTACGTTGTTTAATATCTTTTTGCATATATATCTCCTTAAAAAATCAGTTTGTTTCATCAGTATAAATGCCCAGAACACTTTTTTCTCTGATAACCACCAGACCGTCTTCCGGCAGCGGTAATTCGTCAAATAAATGAAAAACAATATGATTTCCTTTTTTTATTGTTCTCACTTTATCGCCGACACTTTGAACAACGCCGCAATTGCGGACATCAACGGATGAATCGGCAATAATCAGAGATGATTGTGTTGCGGCATCTAATTTTACAATAATTCGGTCAGCCACAGCTTTTAACATTTTCACTCCTTTCAATAAAAAAAGAGGCTGACTGCTCAACCTCTTTATTAGTTTTTTATTATGACAATTATTCACTCTAATAATTTTATTATCATACAAGTCACTTAATGTCAAGACTTTTTTTTAATTTTTTTTGCATAAAAATCTAAAAGCCTGTCTAATCCGAGGTTTAAGAGCATTTTTTGATAGTAAATCGAATTCTTATTTCTAAGACTTTGCTTAGGATAATTTTGCTCACCCGTCAATTCTTTATCTTCGACACAAACCGTACGAACATACGGCCAAAACTCGTGCGGAATACTTTTAACGGCCTTCAGATAACGCTCTTGATAAAATAAAGAAGCATCTTGTCCGTTATCTCCGGTGGTCGGAATAATATTAACATATAAAATCGGTGATTTCACATTATTATAATGAGCCAAAAAATAATCATGCGCCAACATCTCACCGGCATTTTTACGTTCTTCGGAACTGTAGCGACTGTTTGGCAAATCCAGATATCCTCCTTCATAATACTTGTCTAAAACACTTTTTCTTAAATATGTTCCCGAACTGTGTTTTTCATATCCTTTACGTTTTGCTTCTGCTTTGCTTATGGCATATTTTATTTTCATTTTTCCCTCCTTGACAAAGAAGTTATAAGAAATATATAATATTGTCAATAAGTAAAATATCATTTTACTTTTAAGATTATTATTATATAATGAAATCGTTGGAGGATAAAATATGGAAAATACAGAAGAAATCAGAAAAAAAATAGCTCGCCTTATTAATGAACGCGGCCTGAATTATGCACAGGTGTCTTTAGCTATCGGCAAAAATATTGCCTATATCCAGCAATTCATCAAAAACGGCTCTCCACGCCGTTTAGGTGAAGTTGAACGCCACAAATTGGCTCAAATACTTCGCATTGATGAACAAGAGCTAACAGATTTACCTTTGCATCTGAATACTTCTGCCGCCGCCTCCATAAATGTGGATATACTCAGTTTAATCATCGAAAAAATAGAAATTTGGCTTAACAGTCGTAAAGCAACATTGTCCCCGCATGATAAGGCGGAACTGATTAAGTTGATTTATACCAAAATTTGCAATGAATCTATGGATACTGCTGTTTCTAAAGTCAATGATTTTATCGAGATTTATGACGAAATTAAAAAAGTAAATTAATCTTTTGGACTAATACTAATGGATATCGAAGCTCGTATACGGGAGATTTTGATGAAAACGGCTCCCACTAATGATAACTATCTTAATATTAACCATGATAGCAAAATTAACAAAACTCAACCTTTAGGATATATTAACATTCAAGGCAATAATAATATTGTCGTTAAAATAGACTGGGTGTTTTTTGCCACGCTTTTACTGTTAATCGGCACCTTTATTTTCAACCGGTAAAAACCCTAATTGAAAGAATACGGATCTATATCAATTTCCACCTTAACGTTTGATGGAATACGCACCATTTTTACCCATTCGCGCAAGACATTTTGAATATTTATGTTTTTGGCTGTTTTAATCATTAGGCGATAACGATATTTATCGCGCAACAAATATAACGGCGCCGGTGCCGGTCCCAGAACGGAAATAAAGTCGGTTGACGGCGCTGTTTTACCGAATACGGCGGCAGTTTGCGCAACCTGCTGTTGGTTGGTTCCCGATATAATCAATGCGGCTAATTTGCCGTACGGCGGATAGTGCAATAAGCGCCTGCTGTTTTTTTCTAACTCCATAAACTCCGAGCGATCATTATCAAGCAATGCTTTTAAGACATTATTGTCGGGATGCAGTGTTTGTACATATACCTCGCCTTTTTTATCTCCTCGGCCGGCACGCCCCGACACCTGCGATAAAAGTTGATATGTTTGCTCCGAAGCACGCAAATCACTGCTCATCAGCCCTAAATCGGCATCAACAATACCAACGAGCGTTAAATCCGGAAAATGGTGCCCTTTGGCTATAATTTGCGTTCCGACCAAAATATCGGTTTCATGGCGATCCATTTTGGCGATAATTTTCGAAACGGCCGTAAACGAGGTGGCATTATCACTCGATAAAATATCCACTTTAGCATTCGGAAAACGCATACATACTTCTTCAGCAACACGCTCCACCCCCGGGCCACAGGCGGTTAATCCTTCAGCTGAACCGCAATGCGGACAAACCTCCGGGATATCATCAACATACCCACAATGATGGCACATTAATTTCTGCGATTTTTTATGTTCGGTCAGCCAGGCACTGCAGCTCGGACATTGGATTCGATGTCCGCAATCGCGGCATATCAAAAGCGGCGCATACCCGCGCCTATTTAAAAACAATACCGATTGTTCGCCGCGCACCAAATTGCCCTCCAGAGCTTTAACCAAGCTCGGGGCCAACCACGAAATTCCCCACTCGCCTCGTTGCGGCTTATCTTTTTTCATATCAATAATTTTAATTTCCGGTAAACAAGCATTAGCGTATCGGCTTGTCAATTTCACACAATCGTATTTTCCGTCTTCAACATTAACCAGCGTTTCCAAATCCGGCGTTGCCGTTGATAATATAACGGGGAATTGCTCAAATTTGGCACGCACAATTGCCATATCGCGCCCCTGATAATTTACGGTATCTTCCTGTTTAAACGAATGATCATGACTTTCATCTATAACGATAAGTCCCAGATTCGTATACGGCAAAAACAACGCCGACCTTGCACCGACGATAACTTTAACGCGACCTTCAATAATCGCCTTCCAAGTATCGGTGCGCTCTTTAACGCTCAACCCCGAATGCCAATTGGCCGGCCGCACACCGAAACGCTTTTGAAAACGCTCCAGCCATTGTGTCGTTAATGAAATTTCCGGTACCAAAATCAGCACCTGTTTACCGCTTTCCAAAGTTTTGGCAACGGCTTCGAAATAAACTTCCGTTTTACCCGAACCGGTAATACCGTCCAGCAACGTCACCGAAAAACCGTTATCAACTTTGCGACACAATAAATCGGCCGCATTTTTTTGTTCATCGGTTAAATCAACCTTCACATAATCACCGACAGGTTCCAAAAATTCGGCCTTATTCTCGACGTAAACCGGTTTTAATACTTGGGTATCGATCATCGTCTTAATCACGCTTTGGCTGACACCGGCCCCGGCCGCGATTTCTTGTCGGGTATACGGCGCGTGCTTCAACAAATCCATAACACGCCACCGCGCATCTGAATTTTTAAGTTTAGCCTCAGCCAGAGTTTTACCCGATAAAGTATACAATACTGTCATCGGTGACGGCTCAAATACCGTGCGCACGCTCAACACCATTTTCAAGACGGCACCGAGCGGTGCCATGTTATAACGCGCCACCCATTGAATAAATTTAATCAGCTTTTCCGACAGCGGCGGAAAATCGAAATATTTGCTGACAGGTTTTATTTTTTCGGGAGCCAAACCGGATGAACCGCCGTGCGCCCACACCACCCCGATTTGCTTATCGCGGCCGAACGGAACTTCGACAATTTCCCCTATTTTAACCGCCCGTTCTGTTTGATAATCAAACGGTTCGTCAAAAGGAAGCGTAAGTAAAACACCGACAGTTTCAGCCATTAATCATCCCGTTTATTTTCCATATACTGTGCCGAATAACCATGTGGATGACGTGCTTTTAACTTTTCAATATTGGTATTGATGATTTGTTCGACCGGCACATTCAAAGCTGTGGCTATTGAAAACAAATACCAACAAACATCTCCTAATTCTTTAATCATTTTTTGGCGCGATTCTTCGTTATATTCCAACCCCATAAATTTTATTTTTTTCCACACATCAGCCACTTCGCCGGCTTCTCCGGTTAATCCGGTAACGGCATGATCCAAACGCCCGTAATTGCCGTGCAGTTTATTTGATAAATCTTTCAGATGCGTTTGAAACAGTGCATCATTTTTAGCCGTATCCGAGGTGACCGCATCTATAAATGAGCTGTAATCGGCAAAGTAATCTTTAACTTCCATTATTTTTTCTCCAACATCGCTTTTAATTCATAGAGTTTATCCAATGCTTCGCGTGCCGACAAATTATCCGGCTCGATATCGCGCAGTGCGTCTTCAATCGGTGACGGTGCCGATGTTTCCTGCTGATGCATAAAAGAGAACAGCGGCAATTCGTTTTCCAAACCGTTCATATTATGCTTTTGATTATCCTTCTCCAGTTTTTGCAAAACCTGTTCCGAACGCTTAATGACTTCCTGCGGCAAACCGGCCAATTTTGCAACATGAATACCGTATGAGCGGTCAGCCGCACCGTCGATAACTTCATGCATAAAAATCACCTGTCCCTGAAATTCTTTAACCTTCATGCAGTGCAAAGTCAACGCTGTTAATTGCTTAGACAGTGTCGTCAGTTCGTGATAATGCGTTGCAAACAGCGCACGACATTTATTCACTTCATGCAAATATTCGACAACGGCCCAAGCGATTGACAAGCCGTCAAAAGTAGCCGTTCCGCGTCCGATTTCATCTAAAATCACAAACGAGCGTTCGGTTGCTCTGTTCAAAATAGCCGCGGTTTCCACCATTTCAACCATAAAGGTCGAACGACCGCGTGACAAATCATCTGAAGCGCCGACCCGTGAGAAAACCTTGTCAACAATACCGATATGCGCCGAAACCGCCGGAACATAACAACCGGTCTGAGCCATTATGGCAATAATGGCATTCTGGCGCAAAAAGGTTGATTTACCGGCCATATTCGGACCGGTAATCAGCCAGATTCGGTTATTATCCGTATTAAGCACACAATCGTTACCGACAAACGCACCGTCATTGACTTTTTTGAGAGCCGCTTCGACAACCGGATGCCGTCCTTCAACAATATCAAAATCCAAACCGTTATCCAACACCGGCCGGCAATAATTATTTTCCACCGCCAAATCGGCAATGCCCGCACCGACATCCAATTCGGAAATTGCACCGGAAATACGCATAATTTCATCGGCTGAAATCAAAACATCGCGCACCAAAGAGTCATAAATTTCCAATTCCATTGCCAGCACTTTTTCATCGGCACCGCGAATATTATTCTCCAATTCTGTCAACTCGGCCGTGGTAAAACGAGCGGCATTCAAAACCGACTGTCGATGGATATATGACGGATCAGAAAGCAACTGAGTGGCATTTTTATTCGGGATTTCAATAAAATAGCCGATGACATTATTGTATTTTATGCGCAAATGTTCAATACCGGTTTCGTGAGCATATTTATTTTGCAAATCGATAATATAACTATGTCCTTTGTCTCGCATATCACGCATAGCATCAAGTTCCGGACTGTAACCGACGGCTATAAAACCGCCGTCACGTGCTAACAAAGGTAAATTTTCCAAATTAAGTGCCGATACCAACTTACCCACCAAAGAAAAAGCATTGCTGAACTTTTGCAGCACTTCTTTAACGGCCGTCGGCAACTCATCCACGGCGTTTGCCTGATGACACTGTTGCACGGTTGTTTTAATTTGCGGCAAGGTACGCAATGTTTGTAAAATTGCCGCCAAATCACGCGGACCGCCGCGGCCGATACTCAGCCGGCCGAGCGCACGTTCCATATCCGGACATTCTTTAAATAAGGTACGTACTTCATTTCGAATACTTGAATGAGTCATAAAAAATTCGACAATATCCAAACGTTTATTGATTCCGGTAACATCTAAAAGCGGTGAAAGCAGACGTGCCGCCAACATACGCGCTCCCGGACCGGTCACGGTTCTGTCAAGCACCGACAGCAATGAATTATCTTGAGATGTCCCTATTAAATCCAAATTATGTCGCGTTGCCGCATCAATTTCCATAAATTGATTATCCAAGATTTTTACCGGCGGCGCAATACGTGGCATTTTGCCCTTTTGAGTACTTTCAATATAATCCAGTAAAACGCCGGCAGCGGTTATCTCCGTTTTTCCGAATGAACCGAAGGCATCTAACATTTGAACATCATAAAATTCCAAAACTCTTTTCTGCGTGTTCTGGGCATGGAATCTTACCTGCGGCAGAATGGTCAGTTTTTCTTTATATTCATTCAAAAGATGAAACAACTCGGAATTTTGTACGGTATTATCGGCAATTAAAATTTCGCTCGGTGTCAATAGTGAGAGCATACCATATAAAACAGCGGCCTCTTTTGCCGGTGCAAATTTAATTTCTTTGGTATAAAATACGCCGGTAGATAAATCAACCCAAGCAAACCCCATAACCGAAGCTGATTTTGCCACACACAGCAAGTAGTTATTTTTGCGGGCATCCAACAGTGTTTCTTCGGTAACGGTACCCGATGTCACCAAGCGTACGACATCGCGTTTGACAACAGATTTTGAACCGCGTTTTTTGGCTTCGGCCGGATCTTCCATTTGTTCGCAAATCGCAACTTTATAGCCGCTTTTAATCAGCTTAGCCAGATAGCTTTCATAAGCATGAAAAGGCACACCGCACATCGGTATATTTTCATCATTGATTTTACCGCGTTTGGTTAAAGCTATATCCAAAGCTTTAGATGCTTTTTCGGCATCATCAAAAAACAACTCATAAAAATCGCCCATTCGATAAAAAAGCAAATAATCCGGATAAGCTTTTTTTATCTCCAAATATTGCACCATTCCAGGTGATATACCGTTTTTCTCAGACATTTTCAAAATTAAACCTATTTAAACTTATTGTATATTACAATACTGGCAAATATAGTCCAGTACTTTATTAATTTTATTGACGGATAAATATATGAAAAAATATTTCAAAACGCTCCTAAACATAGAACGTGATTCGCAGTTTTCGACTCGGGTCATCATCTTATCAATACCATCGGCTGTATTGTTTATCATGCTGGCCATTTTCGATTTATTATCACCTTGGTATGCTTTTACCTGCTATGTTATTACGATTATATTCAATATGTTCTCTTTGTTGCCGATCAGTTATGAGTTGCAAGCTTTACGACGTTATATTTACGCTTTAGCCAACAACGAACAAAGGGATATTAATTTTTCGGAAAAAGATACGATGGAAATTGCCGAAGCCATTAATTCCGTACATAAAATGTGGACATCCAAAACAGATACTTTAGAGGCACAAGCTATGTCTGATGCAGCCGTATTTGATACCTTGCCCGATCCGATTTTAATGTTGGACGGAGAAGGCAATATTACCGGTTCAAATCTGGCTGCCCGGCAATTACTCGGCAGTGATATCGTCAGCCGCAGTATTGATAAGGTTTTTACAACAAATATATTTATTTCATCGGTTGAAAAAATTCTTAAAAACAAAAGCTTATCGGAAAATTTAGTCTTTCAGGCACCGCAATACAACAACCGGCGGCTTTATACACACATTACCAAATTGCCTGCATCATCCAAAGGTCGTGCCGTTGCCGTCATTTCACTTTATGACATCAGCAAAGCTTTCAGTCTTGAAAAAATGCAATCTGACTTTGTTGCCAATGCCAGTCACGAACTAAGAACACCGCTGTCGGTGATATCCGGTTTTATAGAAACATTACAAACCACCGCCAGAGATGATGAAGATGCCCGTGATGCTTTTTTAGGTATTATGAAAGAACAGGCCGAATATATGTCTTCATTGATTGAAGATTTATTGTCGCTATCTCGTTTGGAAATGGCTCAGGATAAAGAGTTAAAAGATAAAGTTGATATTCACGAAGTACTTGATGATGTAACGAACGCCTTGAAAATTAAAGCCTTCCAACATTCTGTTAATATTAAAATTGATGAATTGACACGCATACCTAAAATTACAGCTGATAACCAACAAATTCACCAAATTTTGCAAAATTTACTTGATAATGCTATCAAATATGCCACCGAAAATTCTGAAGTAACGATTGAACTGAAAACCGTTTCCGCCATCCCTGCCCGCCCGGGACAAAATGTGGCTCAAGGTAAAGCCGTCAGCATCGCGATTAACAACAAGGGACAGAAAATAAATAAAGAAGACTTGGCACGCTTAACCGAAAAATTTTACCGTATGCAAATCCATAAAGATATGAAAATCAAAGGTACCGGACTTGGTTTGGCTATTGCCAAACAAATTATCCTGCACCACCGCGGTAATTTAACGGTAACATCAACAACCTATAAAGGCAACACTTTCACCGTGTACTTGCCTATTAAACAAAAATAGCATAACCTTAATCAAAAACCTCCCGCAAAGGGAGTTTTTTGATTAAGGATCCCATGTTTGCGGATTGCAAACAGAAATTATATACTTCTACTTTCATCTTTGCTTAATTTTCTTCCTTCATCTAAAATGTTTCTTATTGTCTGGGGAGATGCTGAAGCTTGCAAAGATGCGCCTAAAAAAACTACGTCCGAAAGTATCTTCACGATTTACATTTTTGTCAGATACATTTTCTTTTTCAACTTCCATTGCGAAATCAAAATCATCTACTTTTTGGATGGCTTGCTCAGCTCCAAGGTTATTACCAAAATAGAGGACTTCTTTTGTTAAGTCATGCAGTTTTTCTCTGTCAACATTTCTCTCGTTGCCCAATCTATCGATACATTGACTTTGTTCATAGACAATTTGCGCCGTCAAATCAAGAGCTTCTGTTGTATCATCGGCATTAACATTTGTATGCAATGCAAAGCTTATTGTTTGTAAGTCCTCTCTCGAAAAATCTCTTATTTTTGATTGCATTTTTATACGATGTCATTCTTGACCACTTAACTGTCATACCCGACCCTGATCGGGTATCCCCCGTAGCAGGCAGTGCCACCTTAAAGAGATCCTCGCCTTCGCTTTGCTCGGCAAGGATGACAGTAAAAGTAAAAAGCACAAGGATGACAGTACTATTTAAAATGTCATTCTTGAGCGAGCGTTTTTTTTATTATGTCATTCTTGAGCCGCAGGCTCGAGAATCCCGGCTACTTTATGATTCGGCCGAGATCCTCGCCTTCGCTTTGCTTGGCAAGGATGACAATAAAAATAAAAAGCGCAAGAATGACAGTAAAAGTAAAAAGTGCAAGGATGACATTATAGAGTAACTTTTATAACACAAAAAAAGGTGGGATAAATCCACCCACCTTTTTTTTGTGTTAGATATAAATCAACGTGTTAGTTAGTCTTATCCTTCTCTATAGAGCAATTAGGTAACGAACTTGACCCATTGAACTCACAATGATATCCATCTGAAAGGTTATTGGCATAGCATGAACAACCAAAATAACTTCCCCTCATCTGGCCCGTACATTGTACGATACACTGACCGCAAGGAGGATTTTGACAACTGTTGCCACCGCCACCACCATCGCTTATACCATCACTAATCCCATCACTGCCATCGTCACAGTAACCATCACTGTAACCGTCGCAACTATACAGTAAGCCACGATCACAACTTGTGCAGATATGCATTCCGTCTTTGCAATCTTTCAGATGTTCATCAGCTATATCAGAATACCCGTCACATTCAGGATCGCAAGAAGGACCAGGAGGAGGTGGAGGAGGAGTTGGGCAAGCTTTGCAGGTGTAGCAGGTCAAACCGTCTCTAGGATGCTTGGTTTCGTTTACGCAGTTGGTACAGCTATCTTGATAGCCATAGTCAGTACAAGTCTTATCTACACAAGTGTAGCAGGTTGTATCTCCGACAACTTCCGAGCCGGTCGACTTCTTATCAGAACCGCAACTTTCTACTTTACCTTCCGGACAAGTACATTTCTTGTAATTGCCATAGCAGGTAAATGTTCCGTCACCTGAAGGTGCCGTATCAGGACAACCGCCCGGATTCTCCGGTCTATAGCCTGTCGGGCAGCCCTTATTGACACAGGTGCCTGTGCAGTTTCCGCAGTCGTTTGTTGAACCGCTGCATATTTCATTTTCACCGCACTGGGTTCCCGGACATTCACACTGACCGGCAACGCAGTTACCGCAAGCATTGGTTTGCTTACAGGTTTCACCGGTGCCGCAAGTTACGCCTGTACAATTACAGGTGCCTTCGCAACGACCCCATTGGTTCAGAGCCTGACTGCACTGCTTGTCTTTTGTACAAATCGTGCCGGCCGGTTCAGAACATTGTAAGCAACCGCATTCAGATACAGAGTCTGTACATTGATGCGTTTCTAAGTTGCACGGTACCGTAGAGTAGGCATCACATGGATCAGGTTCTGGCGGAACAGGAGGTGCATAGCACATCCAATACATTGAGCTATACGGACATTCTTCACAGGTGTAGCCTTTAGACAGCAATGTACCGACATAACCTCTGACGTTAACTATCGTGTAACCTGCATCAGAACAAAGCTTAGGCAAATCTCTACAATTCTTTATATACGAACTGTCGGCTGAGCAGATATCGCAACTGAGTTGACCTGACGAGATTTTATACAGCTCACCGGCAGATGCTTTATAATAGCCACCGAGTTCACATACATTCACAGGCGGAGGCGGAGGCGTAGGTTCGTCATCACTGGTGCTGTCACTGGTGCTGTCACTGTAACAGTCTGTGTAGCACATAGTACCGTTGGACAGCTGTACAATGTCAGTTTCCTGGTCTGATGCACAAGTCGGCTTAGTTCTGTTATAACCGGCAGATTCGCAGAAGTAAGAGCAGTCTTTTCCCCATTCTAACGGAGCTTCCGGACATCTGCTGCATGTAGCCTCGTTTCTGCGTATTGGATATTCCCACATTCCCATAGATGTGGTATATCCTTTACGATTACAAATCTCTGTCGCGTTCGGAACGTAACAACCTTTGTACAAGGTGTTACCGGTATGCGGATACGGACATGCTACACAACCTTCGGCCTTATCCAATACCTCCGGCGATACGTCACTGTATCCGTCAGCATAACATTGGTTACGGTTCGGTTTGCCGCATTCTTCCATATAATCGGAGTACATATCACTGTATGATACTTGCGAGTAATCATCACAATCTGGTTCAGGCGGTGTAACCTCGCATCCCGAATCATCCGGATACATACAACACCAGCATGCCGTACCTATGTCACACATCTCGTTCTTGCTGCCAGGTTCGCATTTGTACATCTTCGGATCATTGGTGTACGGGCAAAGTGAACAGCTGCTCGTAGTGTAATAACCGCACTGGAAGGTTTTATCACCCTCAAACATCGTGAAACCTTCTTTGTAGCATCTTTGTTCAGGATCTACCGGATCCGGAATCGGTGCAGGCATTACACAGCCGGAATAGTTATCACTGTAATGATCTCCGGCACTGCAGCTGTCGCTGTAGCCGCAAATCGGATTACACTGCTTAACACAGCCGGTTGGCGTATAGTCATAACCTGCCGCACATCTGCACTTATAACGACCACCATACATACCGCCTGCTGCCAGATAACCATATTGAGTACGGTATACACCGCAGGCCATTTTTTCACAGCCGGCTACGTGCGAGTCATTCGCAAAATAGTCATTGTATGTTACAAAGTCTATGGTAAATCCTAAGTAGTCGCACAATTCTATCGGCTCGGTAATCTTTTTGCCGCCTATCTTGCATTGATACTTCGTCGGATTAGAGCCGCACTCACTGCATGTGCCGCCGTTATCTTTTACAGCCTTGGCTAAAGGTACAGCCGGTTCACATGTGTACACGCCCGGACAATACGGACTTTCAGCACACGCATAACCCGCATCCGTTAACTTGGCTGCTTGTGA
>JAGBLF010000016.1 GCA_017635595.1 Alphaproteobacteria bacterium
ATGTAAAGTGTATTTGAACTCACGCCTGCCAGCGAGAATTTGTAGCGAATCGGGAACTTTAGCCCTGATGTAATAAGTGTGGTTGCGTCTCACCAGACGATTGAACCCGAACATTGATGTCACCTCTCTTTTGGCATTATCGGTGTAGCACGTTGGTGTATCACCTCGGTGTATCACCCCCCTGAAAAGGCACCCCTGTCGGACATTTTGTAAAAAAAATGACGTAAGAACAACATCTTACGTCTTTATTGGAGCGGGCAATGGGATTCGGACCCACGACATCAACCTTGGCAAGGTTGCGCTCTACCCCTGAGCTATACCCGCATCATTGCGAACGAGTTATTTAATAACACATAAAAAATAAAATGCAAGAACTTTTTTTATTATTTTTGCACTTTTTTTCATTTTTTACTTTTTAATTTAATAAAACCTTTATATTCTTGCCTTATCATAAAAACATCAATATAATAATTTATGATTTTTACTTTTATGGGGGCCGTCGGTATGACAAATAAAAAATCCGCACAAGAGATTCGATTTGAAAAAGAAGCGAAGGCTTTACGGAAAAATCTGATTAAACGAAAAAAACAACAAGAAGAACTTGCTAAATTAAAAAAACTAAAGGAGCAAAACTGTGGACAAGATTAAAATTATCGGCGGAAATCCTTTATTTGGCAAAGTTTTTATCAGCGGTGCCAAAAACACAGCTTTGCCGATTATTTGTGCTTCACTTTTAACTGATGAGCCGGTTACCATTAAAAATATTCCGTTTTTATCCGATATCAAATCATTAAATAATCTTTTATTGCAGTTGGGTACGGATATCTCCGTCAATGAGGAACTCCTAAACGGCCATA
The DNA here is from genome assembly GCA_017635595.1 of Alphaproteobacteria bacterium. GTDB lineage: Bacteria > Pseudomonadota > Alphaproteobacteria > RF32 > CAG-239 > RUG410. Next base: position 858 of record JAGBLF010000016.1, read on the forward strand.
ATACACAAACGATTACATATCACACACCTCAACCGACAAGTTTGATTGCACCTTATGATTTTGTTCGTAAAATGCGCGCTTCATACTATGTTTTAGGTCCGCTTTTGGCAAAGTACCGACATGTTGAACTTTCATTACCGGGAGGATGTGCCATCGGTGCCAGACCGATGGATATACATCTGACCTCTTTAGAGCAAATGGGCGCTCGTATCGAAATTAAAAACGGTTATGTTGTCGCGGATACAGACGACCGCTTAAAAGGTGCTCATATTGCTTTTCATTCGGCCTCCGTCGGTGCTACTTGCAATATCTTGATGGCGGCCGCCTTGGCTGAAGGTACCACGGTTATTGAAAATGCTGCAAAAGAGCCTGAAATCGCCGACCTTATACGTATGCTTAATAAAATGGGCGCTCATATTGAAGGCGAAAATACTTCGACACTGACAATTTACGGTGTTAAAAAATTGCACGGTGTCACTCACCAGATTATTAATGATCGTATTGAGGCCGGTTCTTATGCTGTCGCCGCAGCTATTACCAAAGGCCGAATCGAACTTATTAATGCCAATCCGGAATATTTGAAAACACCGCTTGACATTTTACAAAAAATGGGCGTTAAAATCGAATTAACGCCTAACAGTATAATTGTAGATGCGCAGAATGCTGTTCTTCACGGTGAAGATATTTATACCGACTACTATCCCGGATTTCCTACCGATTTACAAGCGCAATTTATGGCTTTAATGTGCGTTTCTGAAGGTGCTTCGATGATTACCGAAAATATTTGGGAAAATCGTTTTATGCATGTGCCCGAATTAATGCGAATGGGGGCCAACATTAATGTTCACGGCCATGCTTCGGCAATTGTCCGCGGCGTTAAAAAACTTTCGGGAGCACCGGTCATGTCTACAGACTTACGGGCGTCATTTTCGCTTATTCTGGCCGGATTGGTTGCAGAAGGCGAAACTATTGTTAATCGAGTTTATCACTTAGATCGCGGCTACGAATCTTTAGAAGAAAAATTTAAAGCCGTCGGAGCTGATATTGAACGTATTAAAGAGGCAGATTAATATGAAAAAAATACTTTTTTTACTCACACTTTTATTACCGTTAGTTGCACAAGCTGGAATTACAGACAGATCTCAATTCCTGCAACCTCTTACCATGTCGACCAAATTTTTCAGAAGACTCTCAAAATGTATGCCTTATGAAGAAGAAAACTCAACATCTTTTGCAGATGTTGACATTACGGCAACTTATCGTATTTACGGGTTAACAAACAGCAAAGAATGCGAATTTGAATTGATAACAAACACCGGTTTAGGATATTCCGTTTCACAAATTTGCTATTTTCCGCCGGAAGAAATGGAGACTTTTATTAATACCCTGCAAAATTATTTACAAAAGTCGTCCTATACTTTTGACAAGGCTGCCGAAGTTGTCAACGAGAGTGATTACAAAGATATTTTGGCTATGATGCGGAATAAAAAATATTGCGATTACTATCGTGATGCCATAGATTTTACAAAGCAAATTCGCGATAATCTGATGGAATGCAAACCGGCTTGGGAAAACCAAAATGACGGAATTTTGGATATTTCTCGCAAAATCGTCGGCAGAAACGGAGATGAATGCCAATATGAAACTCTGATAAGCTTCAAGCGCTCAGAAGTCAATCGTCGCTCAGGACCTTTTATTGATAAAATAAAAACTCTGATGGATTACGAAGAAAATCAAACCGTGCTTTACACTTGTCAGTTGGATGATGAGGATTTGGGTGTATTACGAGATATTTTGTTTTCAATGGTCATTCCGTCTGCCAAAGATTTTGACAGTATAAACGAAAATTTATCTAACGAAATTAAAGAAAGTGAACCGGCTTTTCTTAATGAAAGATGCACTTTCGAAAAACTGTAACAAAATGCTGGGATTAGTGAATATGCGGCGTTTTCTTTATATCTTTTTTTTAAGTTTCCTTACCTCACAGGTAAACGCGCAAATTTTAAATATGTCCGATACTCAGGAATATTTATCGGTACCGGTAGATTTTTTGAAAAGTATTCAAGACTGTAATGTTTATGAGCAAACGGTTATGTCGGCACCTGAAGGCGTTGAAACCAAAATGGTCTACAAGGTCAACGGCAAAAAAAACGGTAAATGCGATGTGCAGATTGATGGATATACAAATGTAACCGTCCATATAAATCAGTCTTGTCTGTTTACGATGGAACAAGCCGCCGAATATGCAAATTCCATCTACCGCTACCAAAATAAGCATTATTATTTTCATAAAGATCTCAACCGTATCTTATATGATCCGGACTATGTGGCCGCCACAAAATTAATGACGGATGAAAATATTTGCAAATTCCACCGCGACGGCATTGATGTAACAAGTGAATTTAGAAAAAAACTTGCCGATTGCACACCTTATACCGAAACACAGCATCTTGAATCCGTTGACATTGTGCGTGAGATTAAAGCGGCGGTAAACGGTGTTTGTAAAATAGATGTTACCTTCACTCAGCGATTGCCTAACATGGAATTACGTGCTGAAAAAATAACATCACGTATGTGGGAACACATTAAAAAATTTAAAGAAGCTCATTACCCTTACAGCTGCTCTTTTAATGATGATAAGCGTAAAGAATATCTGGCAGTTTTGGAAGCATTGGTTGTACCTGAAGAAGACGGGTTTGATTTTTCGGCCGTTCAACGTTTCAGCCAAATATCCGAAATGGAATTTATTTATAAAAACTGCACTTATGTCGTTAAATAAATTTTATTAAAAATTTTTCTTGTTACCCTTGCGTTTTTCTTTATGAAACACCATATAACACTTAGTTGCATAAAGGAGATTAAACATGGCCAGAAAACAAAAATTCAAAACAGAAGTCAGCAAGCTTTTGGATATTGTTATTAATTCTTTATATTCGGAAAAATACATCTTTTTGCGCGAGCTTATTTCCAATGCCAGTGATGCTTGCGACAAGTTGCGCTACTATGCTTTGACCAACCCGGGAATCGCCAAGGATAACGGCGAATTTAAAATCATTGTTACGCCGAATGCCGAGGAAAATACGCTTATAATCAGCGATAACGGTATCGGTATGAATAAAGATGACTTGATTAATCATTTGGGAACCATTGCAAAATCCGGTACGGCAGACTTTGTAAGCAATGCCTCCGATAACGGTTCAATAGTCGATTTAATCGGCAAGTTCGGTGTCGGCTTTTACTCGGCATTTATGGTTGCAAAAAAAGTAGAAGTGACAACACGCCGCGCCGGTGAGGAACAAGCTTATACTTGGATATCAGACGGTGTTGAAGGCTTTGAAATTACTGAGGCTACCCGTGAAAAAATCGGTACAGATATCAAGTTATACTTAAAAGATGATGCCAAAGATTATACTGATACAATTTATCTGCGTCATATTATCCGTACCTATTCCGACCACATTAATTACCCTATTGTCCTTGATTTAGGTAAAGCCGGCGAAGAAACAGTCAATAACGGTTCGGCACTGTGGACAAAGAATAAAGCCGATATTACAGAAGAACAATATAACGAGTTCTATCATCACATTTCGCGCAATTTCGATACACCGTGGATGCGTCTGCATTTTAAGGCAGAGGGAAGCATTGAGTACACCGGTTTGCTGTATATTCCGTCGGAAGCGCCGTATGATTTATTCCAGCCTGATCGTCAGCAAAGTTTAAAACTCTACGTTAATCGTGTCTTTATTTCTGATAAAGTCGATGATTTGATGCCGGCGTACTTGCGCTTTGTCAAAGGTATTATCGACAGCTCTGACCTGCCGCTTAACATTTCTCGTGAAATGCTGCAGCAAAATGCACTGATTACCAAAATTAAAAGTGGAACGGTTTCGCGTATTTTGAAAGAGCTTAAAAAGCGTTCCGAAGATTATGATGACTATATGAAGTTCTGGAAAATATTCGGTGTCGCATTCAAAGAAGGTATTTATGAAGATGTCGCTAATCGTGTTGAAGTAGCCGAACTTTCACGTTTTTACTCAACAAATTCTACCGAAAAATTGACCTCTTTGGATGAGTATATTTCACGTGTTCAAGAGGGACAAACAAACATCTATTACATTACCGGTGATGATGTTCCGACCTTGCGTAATAACCCTCAATTGGAGGCTTTTGCCACCAAAGGCTTAGAAGTCTTGCTTTTAACCGATCCGATTGATGAATTTTGGGTTCAGGTGCTGACAAACTTTAAGGGTTACCCGATTAAACACATTTCTCAGGCCGATTTAGATTTGAAAATGGAGCGTGATGCACCGCGAGCCGATGAAGGCAGCTTAAAAATGTTGACCGATTATATGGCTGAACTGTTTAAGAACGAAGTCGGCAAAGTTGTTCCAACCGAAAAACTAACGAAAAGTCCGGTCAGTTTAACGGTCGAAAACGGTCAGATGAGTATTCACCTTGAGCGTTTGATGCGTAATCACCAGCAACAAACCGCTTTTGCCAGCTCACGGATATTGGAAGTAAACCCTTATCACCCGCTGATTATCAAATTAGCTGACTCGATATCTGACGAAAGCCAGAAACAAAATATCGAAGAAGTTTCCCGTCTGCTATTGGATCAGGCAAAAATTGCCGAGGGCGAAGCCATTTCCGACAGCTCATTCTTTAGTGAAAAATTGAGTGATTATATTTTGCGCGGTTGGCAAAAAAGCGCCTGAGATAACTTTAAAAATAAAACCTCGGAAGTCTTCATCCTTCCGAGGTTTTATTTTGCTTTTCTGAAAAAATTATCCTTCGACAATCATAGCGGTCAAGTCTGCCTCAGATACCACTTGATCATCAACTTTTCCGACACCGTGAAATACAAAGATGTTACGATGCATTTTAACTTTTTCAACATACATTTTCAATTGGTCACCCGGACGTACCGGTTTGCGGAATTTTGCATTGTCAACCGACATAAACAGTACGCTGCATTTTTTATCGGCATAATCTTCTTTTTCACTCATAACGACACAACCGGCGGTCTGCGCCATTGCCTCAATTTGCAAAACCCCCGGCATAATCGGATTACCCGGAAAGTGCCCTTGGAAAAACAATTCATTCATCGTCAAATTTTTTAAGCCCATTCCTTTAACACCAGGTTCTTCAACTTCCAATCTGTCGACCAGCAAAAACGGATAGCGGTGCGGCAGCATTTTTATAATTTCATCAATATTGTAAATTTTATTTTCAGACATATTTTCCTCTATTTCTTTGAATTTTTTTGTAAAAATGAAACTTGACGCATGAAATCCTTAAACGGAACACACGGACTACCCATCACAACAGCTCCCGGTTCGACATCGCGCATTGCACCGGATTGAGCGGCAATCTGCGCACCGCTGCCGATATTTAAGTGATCGGCCAAACCGACTTGTCCGCCCAAAACAACAAAATCGCCCAAATTGCAACTGCCGGCTATACCGACTTGTGCCACAATAACGCAACCCATACCGAGCTTATCGTTATGCGCAATCTGAACCAGGTTATCAATGCGGCAGCCATCTCCGATAATAGTATCATCCAAAGCGCCTCTGTCAACACAAGTGTTCGCACCGATTTCGACGTCATTACCTATAATCACACGACCGATTTGCGGAATACGATGATGCTGACCGTTCATAAACTGGAAACCGAAGCCATCACAACCGATACGCGCACCGCTGTAAATATAGCAATGATGACCGATAATACTGTAAGCTATCGAAGCATTATTACCGATACGGCAACTGTTACCGATTTTGCAATCATGCGCAATCACAACATTCGGTTCGATAAGGCAATTATCCCCTATGACAACGCCATCCTCGATAACAACATTGGCGCCGATAAAGCATCCCTCGCCGATGTGCGCACTGTCAGCAATTTTGGCCGACGGATCAATACCGGCTTTCGGCATTTTTTCCGAATACATAAATTCATTTAATTTGATAAATGCTTCTTTCGGATTGGAACTGATTAAAACTATCACATTTTCCGGTACAAATGCTTTTAAGTCTTCGGTTGTAACACAGGCTTTAGCTTTGATATTTGCGGCCTTATCTTTACTCTTACGATCGTAGAAAAAGCAAATATCCTCCGAGCCGGCACTTGTCATTGTTGCAATAGATGCCACAACTTCGGTGGCTTTTGCCGTGTCGAGCAAAACAGCAGATGTAACCTCGGCAACTTGTGCCAAGGTTACGTTTTCTTTTATGTTATAAAAGTTTTTATCTACCATATTTTTATTCCTTATAAACTGGTACCAAAGTTCAAACGGAACACTTCTGTTTCATCATACGGTGCTTTTGATACAGGGAACCCAAAGTCAATATTAATTTTACCCATCGGAGACATCCAGTCGAAACCGAAACCGACAGAACTTCTTAATTTTGACGTATAATCAATTTTTTGAGAATTAAAGTTATCCGGTTTGCCCAAAGCACCTAAATCCCAGAAGGTTCTACCTTTAATACCCAGTTCATCCAAACCGATCGGGAACGTTAATTCGGCACCGGAATACATCATCCAGTTACCACCCAACGCATCGTCCGTCTGTTTATCACGGGCACCGATACCGGCAAACTCAAAACCGCGCATTGTCTGTCCGCCCAAATAATAACGATCGGACATACGAACATCTTCTCCGCCGTAACCGACAATATAACCGCCGGTCGAGAATAGTTTTAATGTATAATAGTCGTAGAATGTATAGAACTTGTACACTTTAGCATCAAAACGATTATATTTTGTATCGCCGCCTAAACCGGAAACATCGTGTCCGAATAACAAGTAATAACCTTCTTTTGTATTAACGGCACTGTCACGTTTATCATACACCAGAGTTTGACCGAAAGCTGATGTTGTCGCACTGCCCTGCTCGGCTTTAACATATTCGGAAGCATATGATTTAACGTTTCTGATTTTATTTGTGCTGTATGTATAGCGAGCCATATGATACAAATTATCCGTATATTTCCAGCCGAATCTGGTACGTGCACCGGTCGTACGTGTATCATAAGAAGCTTCGTCTTTATAGTCTTGATCCTGCATAAACAAATCAATACCGGCACTTAAACGACGCCCTAAGAAATACGGCTCGGTAAAGTTGATATCATAGTCTTTCGTTCTTTCGGAAAAACCGATATTAAATCCGAGCTCTTGCCCTTTACCGCGGAAATTATTCTCGGTAACACCGGCACGTAACAAGGCACCGTTTGTTGTTGAATAACCGATACCGACATTAAAATAACCCGTCGACTTTTCTTCAACCTTGGTATTAACGTCTACTTTATCATCTCCTACGGAATCCGTTTGGATATCAACTTTGCTGAAGAAATTTAAGTTTTCGATATTACGACGCGAATCACGTAATTTGGAAACATTTAAGGCATCACCTTCGTCCAGACGGAATTCACGGCGAATAACTTCATCCAAAGTACGATCATTACCGGTAATATTAATTCGATTAATAAAGATACGCTCACTTTCGTTAATAACGAAATTAACATCTATTTTACCATCCTCGGGACGACGGTTATATTCCGGCGAAACATCGACAAAGGCAAAACCTTTTTTACCCAAAGTTTCTGTCATTTCGGAAACGGATTTTTCAACACCTTCGGAATTGAACCAATCGCCTTCTTCGATTTCCAAATCTTTATACAAAGACTTGGTGTCTACGCCGTTGATATTGGATATGATCTCTGTTTTGCCGACTTCATAACGCGGACCTTCTTCTAAAGTAAAGGTTAAGATAAATGATTTACGATCTTCACTCAATTCAGCGACGGCTGATTGGACCGAAAAATCGGCATAACCGCGGCTTGTATAGAAGCGGCGCAGCAATTCTTTATCATATTCCATTTTTTCGGCATCATAATTTTCGGCCGAACTGAAAAAGCGATACCAGCGGCTTTCTTTACTCATAATTTCATCTTGTAAATCAGATGCCGAATAGTGTACATTACCCAAGAAATTGATTTTATCGATTTTAGCGGCCGTACCTTCGTCAATTTCATAAATCAAATCAACACGATTTTCTTCGCGTTCGATTATTTTCGGATCTACCGTTACCGAATAACGGCCGGTTTTACGATATACGTCCAAAATTCTTTGTACATCTTGCTGTACTTTGGCTTTATCAAAAATCGAACGCGGGCCCAATTGGACTTCGGCTTCCAAAACTTTATCATCTATCTTATCATTACCGTCAAACGCACGTTTACCGATAATTGGATTTTCTTTAACCGTAATTTTTAAGGTGTTACGGTCAGTGGTATCAAAGTTAATATCACTGAAAAGTCCGGTGTTATACAAACTTCTGAAAGAGCTATCCAAATCATCTTGAGATACGGTGCTTTCGGCTTGCACGCTCATGTATGACAAAACGGTTTCTTTTTCAACGCGTTGCAAACCTTCAATATCAATTTGCTTAATATAGAAGTCTTCTGCATACGCTTGCAACGAAACCAAACTGGAAAGAAGTCCGACATATAGTATTTTTTTCATTTTATTTTTCCTTTATTAGTCAAACCAACGACTGATTAAATGGGTTATATCATTCCAAGTAGCAAACAGCATAATACCCAATACTATGCATAAGCCGACTTTGAAAATATTTTCTTTTACATTAGGTTTAAGTTCTTTTCCTATAACGAGTTCAACCAAAAATATTACCAGACTGCCGCCGTCTAATACCGGAATCGGCAACAAGTTAATCAAACCCAAATTAACGGATAACAGAGCCATAAAATATATAAAACTGATTAAACCGCCTGTCTTGCTGATATCGCCGGACATTTCGGCAATGCGAATAATGCCGCCGACATCTTTACCGCCGCGGCTTCCCGTAATCATTTGTCCTAAACCGCGCAGAGTTACAACCGTTAAATCATAGGTTTCGGCAAAACCTTCTTTAACAGCTTCCGCAAACGACATCTCTGCCGTAAAATCGACTTTCGGTAAAGATTGAATACCAAGCATCCGACGCTTAACTTTGTGACCGTCACTCTGTTCAAAATCGGTATCTTTTAAAGTAACGTTAATTGACATCGGGCGCTGCAGAGTTATTTCCATTTCCTCATCAATATGCTCCGAAGCGTATCGTCTGAAGTTTTCTGAGGTTTTTATAGGTTCACCGTTAATTGATTCAATAATATCACCAACCTTAAAGCCGACCTTTTCGGCAGCACTGTTTTCAATAATATCATGCACAATCGGCAAACCCGCCTCATTAGCATTTTTTTCGTCCTTGAGCTGAAAAATAAGGCCTAATATTTTTTCTTTTCTTTGATAATCACCAAACACAAATACCGTTTCTTCAGCACTTATTTTAAAAGTCATCGGGCGTTCAATTTCAACAATGACATCATCTGTTTCGGAAAGCGCAACCTCATTACTCAGAGATTGGAAATCAGGTGTTAAATTACCGTTGAGCGTAATAATACGGTCACCCTCCATAATACCGGCAGCCTCGGCAGCTTCGCCCGGTATCACTTTACCGACAATTGACGGATAAACCATCTTACCGAAACTGTAAAAGAGCATAACAAAAACAACGACGGCAAACAGATAGTTAAACAGCGGACCGGCAACGACAATGCAAATTTTTTTCCATGCCGCCTGCAAAGGGAAAGCTCCTTTTTTATCTTCTTCGGATAAGTTTTTAAGACCCTCATCTACAGTCGATGATGATGCATCGGCATCACCCAAAAACTGACAATACCCGCCGAGCGGTACGGCAGATATTTTCCAACGCGTACCGTATTTATCGGTACGGCTCCAAAGTTCTTTTCCGAAACCGATGGAAAAAGCCACAACCTTAACACCCAGCAAACGGGCAATAATAAAATGGCCAAACTCGTGCACAAATACCAATATGCCTAATAAAACAATAAAAGGCACAACATAGTAAATAATATTTAACAATATATCCATTACCCTCACCTTATAAAATATACGTAAAGCAAATATACATAAACGGTGCGGCAAAAATCAAACCGTCTACCCGATCAAATACACCACCGTGCCCCGGAATTAATTTTGACGAATCTTTAACGCCTACCGTTCTTTTAATTGCCGACTCAATTAAATCACCGACCTGCGCCAGCAATGCAAGCAGTACGGCCAACACCGCATATAACATCTGACTATCGATATTTAAACGAACCCGCCAGGAATCGTGTGAAAATGAAATATAACGGAATTTGGTAAAATCATAAAACGGGATTTCCAAAACTTTTGTGCAGAAATACATAAATATAATGCTGACCGATACCGCCAACAAAACACCGCCGCACAAACCGGACCATGTTTTATTCGGACTGATTTTCGGTGCCAGTTTCGGACCGCGTAAATTGCAGCCGACAACCAAACCGCCTATATCCATACTCCAAACCATAAGGAAAAACCATAATGTCATGATAAAACTGTAGTTATAACGCGGATCAAAATTACCCTCGCTCGGATCAAAATAGCGATAAATCCAAACCAACGAAGCGACACCTATAGATATATACGGGACACCGAGTGTTACCAATCTGCGATGTTTTTCCTTATCGGCAATTACCCAGACAACCAATGTTACAACCGCAATCATCGGTAAAACAACCGCAAAATCGTAAGTCCAAATTGATGAGGCCAAGCTGATAATATAAGCCGTTACATAATGCGAAGCAGTTTCGGGGGCAGACAGCATATTCGCCCATTCCCATGCCAGTAAGCCGCCTACAATAACCGCCAAAATTTCGATATACGGACTACCGACATACAACGTCTCAATAGCTATCGGAATCATCACGATTGCCGCTAATATTCTTTTTGTAATCGCTCCGAATTTACGACTTACCATATCTTCTCTCCCTATCCTTATATTCTGTTATAATCTGTTTCAGCTCAACTTCCGAAAAATCCGGCCAAAAGGTTTTTGAAAAATAAAACTCCGTATATGCCGACTGCCATAGCAAATAGTTGCTGATACGCATTTCACCACTGGTCCTGATCAGTAAATCCGGATCCGGAATATCTTTGGTATAAAGATTATCGGTAACGGTTTGCATACTAATATCATCGACATTCATTATGCCGGCCTTAACCTGCTCGGCTATGCGCCGGGTTGCCGTAACAATTTCCTGACGACTGCCGTAACTTAATGCCACGCAAAGCGTTACCGACTTATTATCGGCAGTTTCATTTTCAATTTTTTGCATTTTTTCAATAATATCCGGAGCCAACATATAGCGTTCGCCGATAAACAGAATCCGAACATCATTTTCCTGCAGTTCTTTAAAACTGGTATCCAAATAGTGCCGCAACAGGTTCATCAAAGCATCTACTTCGGATTTCTCACGCTGCCAATTTTCGGTCGAAAAAGCGTAAACCGTCATATACTTAACACCCAGATTTTTAACCGCTTTAGCTATATCTATCAGTGTTTCGGCACCTTTTTTATGTCCCATAGCAATCGGCAAACCGCGCTGTTTTGCCCAGCGGCGATTACCGTCCATAATAAAAGCGATATGTGTCAAACTACCGGTCGTCACGCTAAAATCCTTACACCTGCATAATATCTTTTTCTTTAGCCGACAGTTGGTCATCTACTTTTTTAATGGCGTCATCGGTCCATTTTTGAATATCGTTATTGTACTTTTTCTCTTCGTCTTCCGAAATCAAAGAATCTTTTTTCATTTTTTTGACTTCATCCATGGCATCACGGCGGATATTACGAATAGCGACCTTTCCTTGTTCGGCATATTTACCGGCAATTTTCGAAAGCTCTTTGCGACGTTCTTCACTAAGCGGCGGAATCGGAATACGAATTAACTGACCGTCCGACATCGGGTTTAACCCTAAATCACTTTCACGCAAGGCCTTTTCGACATTTTTGGACAAGCCCTTATCCCAAACACTGATAGATAAAGTACGCGCATCCGGAACACTGACCGTACCTACTTGGCTGATGGGTGTCATACTGCCGTAAGCATCAACCAAAATACCATCCAAAAGACTGGCATGCGCACGGCCGGCACGCAATCCGCTGAAATCATTTTTCAATGTTTCCAACGTTTTATCCATTTTATGCAATGTTTGTTCTTTTAACGTATTATAATCAGTCATAACAACCTTTCCTTATTTTATTAATGTATACTTTGCTTCGCCGCAGACAGCTTTCAAAACAGACTCATCGCCTTTTTGTGCAAACACCATAATCGGTATTTGATTATCACGGGCCATAGCTATTGCCGTCATATCCATAACATCTAAATGTTTTTCCAAAACTTCGGCATAACTGATACTATCATAGCGCTTGGCATTTTTATTATAACGCGGATCAGAATCATATACGCCGTCGACTTGCGTTGCTTTCATCACAACATCACAGTGCATTTCAGCAGCACGCAAAACAGCACCGGAATCAGTCGTAAAATACGGGCTGCCCGTCCCGCAGGCAAATAGAACCACCGTATTTTCATCCAAAACCTTTTTAGATTCTCTAAAGCTGTACGGTTCACAAATCTGTGGCATATTCAAACCCGAAAACACTTTTGCCGGACACCCTAAACTCTCGAGTGCCGATTTCATAGTTAAAGCATTCATAACTGTTGCCAGCATACCCATTTGGTCGGCAACACTTCTATCCATAAACGCACTGCCGTTTTTGGCACCGCGAAAAATATTGCCGCCGCCGATAACTAAACACACTTGTACACCTAAATCTCGCACGACTTTGATTTCGCGTGCCAACTTTTGCACAACGGATGCATCAATACCCGTTTTACAATCGCCGGCCAAACCTTCGCCGGAAAGCTTCAGCATTATCCTTTTGAACTCAGGTTTCATTATTCCACCATAAATTAATTTCTCTAGTATGTTACCTTTTTTATTTGCTTTGTCATCATTATTTTACAGGGTTTCAACAGAATTTTTAACAAATTTAAAATATGGTTGAATTTTTTAATGACTTCGGCTACAAAGAAAGCAAATATAAAGGAGGTCTGTTATGATTCTTATGCTTTTAATGTGTGCTCTCGGCGGTTATTTAGCCGGTTCAATCCCTTTCGGTTTGGTGTTATGTTATTTGGCCGGTTACGGTGATATTCGTAAAATCGGTTCGCACAACATCGGTGCTACTAACGTTCTACGCACGGGTAATAAATGGTTGGCACTTTTGACGGTTATTTTAGACGCATTCAAAGCCGGTTTGGCTGCTTTTGCTGCCTATAAATTGGTTCCTGAATTGGAAATTGCATCATTCGGCGGTCAAACGGTCACATTAAATGTTTTAGCTTCTCTCGTTGCCGGTACATTCGGTATTATCGGGCACAATTTTCCGGTATGGCTCAAATTTAAGGGCGGTAAAGGCGTTTCTTCGGCCTTTGGTTTTATTTTGATGACACAATGGCCGGTTGCTTTAATCGCTTTGGGCATTTGGCTTGTTATGGCCTTTACTTTCCGTTATTCATCTTTATCGGCTTTAACGGCTGCCGCGGCCATGCCGATTATCGCTTTCTTTATGTGTCCGCCGATTTATGCCGCTTTTTATACCGGTGTGGCCATATTGGTCATTGCACGCCATCATGCCAATATTGCGCGTTTAATTAAAGGTGAAGAAAGCAAAATCACATTTAAAAAGAAATAATGGAAGCCGAAAATCTGATAAATATTTTACGACTGCTCAATACCGACGGAATCGGGCCGGTAACGTTTTATAAGTTGCTTGAAAAGCACGGCGATGTTCAAACAGCGTTGGAAGCGGTTGCACTCAAGAAAAAAGTCGTCACGATAACCGAAGCGGAATGTATGGTTGCCGATGCCGAAAAGAAAAACATCAAGATTATTCCGTATACTGCTCCTGAGTACCCGCAAGCTTTATTGCAAATCAATGATGCGCCGCCGGTCATTTATGCTCTCGGCAATGTTGAATTGCTAAAATACCCTTATTCTGTCGGAATTGTCGGGGCGCGTAATGCCTCGATTGCCGGTCGGAAAATTGCTTCGCGAATCGCCTATGATTTAACACAGGCCGATGTGCTGGTCGTTTCGGGTATGGCGCGCGGAATAGATGCCGCCGCCCATAAAGGCGCTTTATATGCCAAACAGCAGCAAGGACCGACTATTGCGGTTTTGGGTACCGGTGTCGATGAAATATACCCGACAGAAAATACCGACTTGTATTATGATATTTGCCGGCAAGGTTTGGCTGTTTCGGAATTTGCGCCGGGAACCAAAGCTCAAGTTTCGAATTTTCCGAGACGTAATCGAATTATTGCCGCCCTGACTCAAGGAATTTTGGTAGCCGAAGCAAATTTAAATTCAGGTTCGCTTATTACCGCACGGCTCGCTTTGGAACAAGGTAAAGATATATTTGCCGTACCCGGATCGCCGCTTGAAAATCGCGCCGCCGGTCCCAACCGTTTAATCAAAGAAGGGGCAATATTAACAGAAAGCGCCGACGATATACTTAATGTATTAAGTATGAGTCAAAATCGGCAAATAAAAATCAAACAAACCGAATTGTTCCCTCTTGACAAAGCAAAAAATAATGTAAATATTTCTGAACAGAAAAACGCTGAAAAATCAAATTCGGATAATGTTAATCTGCTCGATTTAATCAGCTATGAAGGTGTTGATATTGATGTTTTATTGCGCACCAGCAACCTTTCGCAGGCCGATTTTTTCTCTCAGGTTCTGGATTTGGAATTTTCGGGTAAAATACAACGTCAGGCAGGAAATAAAGTCGCACGGATAAAATAGGAAGCTAAAAAATGAAATTAGTAGTCGTAGAATCTCCGGCAAAAGCCAAAACCATTAACAAGTATTTGGGCAGTGATTATAAAGTGCTCGCCAGTTACGGGCATATCCGCGATTTACCGAGTAAAGACGGCTCGGTTGATCCGGAGCACGATTTTGCCATGCAATGGGAATTCAGTGCCGCCGGCAGAAAGCACTTAAATGACATTATTGCCGCATTAAAAGACTGTGATACGCTTATTCTCGCATCCGACCCGGATAGAGAAGGAGAAGCTATTGCCTGGCATATTTTAGAAGAATTAAAAGAAAAGAAAAAACTGAACGGTAAAAAAATCGAGCGTGTCGTATTCCACGAAATTACCAAATCTGCCGTTAAAGAGGGTATCGAAAATCCGCGTGAAATCGATAATGATTTGGTCAGTGCCTACATGGCGCGCCGTGCTTTGGATTATCTGGTTGGCTTTACGTTATCACCTGTTTTGTGGCGCAAACTGCCGGGTTCAAAATCGGCCGGTCGCGTTCAATCGGTCGCTTTGCGCCTTATTTGCGAGCGCGAAAACGAAATCGAAAAATTCAAAACCGAAGAATATTGGACGGTTGATGCCGATTTAATCACCCAAAGCAATGCGCATATGCTGACACACTTAATTAATCTGGACGGCAAAAAGCTCGATAAATTTACCTTAAATTCCGAAGAAAAGGCCTTAGAAGCCAAAGCCAAAATCGAAGCTCAAAATTTCCACATCGATAATGTCGAGCGTAAAAAGGCCAGTCGCTATCCGGCACCGCCGTTTACAACGTCAACGTTGCAACAGGAAGCGGCTCGTAAATTGAGATTTTCTGCCAAAAAAACCATGCAGGTTGCGCAAAAACTTTATGAAGACGGTTATATTACCTACATGCGTACCGATGCCGTCAATCTTTCCAAAGATGCCATAAGCGCTTGCCGTGAGGCTATTAAAAAATATTTCGGCGAATCTTATTTACCGAAAACCGCCAAAGAATATAAAAACAAGACCAAAAATGCACAGGAAGCACACGAGGCTATTCGTCCGTCCGATGTTATGAACACCCCTAAAAAGATGGAAATGAAATTAGACAGCGATGCGCATAAACTGTACGAGCTTATTTGGAAGCGCACCGTTGCCTGCCAAATGAATCCGGCCATTTTGGATAAAGTTGTGGTTGATGCAAAATCTGCCGACAATAAAATTCTGTTGCGTGCCAACGGTCAGGTTATTCAGTTTGACGGCTTTTTGAAATTGTATCAGGAAAGCAAAGACGATTCCGATGAAAATGATGATAACGTCATTTTACCGAATGTCGAAGCCGGTGAAAATGTCAATAAAGGCGAAATTAAGCCGACACAGCACTTTACCACACCGCCGCCGAGATTTACCGAAGCCAGTTTGGTTAAAAAGCTTGAAGAACTCGGTATCGGCCGTCCGTCGACTTATGCCAGCATTATCGCCGTTTTGCAAGAGCGCAAATATGTCCGTGTTGAAAAACTGCGTTTTATTCCGGAAGATCGCGGTCGCATTGTAACGGTATTTTTGGAGAACTTTTTCAAAAAATATGTTGAGTATGATTTTACCGCCCAGCTCGAGGAATTTTTGGATGATGTTTCTGCCGGCAAGATGGAATGGAAAAAGCTGTTAACCGGTTTTTGGAATAAATTTATTAAAACCGTTGACAGTGTTCAGCCTTTACAGCTGACCGAAGTTATTAATCGTATTGACGAGGCTTTGTCGGCGCACTTATTCCCACCGCGCGAAGACGGCTCGGATCCGCGCAGCTGTCCGGTTTGCGGTAAAGGGCATTTAAGCATTAAATTCGGGCGTTTCGGTGCCTTCATCGGCTGTTCGAACTATCCGGAATGCACCTACACCAAACCTTTAACCGACACATCGGCCGAAGAACAGGAAGCGGCTGCCAGTGCCGCCGTCAAACCGGCCACAAATGAAGATAAAGTAATGGGCCAGCTTAATGGTATGAACATTTATCTTAAAAAAGGTCCGTATGGTCATTATGTTCAGCTCGGCGAGGATGCCACCGCCACAACCGAAAAGCCGAAACGCGTTTCTCTGCCTAAATTTGTGAAGGCCGAAGAATTAACACCGGAGCAAGCCGAAATTCTAATTTCATTGCCGCGCCAGTTAGGTAACGGTATTGAGGCTAATATCGGTAAATTCGGGCAATATTTAAAGCAAGGAACTAAGTCAAAATCTTTATCGGGAAGTGATAATATTTTTAATATCACTTTGGAGCGTGCCGAAGAAATTTTAGAAAGCGCCGTTGCCAAACCGGAACCGAAGGTTTTGGGAAAACATCCGGAAACCAAAGAAGATATTACGCTCAATCGCGGTCGCTACGGTATGTACTTAAAATGCGGCAAAAATAATTACGCTATTCCAAAAGGTTATGCACCGAGTTCATTAACCGAAGAAGAAGCGATTAAAATTGTTACCGCGAAAAAATAATCGTTTTTGGGACAAATTGTCACAAATTGCTTGCAAAATCAAAAATATGCGTTTATACCTTTGGCAAAAGTGTAAAATATTGAGGTATTGAATGAGTAAAGAAGAATTGCTGGAATTGACCGGCGAAGTTGTTGAAAAATTGCCGAACGCGATGTTTCGCGTTAAACTGGAAAATGGTGTCGAGATTTTAGCGCACACCGCCGGTAAAATGCGCAAATTCCGTATTCGCGTTATGGTCGGAGATAAGGTAGATATCGAAATGACGCCCTATGATTTAACCAAAGGGCGCATAACCTTCCGCCATAAAGATTAGTTGAGAAAACCGCCGTTTGGCGGTTTTATTTTTTGCGCACTATTACTTTCGTCATATTTACATTATATTAAAACTATGGCAGTATGTTTTATGTGTTATGCATAATCACTTATATTTTAGGAGAAAGACAAATGTTAAATTTAACTAAACAAGGTCTCTCTGCAGATTCTGAGGTTCTGAGCCTTAATTCTAATTCCGTTTTTGCTGATAACATGAAAAGGTCATACTTGCGCGATAGCGCGAGTATCTCGGCTAATTCATATCAAGCGGCCGAGATCCTCGGACTAAAGTCCAAGGATGACTATAAGGGGGTGTCCAAGGATGACAGCCAAAAGGCACAGAGCGGCCGCAGTATGATTGAAATGCTGGGCGTACTGGCCATCATCGGTGTACTGTCGGTGGGCGGTATTGCCGGTTACTCGAAAGCCATGATGCAATACAAAATTAATAAAACAACAGATCAGATTTCTCAAATTGTTGGAAATATGCGTACTTTATTCAGTTCACAAAAACAATATGGTGTTGCTGAATCTCCTTGTTATACCGCAAATGACTGCATTTATCTCAAAAAAGCACACATTATTCCTGACGAGATGTGGGGATCTGATGGAGTTACCGTTGAAAATGCATTTGGCGGTAAAGTTTTTCTACAAGCAACAACAAAAAAATTAGGAGAAAGAGACTTAAAAGGGTTTAGCATCCAACTTCAAGATTTGCCGGAAGAAGCATGTATGTCTCTCTCAACTTATGACTGGGGGTCAAGTTCATCATCAGGATTAGTTGCTTTAGCCATCAATAATGGATCAGGAGGCTTTGCATCAAGTGATGGTTATTCACAAGGGTATAAGAGTGATGGAATGGTTGTCGCAGTTCCAAATGGTAATACAGTCTCTATTCCCGTTCCCGTCTCTGAAGCGGCGACGGCATGTCAGGAAAGTGATACCAACTACCTCTCATTAAATTTTTACTAGTTTCTCGTAAGTAAAAAAATAACTCCGTTTAACCAAACGGAGTTATTTTTTATTACAGATATTTAATGGCTTCCATAGCCGAGCGGGCACCGCAACCGGCGGCAATGATTGCCTGCCTATACGGATTGCAGACATCTCCGGCGGCGTAAACACCTTTGATATCGGTTTCCCCGCAGGCCCCGTTCGTGGCTATATAACCACCCCCATCAAGCCTTAAATAACGGCGGAAAAGTTCGGTATTCGGATGATGTCCGATAGCCACAAATAAGCCGGAAACAGCCAATTTTTGCACCCTATCGGTTTTAATGTTACGAATTTTAATACCGGTCACTTCCAAAGGGTCATCATTACCCAAAACTTCTTCAATGATGTTATTCCACATAATGATAATCTTGCGGTTTTCAAATAAACGCTTTTGCATAATATGCTCGGCATTCAGCGAATGACGGCGATGAATCAAATACACTTTTTCCACAAAATTAGCTAAATACAGTGCTTCTTCGACTGCCGTATTACCGCCGCCGACCACCGCAACTTCTTTACCTGAAAAAAAGAAACCGTCACAAGTGGCACATGATGACACGCCGTGTCCGATATATTTTTGTTCACTCGGTAATCCGAGCCATTTCACCGAAGCGCCGGTTGCAATAATGATAGCTCGCGACGTATAGCAGTTTCCGGCCTCCGAATTGCACACAAACGGATGATCAAAAAAATCGACCTCGGTAATGACATCATCAATGATATGCACACCGATTTTTTGCGCCTGTTGACGTATGCGTTCCATTAAATCATAGCCGGTTATCGGATCGGCAAAACCCGGAAAGTTCTCCACTTCGCTTGATAAAATAAGCTGTCCGCCCTTTTGCGCCCCCGAAACCAATAACGAGCTGATACCGGCGCGGGCGGCGTAAATTCCGGCGGTATATCCGGCCGGTCCGGAACCTATAATTAATAAATCCGATTTGTATTCTGACATGATTACTCCTTACGGCATTGAAATAATGCTTTGCCAAGAGATTTCAAGAGGCTTAAAAAAAACACTTGCTTTTAAATATAAATTGATTACATTGAGCTTTGAAAGTTTTTTTATATTAAGGAGATATAATATGCCTTCAGTAATTAATGATTCTTGTATTAAATGCGGAATTTGCGCAAGCATTTGTCCGGTTAGCGCTATGCATTTGGCTGATACTCAAATGGTTATTGATCCGGAAGTATGCATTGACTGCGGTGCTTGCATTGCCGAATGTCCTCAAAGTGCCATCACACCGGATTCAGAGGCAAGTGCCGAAGCCGTTCAATTTAATGCAGAACAGGCTAAAACAGCACCGAGTGCTTAGTTCGAATAATGAACGTAAAGCTCAGGGCTATGTCCTGAGTTTTTTTGTATAAAGAGAAAAAATGCTGCCGGAATATACAGAAGACTATTTATTGGATAAACAGGTAAAAATCTTGCAACCGGTTGACGGGTATCGCGCCTCAACCGATGCCGTTTTGTTGGCCGGTGCCGTATCGGGCAAGCTTAAAAATGCCAAAATTTTGGATGTCGGCTCGGGAACCGGTGCCGTTTCGCTATGCTTAGCCCAGCGTTTACAAGAATATAATGTGCAGATTGCAGGGATAGAAATTCAGCCGGAATTGGCTGAACTTTCCAATTTAAGTGCCGCTCAAAATAATTTCGATTTTGTAAAATTTTACAACGAAGACATCCGACATAAACTGCAAAATGCGAATCTGCAAAACTGTTCGTTTGATATTGTCATATCCAACCCGCCTTACAGTGATCATGATATGCCCTCTCCGAACAAAGGCAAAGCCACTGCCCACAATCATACCGATTTTAATTTAAGCAAATGGCTTAACTTTTGCTTAAAAATGGCTAAACCGTTCGGCCAAATTTATATGGTTAATCGGGTTGAAGCACTTTCCGAAATTTGTACTTTTTTAAACGGTAAAGCCGGTAATATACGCGTGTTACCTGTTTATTCCAAAACCGGTCAAGATGCCAAACGCATTATTATTGCCGCGCAGAAAGATTCAAAAGCACCGACACGTATTTTGCCGCCGTTTTATGTTCATAATGTCGATGGCAACTACACCGAACAAGCGCAAAAAATTTTGCGCGCCGGTTGCGGCTTGTTTGATTTATAGTTTTCAGATTTAATTTTATATTTACTATTGAAGCATATTCTGTTATAGAATTAAAAATACGAGGTGCATTATGATAAAATTGATAAAAACGGTTGCTTTATTTTTGGCATTAACTATACCTGCTGCTAATGCTTTTATGCCAACGTATCCTGATGATGAGGAATTTCGTAAATGCGACTCTATTACCAATAATGTCGAAATATGCCAACGTGAGCAAATTCAGCGAATTTTGCTCCGAGTTAAAAAGCTGTACCAAAATATTTTGTCTGATCCTACCACTCTCGAGTGGACGGGTAATGCCGATAAAAACATTCAAACCGTGCGCGATATGTTTGACAGTTGGACGGCTTTCCGTAACCGGTTATGTTCATTGTCGCATATTGCCACCAAATATACCGAACCGCTTTATATAGAACGCTACTCTTGCTCTTCGTATTATATGTTGCATAACGAAGATCATTTGAAAAGCGTTTACATGCTTATTAAAAATGCGGCACCGAAAAACAGAGATGATTTTACGTTTTTACAGATTTATGACCACGATGAACAATATGAGCCATGTCTTAAAGAAAAAGATGCAGACGTTTGTCTTGATGAAGAATTGAATCGCACCACACAAGAAATCAAAAATTTATATAAAACGCTTTCGCAAGACGAGTTTGTCGGCAAGTGGAATAACGGAACCGATTTAAAAAGCGGAAACTACCGCGATATGTTTGACAGTTGGATTGCATATCGTAACCGTATGTGTTCATTATCGGTGTGGGCTTACAACAAATTCTACGGCAAAGACACAATCCGCCTGAATGATTGTATTCAGTTTTATAATCGCGAAAAATATGAAACCCTGCTCAATTTGCTGGGGACAGCTCACTCAGCAATCGATGCTAATGACTTTACCGGTACCGACGGCGGCTTAGAAGAAGGACAGACCATCAAGCCTTTAGCTAAACGTATTAATGCCGGCGAAGGTAATAAAGAAGAATCTTTGGTTGTTGAAACCGGCGTAGCACCTAAATCGGATGCACCCAAAAAAGCTTCAAACAAAAAAGATGCTGTGAAAAAACAATCTTCTGATGCGTTGCAAGGCCGACAAATTCCTTCATGGGCAAAACATTAATAAATATACATACCTAAAAGTATAAAAAAATGTTTGCAATTTAACGAATTTGTTATATACCTACTGAGCGGTATAAATATTTATAAGGCAGTATTATGCGCAGAACTAAAGAAGATGCAGAGCAGACAAGGCAAAGTATTTTAGCCTCGGCTCGTGATATTTTTTACGAAAAAGGCTATTCCAAAACAACATTTGATGAAATAGCCAAACGCATTAATTTAACTAAGGGTGCGGTTTATTGGTATTTCCGCAACAAACCGGATATTGTCGCAGCCCTTATTAACGAATATGCCCAAACGCATTTAGATGCTTTACAGTCGTATATTCCTCAAGATAATTGCAGTTTTGAAAATTTAACGGAAATGGTGTTGTTTAATAATAAGGTGCTGAAAAATGATGAAAATACTTACAAATTTCTGTTTTTCACAACTTGCCAAATGGAATGGAGTGAAGCCATAATCAATAAAATTCATCCTTCCATCGAACAAACCAAACAAGTTACACGCAGCTTATTTACGCAAGTTTTAAATAATTTGCAAAAAAATAAAAAAATTCGCAATAATATCGATACATCGCTGATATCCGAAATTTTAATGACTATGTACAGCGGATTGATGGAAGCTTATTTTACCAAACGTCTTGTCAATGACTTTGACACAGCCGTCAAAACAGGTTTTAATTTAATTTATGAAAGTATCAAAACAAAAGGTGAAAACAATGAAGATTAAATATCCGAATATGAAAAAAATTGCTTTAAGAATCGGAATTGCCGTATTGTGTATGGCAGTCGGTTGGTATATGAAAGGTCGTTTGATGCCGGGCGGCGGCATGCCGGGAATGGGCATGGGAGAAGTATATATCTTGGCGCAAAATTCGGAAGTTAAAGATGTTTCCACTTTTGAAAATAAAATTTCATATATCGAAGCCATTAACGAAGTCAGCTTACTGCCGCAAGTAACCGGTACGGTTGTTAACGTGCTGTTTGAAGAAGGAAGTATCGTTAAAGAAGGTGATGTTTTGTTTGAAATCGATCCGGAAAAATATCAAGCAGCTTATGACTTAGCCAAAGCCAGACTGGACAGTGCTCATGCTAATTTGGTAAAAGCTGAAAGAGACTATAATCGTCAGGTAAAATTAAGCGACCAAAAATTTGCTTCAAAGGCCACCTTTGATACTTCAGAAAGTGCTTATTTACAGGCTAAAGCCGCTGTCGAAGAAGCACAAGCCAACTTGGATGTTGCCTCTATTGATTTAAGATACACCAAAGTTACCGCCCCTATCAGCGGTAAAATCGGTAAAGCTTTGGTAACCAAAGGTAATTACGTTGTTGCCTCAAGTGTTCCTTTGGCGAGAATTGTGCAAATCAATCCGGTGCGCATCAGCTTTTCGCTGACCGATAAAGAATTTGCAGCCATTCAAACAAAAAATTACAACAAATCCGATTTAAGTGCCATTGTTACTCTGGCTACAGGAGAAACTATTCGTGAAAGAGTGGTTGACATTTATACCGACAACGCCATTAACACCAACACGGCATCTTTATCGGTATATGCCAGTGTTGCTAATGAAGCTCATCGTCTTATTCCGGGCAATTATGTACAATCAGCTATCACAGACAACCAACCAAATCCGGCTGTCGTTATTCCGCAGACGGCAATCGGTTATGATAAAGACGGAGCCTATATTTATGTAGTCCGAATTGATCCGGAAAAGAGTAAAGAAAATGACATTCATGGCATTGCCGAGCAACGCCGCGTTGTTTTGGGTAATACGCTTAATGGCTCGGAACAAGCTATTCTAAACGGCTTATCTGAAGGAGAATTGGTTGTTGTGCAGGGTACCGTTAAAATCCAAAACGGTTCACAAGTCAAAGTCGGTGTTTTAGCTAATTAGTAAGGAATATACAAATGTTTTCAAAATTTTTTATTGAAAGGCCTCGTTTCGCCGTCGTCATTGCCATTGTCATGGCTCTTGCCGGCATTGTTTCCGTTTTCACTATGCCGATTGGTATGTATCCGGAAATTGCGCCGCCTGAAATTCGCGTAACAACAAACTATACGGGTGCCAGTGCCGAAACAGTCGCTAACAATGTCGGTATTCCGCTCGAAAAAGCCATTAACGGCATCGAAAATATGTTGTATATGTCATCCAATTCGTATAACTCCGGAGCTTATAATTTATCGGTTGCGTTTGAAACCGGCACGGATCCGGACTTGGATCAGGTAAAAGTGCAAAACCGCATTCAACAGGTTGTAGCCACTTTACCGACCGAAGTTCAAGACGTCGGTGTGTCGGTTTATCGTCGTTCTTCCGATATTTTGGCCTTTTTGCAAGTTACCTCTCCAAATGGAACTTACGACAGTAATTTTTTGAATAACTATGTTGAAAATAACATCAAAATTGCCCTAAGCCGAGCCTACGGTGTCGGCGAAGTTAATGTTATGGGCGCGGCAACCAGTATGCGTGTGTGGATTGATGCCGATAAAGCAACGGCTTTGAATATCCCGCTTGATACAATCAAAACCGCCATCCGCAGTCAAAACGTACAGCCTTCTTTGGGTTCTATCGGTTCGGCACCGGGAGACGGTAAACAAATGTTGGTTTATTCGCTCGAGACAAAAGGACGTTTGAATGATCCGAAAGATTTTGAAAACATTATCGTTCGTACGGCAGAAGAAGGTGGATTGGTGCGTTTAAAAGATATTGCACGTGTTGAACTTGGCTCGGAAAACTATTTGATGAATGCAACCGTTGACGGCCGGCCGTCAGTTGCCATTATTATCAACAAATCATCCGGTGCCAATGCCGTTAATGCAATGAAAGCCGTCCGTGCCGAATTAAAAAAACTGGAAAGATTTTATCCGGAAGACTTCAGGGTTGATATTTTTGCAGATACCACTGACTTTATTTTAGCTTCTATTGAAGAAGTTTTCTTCACCTTGTTTTTGACTTTTGCCCTTGTGGTTCTGGTTTGTTATGTTTTTTTACAAGATTGGCGCGCAACACTTGTGCCGTCCATTGCAATTCCGGTATCCATTTTAGCAACTTTTGCCGTAATGAAAGCCTTGGGCTTCAACTTAAACATTTTAACTTTATTCGGTTTGGTGTTGGCCATCGGCTTGGTTGTGGATGATGCCATCGTGGTTGTTGAGAGAACACTTTATTTGATGCAGTCCGAAGGCTTAAATTCCAAACAAGCTGCCATTAAAGCCATGGAGCAGGTTTCCAGTGCCGTGGTTGCCACAACGCTTGTTTTGCTGGCGATTTTCGTACCGATTGCTTTTATGGGTGGTATTACCGGAAAAATCTATCAACAATTTGCCATTACCATCAGCTTTGCAGTCACATTTTCTTCGGTCAACGCTTTAACTCTTTCACCGGCTCTGGCTGCAACGTTTTTACGCCCGTTTGAAATCAAAAAAACCGGATTTTTAGGCGTCTTTAACCGTCTGGTTCAGCGTTCGACAAACAAGTATTTAACCATAATCGGCTATATCGGACGCAAAGTCAGCATTATTGCCTTTATTTTAGGCATTTTGGTGCTTTGTATCTGCTTTTTCTTAAAAATCACCTCGACCTCGTTTTTACCTAATGAAGACCAAGGTTTGATTATGGTAAACGTGCAACTGCCTGAAGGTGCTTCAAATGTCCGTACGGAAGCCGTAAACAAAAAAATCCGCAAAATTGCCGAAGGTGAAAAATCTATCAAATCGATTTTGAACTTAGTCGGTTTCAGTATTATGGCCGGTCAGGGTGAAAACGTCGGCTTCGGCATTTATTCGCTTAAAAACTGGAGTGAACGTACGGAGGATTCAGAGTTTTCTACCACCATCTTAAATCGTTTAGCGGAAAAAGCCGCCCAATTTTCGGAAGCTAATGTCAAAATGTTTGAACTGCCGGCAATTCCGGGGTTAGGCGCCACCAACGCGATGGATTTCAAAATTCAATCCGTTGAAAGTACCGATATGAACCAATTGGAAACAGTCGTACAAAATTTCACTATGCAAGCTATGGCCTTGCCGGAAATCATGATGGCTTATTCGACGTATAACGCGCAGACACCGCATGCTTATATTGAAATCGATCGTGAAAAAGCAGAATCTCTCGGTGTAGCTATCGGTAATATTTATTCATCGTTACAAACATACGTCGGTTCAAGCTACATCAACGATATTAACATCGGCACACAAGTAAACAAAGTAAAAATCCAGGCCGATTGGAAATACCGTAAAGACTTGAGCAGTTTAGACAAAATATATATTCCGAGCAACAAAGGTTCAATGGTGCCACTCGGAAGCTTGATTAAAGTTAAAACAGTATTGTTGCCGCGCGGTATTGAACGTTATAATCAATATCCAAGTGCCACAGTCAATGCTTTAGCAAAATCCGGTGTCAGCTCGGGTGCAGCTATGCAGGCCTTGGAAGATTTAGCCGTCAAAATTTTGCCGAAGGGCTATACTTATGCGTGGTCCGGTGCCAGCTTGCAAGAAAAAAATAATCAAGGGCAGATTTATTATATTATTGCTTTTGCTATTTTGTTTGCATACTTGTTTATGGTGGCACAATATGAAAGTTGGATGATTCCGCTGTCGGTTATGTTATCGGTAACAGCGGCCATGCTCGGTGCTTTAGTCGGATTGTTTGTGATGAAAATGCCGCTCAGTATTTATGCCCAACTCGGACTGGTATTATTGGTCGGATTAGCGGCTAAAAACGCAATTTTAATTGTTGAATTTGCGCGAGATGCGCGTCAAACAGGTACACCGATTTTAAAAGCTGCTTTATATGCCACCAGAGAACGTTTCCGCGCTGTTTTGATGACGGCATTTACGTTCATTCTCGGCGTTGCACCGTTGGTATGGGCAACAGGAGCCTCGGCCGGTAGCCGTGTCGCTGTCGGTGTTCCGGTGTTCTGGGGGATGATTATAGGCACAATGGGCGGTTTAGTGCTGATTCCACTTATGTATGTTTTGGTCCAAACCATTACCGAATATGGAAAGAAACCGGAAAATGGCAAATCCTCGGCTGAATAGTGCAAAAATTTTACAGACAATACTTGAGAGCAAGGTCTTTTTCAGTGAACTAAAAAAACAAATTCCCGAAAAAGACCTGCCTTTCTGCAATATGCTGATTTTAACGACACTGCGAAATTGGTGCGGTTTGAACGAAGTCTTGCATAAATTTTTGCAAAAAAAGATACCCAACAAGCATCGTTTGGCTCAGTACCAGCTGTTAGCCGCCATCACCGAAATTTTGTTTATGGAAACGGCGCCTTATGCCGTTATCAACGAGACCGTCGCTAATATTAAAAAAAGTTGCGATAAATTTTTGGGCGGAATGGCTAATGCCGTTTTAAGAAAAGTTGTCGCACAAAAACCTGAATTGCTGACCGAGATAACTCAAACATCACCATTGCCGACCACTTTTTTGCCGATTTTGAAAGGCTATTCGGCAGAAGATATTAAACAAATTGTCGCAAGTGTTCGGCTAATACCGCCGACGGATATTACCGTAAAAACAAACCCTGCCGAATGGCAAAAAAAATTAAACGGTACTTTGTTACCAAATGGAAGCATACGCTTGCAAAATATCAAAAAAATTCATGAATTACCGGATTACAATGCGGGACAATGGTGGGTACAAGATGCCGCCGCCAGTCTACCGGTTATGGCAATGGGCGATATCAGAGGTCTTAAGGTTGTCGATTTATGTGCCGCACCGGGTGGTAAAACGGCGCAATTAGCCGCACGCGGTGCAAATGTAACGGCTTTAGATATTTCTGAAGTACGCTTAAATACCTTGAAGCAAAATATGCAGCGCCTAGGGTTTGAAAATATTAGAACCTTTTATGAAGATGCCCTTCATTTTATGCAAACAACCGAAGATAAATTTGATGCCGTATTGCTCGATGCCCCGTGTTCGGCCACCGGAACATTCCGCCGCCATCCGGAAGTGTTGCACATAAAAACCGCTGAAGATGTGCAAACTCAAGTGCAACTGCAAAAACAAATGCTGACTTTATGCAAAAATATTCTAAAATCGAAAGGTATTCTGCTTTATAGCGTATGTTCAATCTGTCAAGCAGAAGGAGAAATGCAAATTGCCGACTTTCTGCAGCAAAATTCCGATTTTAAAATCGTGCCGATTACCGATAAAGATATTGCCGTTTACGGAAAATGGAATGATTGCCTGATTTTACCGAACGGAACCGTACGTACCCTGCCGTTTTATGAAAGCACAAAAAACGGAATGGATTCATTTTTTATTTGCAAAATGCAAAGAATAATTTAACACTTTTTGGATATAATAACCTCAAATTAGGAGGAATAATGTCATGGGTATGATTATTTTCACATATGCAATTTATTTGATATTCGGTCTTATCGGAATGTACGTACTTTTTGCGCCGAAAGTTAATTTATATAAGCAAAATTTAAATTTGACCTTATCCATGTTACCTTACCCTTATTTATTTTTGTTTATTGCCCTGGGAATGATTTCGGGATATTTTATACGTCCGAATAACGATTTTATCGAACCGCTGACGTTAACCAGGATATTTGTTCCGTTAGCGATGTCATGGATTATTTACTTTTCTTATGTCTTTTTTTCACAATTGATTTACAGTTTTGTTGTTGTCGCCTGCATCGGCATCACGGTCTGGTTGCAGCCGATTGGAATTGGTTCACCTATGCCATCTCTGGAGGTTTGGCAAATTCGTCTGATTGTTTTTGTGTTAGCATCACTTTTTTGTCTGTCGGCTCAGGTTATTAATGCCGTCCCGCATACATTTATTGTACCGAGTATTGTTATTTTAGCTGGCATCAGTGTTATGGGTATTATTGAAGCTTGCCCTATTTATTTTGCATTTTGTTCCGCCATATTTATCGGTGCATTGGCCGCCTATCTGCACACAAATTTTTATGAGGTACATATAGAGTTTGATACCCCAACCTGCACTGCCGTTGCTTATCTGATTTGCAATTTGCTATTAATGAACTTGGGCGAATTTTGCTTTTCATCCTGTTTTATTTTAACTGCCGTATTTTGGGCAGAACTGTTAATGGCCTTATGGCGGTGCTATATTCTGTCCCACGGCGGGTTTTTGGCTGAAAATACCAATTATTACTGGTTGGCTTCTAATTATTCGGCACAAGTTACAACTATCAGTGTCGCCAAAATCTGCACTATTTTATTGTTCTTGGCCTGGTTTCAACTCTTTTCACCAAACGCATACTCATTGCCGTTTATCGCCATAATCATTGCTTTATGGCTGAATAACTCCATCGGTGAAAAGGACAGCAATAAAACCTTTAGAGAAATCAACAAAGAGTTTGTTGAGAGTGTTAAACAAAATATTGAAGAAGCCAAAAACATTTTCAATAAGAAAGACTGATCTTAAATGCCGTTAAACAGTTGTTTTGAAAACATTTGCAGCTTATTGAGCAATAATAAGAAAGAAGAACCGCAGCACCTGTTCCGTATTACTGTGGTTGCGTTTGAAGATAAGTGCAGCATAAATTGCGGTTTGCGCTTTGCCGAACTGTTGAAACGCAATACGATGTTTGACGTGCAATTTTTCAATGAGCCTTTTCCCAAAGGTTTTCTTAATCTGCAGGGGCGTAATTTTTTTGATTTTATCGACCGCGGCAATAAAATATTGAAAAATATGCGCTCGGATATCATTATTTGGGGCTATGAAGAAAGCGGTAAAATCAGACTTAATTTTCAAATAAACGAGCAATATATCATTCCGAATTCTCTAACCTTTTCATTATTAGACAGTTTGTTTGTCCCGCTCAGTTTTTTTGCTAATATCGAAAACTTCTCAAAATCGCTTCTTTTATTGATTTACGGTATTATTATCGCTGCCATAAAACCGATTACCAATGACCAAATCAAATACCAACCGATTTTATTAAAAGATATAATCAAATTACTGTCCGAAGACAATTCGTCTAAAGATATATCTCGCGAATTTATGCCTTATATTATGAATATGCTCGGCAAAATTTACTTATGCGATGCCAAAGATAACTTAAACGATAAAAATATCGAAATTGTCGAAAATTTGTTTGAAACAGCCTTAAAAGACATTCAATTTATGCGTTTTCCTATTTATTACGGCTGTGTCTTCAATAATCTCGGCCAACTTTTTGAAGCCGTATCGCAAATTAATCGGCCTGACAGTTTTGCGTTTTTGAGGCGAGCCATCAAACATTATCAAGAAGCTCA
The DNA here is from genome assembly GCA_017635595.1 of Alphaproteobacteria bacterium. GTDB lineage: Bacteria > Pseudomonadota > Alphaproteobacteria > RF32 > CAG-239 > RUG410. Next base: position 30,900 of record JAGBLF010000016.1, read on the forward strand.
AAAATATCTCAATAAAAATTACCCTTATGATTACGGACTGATTTCATATCGGTTAGCGTGCCTCTACTTTGAATATTGGAAACATACAAATGATTTACAGGCTTTGCGTGATGCCGTTTCACAACTGCGTGAGGCCGAAAAAGTATATTCCGTCGAGCAATTTCCGCAATCGTGGTCTCATGTCGAGGGTTTGCTCGGCTATTATTTGGCCTCTCTCGGAATGACCACTAAAAGCAACGAAGTTATGCAGCTTGCCATCAACAGCTATAAATTGCAACAACAAATGTGGCAGCAATACACCTATCCGGTCGAGTGGGCAAAAATTCAGGAAGAAATCGGCAACATCTATTATACGCTCGGTAAACAAAATGATGACGATAACTTTATGTATGAAGCACGCAATTATTTTAACTCGGCGCTCAATGTATATGAAGAATTAAAACTGAAAAATGAAATCAAACAAACAAAACAGCGCTTGGCAAAAATCAAAAATTATATCGTGTAATCTTGAAATTAAGACAACCCTCTCTATTTTAATCGTATGAGGAGAAGAATTATGTTGCATTGTATAGAACAGGACAGTTTAGAACGCCGTCGTTCCGTTTATGGCTTAGGAAGTTCCGTCTCTGTTTCGGAAGCTTGTTTTTTGGACACGATTTCATCTTGTTTGAAACACTGTCCGACCGCTTTTAACGTTCAAAGTGCGCGTCTGGCCGTGCTGTTTGACAAGGAGCACCACCGCTTTTGGGATTTGGTTTGGCAAAATATGAGTAAACTTCTTACCGGCACGCAAATTGCCTCTTCAAAAGCACGTCTAGATGGTTTCAAGCGCGCTTATGCCACTATTTTGTTTTTTGAAGATACCAAAGCTCTCGCTGACTTAAAAAAGCGATTTCCTTTGTACAAAAAGAATATGTCGGTATGGATGCAACAAGGTAACGGAATGCTGCAATATATGATATGGCAGACGCTCGCCGAAAACGAAATCGGAGCCTCGTTACAGCACTATAACGAATTAGTTGAAGCTGATATTCATCAGGTTTTCAATATTCCAAAGCATTGGAAATTGGTTGCACAAATGCCGTGCGGCAGTATTGAAAAAGAGCCGGCACCGAAAACATTTTTACCGATTGAGGACAGATTACTGGTTTTGAAATAGATTATTTATGATTTAGCTTCATACCGAGTTGATTGGAAAATTCGGCTATACCTTTTCTAATGAGAACACCTATTAAATCACTGACAATGTCAATGTCATTTTCGATATTTTCTTTATCTTGTTTTGAAAAGCGTGACAAGACGTGATTGACAATATTTTCTTCGCCGCGATTGACCGGATGACCGACACCTATACGTATGCGGTTGTAATTCGGCGTAATGCACGAATCGATACTTTTTATGCCGTTATGACCGCCCGAACCACCGCCGATTTTGGCTTTGATTTTATCGGTCGGTAAGTCCATATCGTCATGAATAACCACAATATTTTGCGGCAGAATTTTATAAAAATTAGCCGCTTGCACCACACTGTTACCGGATAAATTCATATAAGTCTGCGGTTTCAAAAGATACACTTTTTCGCCTTCGATCTGGCCTTCGGCAATTAAACCGCTGAATTTGCTTTTAAACGGCGAAAAATTATAGCGGCGATGAAGCTCATCTGCCGCCATAAATCCGACGTTATGGCGGGTAGCTTCATATTCCGCACCGGGATTACCCAAGCCGACCACCAAAAACATTTTTAACCTCTATTTACGCAAGAAATCAACGTGAATAGGTTGATCTGATACCGGATGAAATTGAACATCTTGGCATACAACTTTAGATTTTTTGCCTTCAATATCAACGGTAATTTCAGAAGAATAGAAATCTCTTAAGTTAAGAGCTTTTTCCAATTCAACCGGATCCAAACTGATTAATACGGCGTCTTTTTTACCACCGTAAATAACTGCAGGAACGCGACCCTCACGACGACAAGCACGAGCTGCCCCCTTACCTGCTTTTTCACGCTTTTTAGCATTAAAAGTATATTCTGTCATTTTATTATCCTTTATAATTAAATTAACACACTTTCGGCCTCCAGGGGTGCCGAAAGCAAATGTGTTGTACAACAAAAATATTGTTATTGCAAGAGTTTTTTAAGACTTTCTGTGATAATAACAAAGCATATAACGGAGAAAAAATATGCTATATATGATTTGCGGTTTCATTTTCGGATGTTTAATCCCTTATTTTGCGCGCCGAATCGGCAAATTAATGCCGGCAACCATGGGATACATTTTGTTGAAAATATTTATTCCTTATCACTATATGCCGTGGAGCAAATTAAAAGAAAACCAACAATACGTTAATCTGTTTAACCGTTATTTAATGCGCAGTCTCGGCTGGGGAATATTTACGGCTGCAGCTACATATTTATTCTTTATTGTTTTTGATCATAAGTTCACAAATTGGTATGTGGCGTTTTTATGGATTTTATTGTTGCTTGTTGAAATTGATAAACGCTTTTTATTGTTGCCGGATATTTTAACATTGCCGCTTTTGATATTGGGTTTCGGTTATGCCGCGCAACATGGTCCGTGGCTGACAACCAACGATATCGAATTTATCAACTTTGCTCAAAACAGTTTCTTAGGTGCGGCTTTCGGCTACGGCATGCCGGTTTTGGCCAGTATGTTTATTGTATGGAAGCATCCCGAAGCTTTCGGCGGCGGTGACATTAAATTGCTGTGCGGAATCGGAGCATGGGTCGGCTTTGAAGTAATCTCGTATATTTTATTGCTGTCTTGCTTTATTTTCGGCATTACCTGCCTGATTAACCGCCGACGTGTCGGCCCTTACGGCCCGGCCATTGTTTATGCAACACTGGTTGCCGTTTTGTTTTTCTTCGGAATATAAAAAATTTTATGTACCCTTCTTGACTTTGGTTTTTACGGACACTAACTAAAGTATTAGTTAAGAAAAACTTTTATTTAGGAGTACATAAAATGAACATTAAACCTTTACACGACAAAGTTTTGGTAAAGCGTGTAGATGAAGAAACAAAAACAGCCGGCGGAATCATCATTCCGGATACGGCTAAAGAAAAACCGTCTGAAGGTATTGTTGAGGCTGTCGGAAACGGTTTCAGAGCCGAAGACGGCAAAATAATCCCTATGTCGGTTAAAGCAGGCGACCGCGTATTGTTCGGCAAATGGGCCGGAACGGAAATAAAAATTAACGGCGAAGCCCGCTTGATTATTAAAGAATCTGATATTTTAGCAATTGTAGAATAATAAAGGAAGGTATGAAAATGGCTGCAAAAGACATTAAATTCGGAACGGATGCCCGTGCCAAAATGCTCAAAGGCGTTGAAACATTGGCTAAGACCGTAAAAGTTACATTAGGTCCTAAAGGCCGCAACGTTATGCTCGAAAAATCTTATGGTGCGCCGAAACTGACCAAAGACGGCGTATCTGTTGCCAAAGAAGTTGTTTTGGCTGATAAGTTTGAAAATATGGGTGCTCAACTGATTAAAGAAGTTGCGCAAAAAACAGCTGATAAAGCCGGTGACGGTACAACAACGGCCACAGTTTTGGCTGAAGCTATTATCCGTGAAGGTTGCAAAGCCGTTGCCGCCGGCATGAATCCGCAAGATGTTAAACGCGGTATCGATATGGCTGTCAATGCCGTTGTCGAAGATGTTAAATCTCGTTCCAAAAAAGTTCAATCTTCCGAAGAAATTGCTCAAGTCGGTACAATTTCGGCGAACGGCGATACCACTATCGGCGAATACCTGTCCAAGGCTATGGAGAAAGTCGGCAATGACGGTGTCATTACGGTTGAAGATGCCAAAGGTTTGGAAACAGAACTTGATGTCGTTGAAGGTATGCAGTTTGACAGAGGTTACTTATCTCCGTACTTTGTAACAAATCCGGAAAAGATGAACTGTGAATTCGACAGCCCTTACATCTTGTTGTATGATAAGAAAATTTCTAATCTGCAATCCATGATTTCTATCTTGGAAGCTATTGTTCAATCCGGTCGCGCTTTGGTTATTATTGCCGAAGACATTGAAGGCGAAGCTTTGGCAACCTTGGTTGTTAACCGTATCCGCAGCGGCTTAAAAGTTTGTGCCGTAAAGGCTCCGGGCTTCGGCGACAGACGTAAAGCCATGTTGCAAGATATCGCCACATTGACCGGCGGACAGGTTATTTCTGACGAACTCGGTATGAAGTTGGAAAACGTTACTCTGGATATGCTCGGTATGGCTAAGCGCGTTGAAATTACCAAAGATGATACAACAATTATCGATGGTGCCGGCGACAAAGAGGCCATTAAAGGCAGAGCCGCACAAATCCGTCAGGAAATTGCCCACACAACATCAGATTATGATCGTGAAAAATTGCAAGAACGTTTAGGTAAACTTTCCGGCGGCGTTGCCGTTATCAAAGTCGGCGGTGCTTCCGAGGTTGAAGTTAAAGAACGCAAAGACCGTATTGATGATGCTTTGCATGCTACACGTGCGGCTGTCCGCGAAGGTATCGTTGCCGGCGGCGGTGCTGCTTTATTATATGCAACTAAAGCTTTAGACAGCATCAAAACAGATAATCAGGATCAAAATGTCGGTATTGATATTATTCGCAAAGCCTTGCAGGCGCCATTACGTCAAATTGCCGAAAATGCCGGCGTTGATGGTGCCGTAATTGCCGGAAAGATGTTGGAAAGCAAAGATACAAACTTTGGTTACAATGCGCAATCCGGTGAATTTACCGATATGATTAAAGCCGGTATTGTTGACCCGACTGAAGTTGTTCGTACAGCTTTACAAGATGCTGCTTCTGTTGGCGGATTACTTATCACAACCGAAGCCATGGTTGCCGAAATTCCGGAAAAGGAAGGTTGCCACTGCGGTGAAGGTGCCGGCGCAGCCGGCGGAATGGGCGGAATGTACTGATAGCCTGTTTTATCGCAAAAAGAAAGCTCTCTGTTTACACAGAGAGCTTTTTAATTGCTTTTTAAAATATTTTCTATTATTAATATTTAAATTAAAAGAAAGGTATCTCTATGAAATTTTGTACTACCGTATTGCCGCTTATGAAAATTATCCGACCAAATCAACATTTTTGCTTAATTTTTAATTTGCGATACATTTACTTTATTTATAAAAAATTTCCATACTCGACAATCGTTATTGATCAGGTTAAATTATAGTCATAATTTCACACATAAAAAAAGCCGGCATATCATCCGGCTTTTTATTCCTTTTATTTATTATCAAGCGGCAGTTGTTTCATTATCTTTTATACTGCTGCATACACCGACATTAGCGGCTATTAAAGCAACAAACGTGACAATAATGCCTAGATTGAATGTCACAAATATATGCAACAAACCTAATGCCACATAAGCAATACTGTTTATAAATATTGTCTGTGAGAACGGCGACTTGAACCATATTGCTATAATCCAGTGCATACAAACCGTGTATAATAAAATTGCCGCACATGAAAACACCAGCATAAATGCAAATACCGCACCGAAAATATACTTACCGACGTTATGTTCAATTGCATCGGTCCAAACCTTTACGATATTCCGATCGATAACCATATTCGGAATTTTCATGCTTTCAAGACTGCGGATTTCTGTTTTTTGCTTTGAAACCGCATAAATAAATTTTCTGCTAACGTATAAACCCTGATCCGTAAGGGCCGAAGTTTCAAATTCATCAACACGTGTATCCAAAACAACTTTAGCTTCGCTGTGACCGGAACCGTATGTTTTGGAAATAACCGTATCTGCCGGCTCGACAATTTCATTATTTTCAATGGTAATAGGCAAAAACTGTTCAGTCTCTTTAGCAATAACCGGTGCATACTCTTTAATAAGCGGAACAGCAACATCTGCCGTATAAAATGCCGAGATTAATGCATAAAGCAAGACGGCAACAAAACCCATCCATTTGTTTTTTGTTATTAATTCTTTCATTCTTATACCTCCCGTATTTTTTATTTATTAAATCAAAAACGGCCCTTTGTCAATAAAAGCTATACCGTAACTTTTAATAATCAAACAAATCCGGTTCATTATTTTTTTCATGTTCGACAACTTCCATTGCTGCACGAATAACGGCGTAATTAATCGCACTTTTTCGTATCAGCGAAATATAATCCGTTGCCTCAACCAATGCCCTTATATAAGCAAACGAGCGCTGTGCATTATTTATAATGTAATTTAATATGTCTTCGCTGATACGTAGTTGCCTGTCATTAAACAGCTTAACAATCAACGTCTGCAACATCACATCATCCGGTTCTTTTATTGCAACACTCGGCAACATATTTAAGCGTGATTGCAAATCTTTCAATGCAAAACGCATACGTGTCGGAGCATTTTCCGCCGTCAAGAGCATATATCTGCCGGCAGTGTTATAAATATTGAATAAATGAAATAAGGCCTCGTTATCTACCTTGGTATCTATATCCTCAACAACAATACTTTGGTTTTCCTGAGCCAAACGCTTTACCCTATTGATAGTCAAATGAGCCGCATTGACAATGCTTACTTTAGACGGTTTTTCGCTGGTTTGCATAACTTTTGCGGCAAATATATGAGCCAAATGTGATTTTCCGCACCCCTTAGGACCGTAAATAACCAAACCGGGCGTCAACCATTGCGGCCAGGCATCAACCATTTGAAACGCCTCATGATTACAATCTGACACCATAAAATCTTCGCGGTTCATACAATTTTGTGCCGGCAAAGATAACGGAATTTGTTCTGATATTTGCCTATTATCCCTCATCTTTAGTCAACACTTCTTTCACTTTTTTATTTAAGTCATCCAAGCTGTATGGTTTGCTCAAAAAATAGAAATCTTGCGAACCGGCCAATTCTTTACGGGCAATTTCTTCCGAATATCCCGATGCCAGAATAATTATTGTTTCGGGTTGCTTTTCATGCATTATATTTGCCAATTCGGCACCGCTCATTCCCGGCATCATCATATCGGTAATCATCATATCGAATTTTTCGCCGTTTTCAATGTGCTCCAACGCGTTTTCTGCAGATATACAGTCGACCACATCATAGCCTTTTTGCTTTAAGCCGCGCGCACCGACAATCCTGACCGCATCTTCATCTTCGACGAACAATATTTTGATTTCGCCCGGATTGCGTGCCACCGCACGTTGGCTGTCAAATTCGGTAATATTCAGCCCTAAAATGATTTTATTATCATCACCCGTACCCGCATTAAGAGGCATGGTTGTCATAGCCACATTGCCGGACTTATCGCGGATAACTTCTTGTTCTTCGGACGGTGTATTCTGATATTGCTCCGGACTTTCATACGACGGCAAATAAATTTCAAAGGTCGTTCCTTTATTGACTTCACTCTGAACCTTTATAAAGCCCTCGGTTTGATGAACAATACCATAAACCATCGCCAACCCCAGTCCCGTACCGGAGCCCAAAACGTTTTTCTTGGTCGAGAAGAACGGTTCAAAAATGCGATTAATATTTTCCGGCGGAATGCCGCATCCTGTATCTGTTACGCTGACAACAACAAAATCACCCGGTTGAATAACATTGGCTCCAAACTGATATGGTGTATTCAAGCGCTCGCTGTGTGTTGTTATGGATAAGCACCCCCTGCCGCTCATAGCATCTTTAGCATTAATGGCTAAATTGAGCAAAACTTGTGAAAATTGAACGGGATCAACACGGATATAACCGGTATTGGTACCATAATTCTTTTTAAATTTGATTTGCTCACCCAGCAATCGGGCAATAAGATGTTCGTTTTCCGAGCAGGCTTCGTTTACATCTATTATTTTCGGGTTAAGCGGTTGCTTGCGGGAAATAGCTAACAGCTGACGCGCCACACCTGCCGCACGGTTAACGTTATATTTAAGCTGAAGTAAATCGGAAAACGACGGATCGCCTATACCGTGCCGTTGCAACAGCAAATCACAATAACCGATTACTGCCGTCAGCAAATTATTGAAGTCGTGCGCAACACCGCCGGCAAGCTGGCCGAACGCCTGCATTTTTTGTGCTTGAGCCACCTGCATTTCCAAGCTGCGTTTGCTGGTTGTGTCTTCAATATACATCACCATGCCGATAATATTTCCTGATGCACTTGAATATCTCTGCTTCATCGGAATAACCGATACTTGAATATTCTTTTCTTCCTGAGTAGATTTTAAATGTGTTTCAAAACTTTCTTCTTTTTCTATTCCGTTATCGTAATTTTGTAAAATTTCTTTAATTTTATTTTTTGAATCATCACTGAAATACTGACTGATTTTTTTATCTTTGATTTCAGCTGCCGTTTTTTCAAAAATATTACAAATATGGCTATTAACCTCAAGTATGCGTTGATGCCTGTCGGCAAACATTATCCCTATCGGTGCCGTTTCGAACAGCCAATCGAGTTCGTCCGACACCTGCTTGAGACGGTTTTGCAACTCGGCATCGTTCGGTAAATTACATAATACGACTCCACGCGTTTTAAGTTCATTATTCTCACGTACGTTTTGCTGAATAACAAAAAACTCTTTATTTCCCTTGGCGGTTTTAAATAAAATGTCGCCGCGATATTTACCGGTCGAATCATGTAACAATTCGGATTTATAGGCAACAAACTCGTCAATACTTTTACCGTTGGCATTATTTTTATCGGTATTGAGTTCATCGGCAAGCGTATTATTGATGTATTCGATATTGCCTTCGCTGTTGCAGGTATAAAGGCCGACCGGCAGATAATCCAAAAAATTATGCAGCGAGGTCATCTCGTTTTTAAATACCTGGTCCATATTTTTATAAGCGGTAATATTTTCAATCGTCCAAAAAATATAAATATCCTGATTGATTTTGCTTAATGAAAACTTATCTTCAAAAATTTCCGTTTTGGCCAGAGATATCGGTTTGACGGTGATCTGCAACCATTCTTCGGCCACAAACACACTGTTCTTCTTAGGGTTAATCGATAGCGTTACCGTCGTTTGCTGCAATTTATTAACAGCCGAACTCAGCTTTTGCAAATCTAATTTATTGGCTGTCGAATCAATAATATTATGTTCTAAAAAGCTCAAAATAGGCATATCCTGAAAGTACTCGCGTGCCGGTCGATTTATCAATACGGCCTCGCCTTTGGCATTGTCTACCCGATAGTATTTGGTTTTATCTTCCAAAATTTCGGCCGACAACGTACCGAATCCGATAGCACTTTCACTTACCTTTAAAATCCGAATGGTTATCAAAATGCACATAATGTTCCATACAACCGTCGAAACGACTATATACATAAAATATTCGGGATATACAAACAAAGCAAACAGGCTCAGCGACATAAACATAATCGCATAGGCCAAGAAAACCAGATTTCTTTCCAGTTGCCGGTCAGGGCGCTTATTATTTATGTCTCCGAGCATTAAATAAAACCTCTTATGTCAGCAAATCGGCTTTAGCTTTACCGGTGCGTTCGGTAACTTCGGCGATGGCACGCGAAACGTCGGCCAATTCCTCAAGCATTTTTTCAACGTCTTCATCGAGCAATTTTGTTTCATAACGTTCCAAATAAATACGCAGTGTTGCGCCGTTGGTACCCGTGCCCGACAAACGATAGACGATACGCGAATTATCGGTAAAGTAAACGATTAATCCGTTTTTGGTCGAGCTGCCGTCAACCGGATCATTATAAATGAACGGCTTAGCTTCTTTAACCGTAAAACTGCCGAATTGTTTACCGGCCAAACTCGGCATACGCGCTTCCAAATCGGACATCAGTTTATTGGCAACTTCGGTATCTATACCGTCATAATCGTTACGCATATAATAGCTTCGGCCGTATTTTTGCCAGTGTTCACGCGTGATTTGTTCAACCGATTTACCGGTTGCGGCAATAATATTCAGCCAGAACAAAATTGCCCAAATACCATCTTTTTCGCGAATATGGCTTGAACCCGTACCAAAACTTTCTTCACCGCAGAACGTAATACGATTACTATCCATTAAGTTGCAAAAATATTTCCAGCCGGTCGGAACTTCATAGTAGCCGATGCCCAAAGCTTTTGCCACACGTCCGACAGCAGTTGACGTTGCCGCCGATTTTGCCACCCCGTAAATACCGTTTTTGTAAGCCGGAATATATTTATAATTGTCGGTTATAATTGCCAAGCTGTCACTCGGCGTTACAAAGAATTTTTTACCCAAAATCATATTACGGTCGCCGTCACCGTCATTGGCGGACCCCATATCCGGCGCATCATCCGAATACATTCTCTCAACGAGTTTTTTAGCGTAAATCAAGTTCGGGTCCGGATGCAAGCCGCCGAAATCTTCCAACGGCACGTCATTAACAACCGAATCCGGCGAAGCACCGAGCATTTCTACAAATATTTTACGGGCATACGGACCGGTTACCGCGTTCATGGCATCAAACACAAAAGTAAAACCGCCGGCAAATAATTTGCGAATCGCCGCAAAATCAAACATACTGCTCATCATATCGGCATATATTTGCACCGGATCTATAATTTCAATTTCCATATCGCCGAGTTTTTGCGTGCCGATTTTGCTTAAATCAACATCATCGGCTTCCAAAATTTTATATTCGGATATTTTCTTGGTGTTTTCATAAATTTTATCACTGACGGCTGTCGGACATTGTCCGCCGGAAGCCACCGCATATTTAATACCGAAATCTCCGTTAATACCGCCCGGATTATGTGAGGCCGTCAGCACAAAACCGCCATCGGCTTTATTATCCAACAATACGCGCGATGATGTCGGCGTTGAGATAAAACCGTTTTGTCCGACAATCATTTTTTTCATACCGTTAGCCGCCGACATTTTCATAATCTTCTGGATGGCTACTTTATTGAAATAGCGGCCGTCACCGCCCAAGATAAAGGTCTGACCTTTGACACCGCCGATGGCATCAAAAACGCTCTGCACAAAATTTTCAATATAATTTTCCTGCGTGGCGATTTTTGATTTTTTACGCAAACCGGCCGTACCCATTTTTTGATCTGTATAAGGAGTTGTTTTGACTGTTTTAAGCATAATCGAATCCTTTCACCTGATAAATAATTTTATGTATATATATGTATCATTAAATCATTTACGAGGTAAAGAGTTTTTACAGGCTTATCACATTTTATTTCTGTTTCCAGAGAAAATCCGTCAATTTCAGGATTTCACGACGGGCATAAACATCTTCAAGCGACATTTTGAACACTTTTGAATTGCCGGTCATATCGGCGGCACAATACCCTTCGTCAATATGACGATATGCCAAGCGGTTTTTAAGCGGCGGCGCAATACGAAAACCATAACGATGAGCTGCATCTTCCAAAGAGTCTGCCCAATTTTGCCCATTTTTCAAATTAGCAACGGCAATCCAATTTAAATATTTTATACCTCGAGCTGCAATATTCTTTTTGGCCTGCCAAATTAAGTTCAGATACGAGTCATTGAGCTTCCATTGCATATCTTTCGGCTTATCGGCAATGGTGATTAAAGTGTGTGCCCGGCTGAAAATATCAGCATAATTATCGTTTTTTGCTGTCGGAATATCGGCGATAATCACTTCTTTAGAATCGGCCGAACCTTTAACATCGCCTAATTTTGTTATACTGCGCGGTGCCGGTAATGATATTTTTTGGTGCATACAAAAAGCCAAACGGTGGCTGATAAAATTATCTGCCGCTAAATTTTCCGGCATAAACAGATTAACATGGTAACCATCAGACCATAATGCCGCAGCCAAATTAAAAGCCAAAGTGGTTTTACCGGATTGCGATTTTGGACTGCTTATGACGATGACGGGAACTTCATTCATATTACTTCTGCGCTAATTTTATCGAGGTTGTATCGGCCACGACCAGACAAGATTGTTTTTGGCGTTTCATTGTCTGGCAAATGTGTTTAGCATCATTTTTAGCCAATCCGACAACTTTAGAACGGAACATAGGCCCCTTCTGTGCATTAAATCTTTCAACTTTTATGTTATAGACCGCAAATTTTTTAGCCAAGTTATTTTTAACGCTAATGGCATAATTTTTAGCACGTTTGTAATCCGAAAACGAGCCGACCTGAATAGCATAATTACCATTACTTGCTGCCACAACCGGTGCGCGTTCGGTTTGCGCTTTTTGTGCCATAACCGTGCTTATAACAGGTTTATGAGGTGCCGGCATTATTACAGAAGCCGTTTGTCCGGTTCTTAGAGCCTTAGTATTTTGGGCTGTTACGATTGCTTTACCGCCGTTAATTTGTTGGCGCAAAGAAGCGATATCCACTTTTTGATTCTTTTTCAGCTCGTTTAAGCCTTTATCCATCATTAACGAAACCCTTTTATCGCGCTCGCTTACGTATTTATGTCCCATTGTAACGGCAATCACACGCTTATTGCTGCGCTTGGCCGACGTAACGATGTTAAAGCCTGCAGCTGCCGTATAACCGGTTTTCATACCGTCGGCACCGGCAAAAGTTTTCAAAACATGATTATGGCCTTGGATAGTTTGTCCTTTATATTTGAAACTGTTAGCTGAAAACCAGCCGTAATACTGCGGAAAATGATGATAGACAGCCATCGCCAAAGTCGCCATATCACGCGCGGTTGTTTTCTGTTGTGAATGCGGCAAACCGGAGGCATTTTTAAAAGTTGTATTTTTCATACCGAGTTTTTTGGCTGTCTTGGTCATCAAAACGGCAAATTCGGCTTCGGATTTGGAAAAATGTTCGGCTAAAACGGTAGCACAATCGTTGGCCGATTTAACGATAACTGCCATAATAGCATCTTTAACTGTAATGGTTTCGCCGGCGCGCACACCGAGTTTAGACGGGGAACGACTCGCAGCGACTCGAGAAACTTTTAATTTATCGGTCAACTTTAAATGTTTATTTTCCAAAGCATTAAAGGTTATGTACAATGTCATCAATTTCGTTAATGAGGCCGGATAGCGTCGTTCATCGGCATTCTGTTCATACATAACGCTGCCGTCTTCGGCATTAACCATAATAGCCGATGTTGTTGCCATACTGATTTTTGCGCTCAAAATGACCATAACAAAGCATAAAAAAGCCAATAATCTTTTCAACATTTTTTCCTCTTAAAATCTTAATATACCGAGTATAATTCATAAAAGGTAACAAAAGGTTAATAACAAGATTCTTTTTTGCGGTACCAAACTAAAGTTTTAATTGATAAAAAATAGTTATTGACTTTATGTTTTTTTCACGTTATTTAATTATCTGCCATGGCGGATGTAGCTCAGTTGGTTAGAGCGCTGGTTTGTGGTACCAGATGTCGTCAGTTCGAATCTGATCATCCGCCCCATTTTAAGAAAGCACCTTCGGGTGCTTTTTTTTGTGGGCGGTGGCAGATGAGAACTGACGAAGAAGTCTGTTCGACAAGGAGCCTCCGGCAGACGGAAGTATGCCGGTCTGCAAAGCAGAAAGGCGACGCAGGTCGCAAGCGAGCCTAAGCGAGCGCGACAATCTGATCATCCGCCCCATTTTAAGAAAGCACCTTCGGGTGCTTTTTTTTGCGGGCGATGGCAGATGAGAACTGACGAAGAAGTCTGTTCGACAAGGAGCCTCCGGCAGACAAAAAAACAAAAAAATTTCCATTGACTTTTATTGACAAAAAGAATACCCTATCGGCACAATTTTCTACTATTTATAAACATTTAATTATAACAATTATGACTAGCATTGACTGCAAGCTGGAAGCTTTCCAGAAAGTTCTTTGGGGATATTCTCTTTCCCGCGAAGAAGAAGACATGTACATGGACCTTTACCGGAAATTGTTGATGGCTGAAGCACTGCCAAACAAAACTGTTGTTCAGCGCGCTAAGCAAATTAAGCCTCTCGTGCGTATTCGTCACAATGCGGTGAGCCACTATGAAAAGGTATTTACGACCGATGCAACGGATTTGTTGGTATTTACGACGTTGTATGATATTGAAAAAAGTTATCTTTACAACTTCACCGACGACCGCCAGGTTGTAAAACATTTGCGTCGACCGCTTTTCCCGCGAGGAATGCAAAAAATCGGCGAATTCACCTGCTATCATCGATTTGAGGAGAATCCCGAAATTTTGAGCCCGTGTGTCGAGGAGGTTTTGCGACAGTTGCCTGATGATATCAATCTTGATCAGATTAATGCTTTTGAACTCAAGTTTGATTCTTCCGACCCGGCCGACGTCTATGATCCGCTTTTGGACCGCTATGAATCGACAGTTGTGTTGTACTCTATGTCCGATGGTTTGCCGCAGCAGATCAAGCAACAGCCGGTGGTATATCACGATGTGCGTTACTAAAGCTATGGCTGACATTCAAAAAGTTGCTGAGAAAATCCTCAACATCAGCGACGGAGACTTAGAGAACGTAAAACAAATTCTCAAGGAGGAATATGGAATAACACCGTTTGTTCCCGATGCCAAGCAGTCTTGCCTTCAGACATTTGTTCAACCGCCAATTAATTTTTGTCCCTTAAAAACAAAATCAACAGTTGAAACCTCAAAAAAGTCTGAATAAATTTTACTCTTAAAGCCCTTCATTTTGAAGGGCTTTAACTGTTTTTAATATCGGACAATTATATATTGACAAAAAACATGGAAAGTGTATACTGGAAACAGTTATCACATAGGAGATTCAATCATGGATAAATTCGACGAAATATTTGCAAAAGTGCAACAAAGTGATGAACAAACACATCAACAGCACGAACAAAGGATTAAGGAAGCACGGCAAAAATTGCAAGAGGAAGAGCGACGCAAACAAGAAAGTGCTCGTATGAAAGAAATGTATAAAGCCTTCTTCGAAGCTGTTAAAAAAGATGATATAGAGCAAGTCAAACAATGCTTTGATAATGGTGTTTCTCTTGATTTCACAAAAGAAAGATATTCGTATGGTCATCCTTATGCAGCGTGTCAGGATGTTTCTTCTCCGGAAATGGCTGAACTCATCTTAAAAAATATCGATTTATCCAACAAAGATGCCCATAATTTCGCCGAATTAATGTTTGCCAGTGCCATCAATAAAGATCATGCTCAAGTCGCTGAATTGATTGCCGTCGCCAAACGCCATGATATCTCTCTTGACCCCGCGATGCATAAAGTTAAGGAACTTTCGACAATGGAGCAATTAGCCCGAGCCGGTGTTGACATTCAGCATGCTGATTTCCGTGAGAAATTTAGTGACTTCAATAGGTTTCAAAACGGAACATGGGCCGGTCGGGATGGCGATATTTGGGTAGATCCCCAACCTGAAAGAGCCGAACAACTCAAAAAAGACTTGTTACCGATGGTTGATAAGGCGGCCAAACTCGGTTATCAATTTTTACAAAAAGATAACGACAATTTGTATGTAAGAAGCTACGCATTCATGTTCTTAGCCAGCCTTTCTCCGGAAAAGGATAGCATATCCTCATCAGCACTCCGTTTACAGGCTGCCGAAGCCCGGAAACAACAAGATGAATATATAAAGCAACAACAAGCTGAAGAAGCTGAGCGTCAAAGGATTCAGGCTGCCGAAGAGGCTAAAAAACAACGAGAGGAAGAAGCACGTCGTCAAAAACGCGAACAAGAAGAAAAACATTGGCGATTACAATACGATTTCCGTGAAGCCGTTGCAAAAAATAATGTATCCAAAGCAAGGGATTTGTTAAAACAAGGTGCTGATATCAGTTATCTTAATGAAGATCCTAAAAAATACGGAAGTGCGCGTGATTTGTCAGAATTAGTCCGAACGCCGGAAATGGCTGAGTTTTTGTATAAGCAACTTGATTTAACCCAGGACAATCATCGTAAATTTGCCGAACAGATGTTAGCCTATGCCATTACGGCAGATAATGCCCCTATTGACCGATTAATCGGTTTTGCTCAGCGCCATAATATAGCATTGGAACCTGCCATGTGTGAAGCATCCGAACATCCGTATACCGCTCTTAATGTTTATGAAAAACTGACCAAGGCCGGGGTAGAACCGAAAGTATTCCGTTTTGCCGATCTTACCAATACGTATTATAAGCGGAAAAACGGTTATTGGCAACCGGGAAGAGATGATGATTATTGGCGAGGTCCGCAACCGGAAAACGCTGCTAAAATCAAAAAGACATTAACCGAAATTTTAAAACAGGGATATCCGTTTGAATTTGGTGATGAGGGTGCCTGCTACAAATTTGCCAAAGAGCTGACTTATGAAAATCGCTATAAAAAGATGTCGGATGCAGATAAGAAAATGATAGATGATCTGAAAAATGATAATGTCGATGACATCAGACAAGCTTTGCAAGAAGGACGCTTAAAAGATGAGATTGTCGAATACATGAGATATGTTCCGTCAGACGAGCAAAAAGGTGAATTTTTCAAACATTATATTAAAATGCTTTCGGAATATGAGAAAGAGCATAATGAACCTGCAGCATCTTTGGAACAGGCCGAAATGGCTTATATTGATAAACATCATTCCTTTTATGATTTAGCTGCAATCGCACCATTTAAACCGGCAGGAATGCGTGAAGCAATCGGTCCTGCTTATGTTAATGATTGTTTTGCTTACGGAAATTCTAGTATCGACACAGTTCGCCAATTTCCGGCAGAATATCGTGAAGCAATCGGTATGCATTTAGCATCAAGAGTGGATCAAATTATGAAACGTCGAGACGGTTATCATTCAGAAGAAATCAGTGCCTTAAGAACGTTATCTGAATGTTATAGCGTTTGCGAAGGTGTCGGTAAAGAAGCTTTACGGGTATCTTTATTGAAATACCGTAGTTCCGGCACTAATGAGGAACGTCGTGAAAAAGCCGGAAAGTTTGAGGAAGCCCTGAAGAAAAGTAATCTGACTAAGAAAGAAAAGAATGATCAAACAATGAAGGCTGTATCTCAAGTTTCTTATACACCGATGTCTTCATTAAACTCTCAGCTTAGAAAATATAAGAAAGAGTTGGAAAAATAATCCTTATCTTCTACAACAAAAAATCCGCCGGAATAATGTTTCGGCGGATTTTTTATAAGTTATAAAAGGCTTTTTATTGAGCATTAATCAGCATAATCTCAACACGGCGATTTTGGGCTCGGCCATCTTCCGTTGCATTAGAGGCAATCGGATTGGCCGCACCGGCACCATACGCATTCAAACGATTACCGGCAACCCCGCGCAAACCTAAATACGAAGCAACAGACTGTGCACGGCGCTGTGACAACGGAATATTGATTTTATCATTACCCGTGCTATCGGTATAACCGATAATTTGCAAATTGGTTTTATCATATTCGTTAGCCACTAAGGCAACCGAATCCAACACGGCATTTGCTTGTGGTAACAAGGTTGATTCGTTGGTGTTGAAAGTGATTTTGTTCGGCATAATTAAGCGAACATTATCGCCGTCACGCAAAACTTGTACACCCGTTCCGGCTAATTTTTCACGCAATTTACTGGCTTGGATATCCATATATCCGCCGGTTGCAGCCCCAGTCGCACCGCCGATACCGGCACCGATTAAAGCACCTTTTTCTCCACCAATCAGCGCACCGACGCCGGCACCGACTGCAGCACCGATACCCGTTCCCCAAGCGGTTTTAGATACTTTGCTTTCACCGGTATACGGATCAGTCGCACATGCGCTCAAAAAGCATACAGCCATCAAAGTTAATACTAATTTTTTCATATCAATCTCCTTAAAAGTTAGCAATTCTGGCCAAAGCTTCTTCAACTCTGGCTTTATTTTCCATAGCTTCGGCCTGACGGCGTTTTTCTTCGGCAACAACTGCAGCCGGGGCTTTGGCAACAAAACTTTCGTTACCCAGTTTACGTGCATAGCCGTCGAGATTTTTGTTCAAAGCCTCCAGTTCTTTATTCAGTCTGGCGCGCTCGGCTTCGAAATCGATAACACCTTTCAGCGGAATGTATATAATAGCATCTTTACTTGATGTTTGTGCCATATCTTGAGTAATTTCTTTACCGCCCAGCGCCGAAATTTCATTCAAGCGAGCCAAAGAGCAAATCATTTTATTTTGTTTTGTAATGATTTCAATATCTGCATCTGAAGATTTAACATAAGCCGTCAACTTAGCACCGGCCGGCAAATTCATGCTTGCGCGCAATGAACGAATTGCTGAAATAAAATCAACGGTACGGTCGATTTCATATTTGTCGGCTTCTTTAATTTCTTCTGCCAAAGGCCATTCTGCCTTGATAAGTTTTATTCCGCGCGCCGTTAAATTATTCCATAATTCGGCGGTAATAAACGGCATAAACGGATGCAAAACAACCAAGATTCTGTCTAATACCCAGGCGGCAACAGCACGGGTTTCTTTAATATCATCAGCGTTTTCGCCATAGAATACCGACTTAGTCAATTCGATATACCAATCACAGAAAGTTCCCCATGTAAACTGATAAATTGCATTAGCCGCTTCCGAAAAACGATAGTTATTCAAATTTTCGGTTACATCTTTTGTGGTTTCTTTGGCTTTGGCAATAATCCATTTATTGATTTCCAACTTGGCATTATTGACATCAAAATCTTTAACGGAATAGCACTCGTTCATTTCGCAGAAACGGGCAGCATTCCAAAGTTTGGTGGCAAAATTACGATATCCCTGAATACGCGAATCGGATAAGTTGATGTCTCGTCCCTGTGTTTCGCTGGCAGCCATAAAGAAGCGCAAAGCATCGGCACCGTATTTTTCGATTGTTTCCATAGGGTCAACCGTATTACCTTTAGATTTACTCATCTTGCGGCCCTGTTCATCACGAACCAGGCCGTGAATGTAGCACTTTTTGAACGGAACGCGCTTCATCATATACATACTCATCATCATCATTCGGGCAACCCAGAAGAAGATAATATCAAAACCGGTTACCAAAACAGATGTCGGATAGAAAGTATCCAAATACTCGTTTTTATCCGGCCAGCCCAAAGTCGAAAATGCCCACAAACCGGATGAGAACCATGTATCCAATACATCGGTTTCGCGGCGTAATTCAACATGCTTACCATAATATTTATCAGCTTCGGCCTGAGCTTCTTCCTCATTTTCTTCACAGAAAATTGTTTCATCCGGCCCGTACCAAATAGGCATTTGATGTCCCCACCAAAGTTGACGTGAAATGCACCACGGTTGAATATTGTTCATCCATTCGAAATAAGTTTTTTTGTAGCTTGCCGGGACAAATTCCATTTCACCGTTATCGACAACGCGTTTGGCCTCAACAGCCAATTTCGGTGCATCAACGAACCATTGATCGGTCATGTACGGTTCGATAACAACACCGCTGCGCTCACCGTACGGAATCACCATCGGGTGATCTTCGATTTTTTCCATCAAGCCGAGTTCGGTTAATTTTTCTATCGTTTTAACACGAGCCTCTTGAGTTGTCATACCTTCATAAGGGGTATTTTCGTTTAAGGTGCCGTTCGGATTTAAGATATTAATCATCGGCAAATTGTGACGTTTACCGACTTCAAAGTCATTAAAGTCGTGCGCCGGTGTAATTTTAACCGCACCGGTTCCTTTTTCCGGATCGGCGTGTTCATCATCAATAATCGGAATAACGCGATTGGCAATCGGTAAAATACAGTTTTTACCGATTAAATGTGCCAATTTCGGATTATCTTTGGAAACGGCAACGGCGGTATCACCGAACATTGTTTCCGGACGGGTTGTGGCAATATGGATAAACTCATTCGGATTATCTGCCAACGGGTACTTATAGTAGTACATTTTCCCCATTGTCTCGGTCGGAACAACTTCCAAATCGGAAACGGCCGTTTCCAATTTCGGATCCCAGTTTACCAATTTTTTGGCTTTATAAATTAAGCCATCTTTATACAGCGATACAAAAATTTTACGAACTGCACGCGATAAGCCTTCGTCCATGGTAAAGCGTTCACGGCTCCAATCGCATGAAGCCCCCAAACGGCGTAATTGTTTGCAAATCGTACCGCCGGAGTGGGCTTTCCACTTCCAAACTGTTTCAATAAACTTCTCACGTCCTAAATCATGACGGGATAAACCTTCTTTGGCCAGCTGTTTTTCAACAACCATTTGGGTCGCAATACCGGCATGGTCCGTACCCGGTTGCCATAATACCTTTTTACCCTGCATACGATTATAGCGGATTAAAATATCCTGCAAAGTATCATCCAAAGCATGCCCCATATGCAAATAGCCGGTTACGTTAGGCGGCGGAATAACAATGGCAAAAGCATCTTTACTTGAATGCATATCCGGTTTGAAATCGCCGGAATTTTCCCAATTTTCATAAATCTTTTCTTCGAAATCTTTCGGATTATAATTTTTCTCTAACATTTTATTCCCTATTTTTTATTAAATGACACGTTTAAGCATAACTCGATTGGAGGAAGAAACCTTTTCAGGCTTTTTTTTCTTCCTTTACGCGCACTCGACCGTTATTAGAAAGACCATATGTCATAAAATACATTTTATATTTTTTCAGCATTTTTTTGGCGACGACATCAAAATTCCACATCCCGAGCCGATAAGGCAAATCCTCTCGGTTAACCAGCATGGATTTAGACAATTCAAAAACTTCCTCATGCTCGTAAACATGAGTTTTTTTCGGCAGAAATGATTTGAAATATTCCATCCGCTCTTTATCTATAATCGCTTTGCGAACAGATTTCAGAATATCATCAATCGGCTCATCATCTTCGATTTTATCCATACAATTATGTCCCGAGTTAAAACACTACTCGGAACATAATAGCAAAACAATTTTTAATTGGCAATAGCTTAAATCTATTTATCAATCGACAAACTCAGCCACTTACCTTTGGTATTTTGATAATTTGCTTCGGCATTATAATGATTAACGCGCAAATTAAGTTTTTTAGCCGTCAATTTTCCCATCGACTGCAACAATTGCAAACCGGAAACATAGTAGTCATGGCGGGCTTTGACTTCATTTACTTGAGAAATAAGCAATGTTTGGTAAGCGTTCAAAACATCCAAAACCGTACGGTTTCCCAAAGCTTCTTCTTTTTGAGTCCCTTCCAAAGCAATAGCAGAAGCTTTAATTTGTTCTTTAATTGAGCTGATATTAGCTCGGGTTGTTTCCATCTTTTCCCAACTGCTGGTTACACCCAATTTAACACCGTCTTCAGCCGCACGCAAATGCTCTTGTGCTGCCCAGCGCTGATACTTACTTTTACGAATAGCTGCATGGGTTGCACCGCCGGTATAAAGAGGAATATTTACATCAACAACATATTCGGTACTTCGTGTCGACGGATTACGTGATGTATGTGAAGAAATCGTATTTTTGCCGCTTGATGCCGTAAAACTTACTTCCGGCAACAAGGCGCCTTTTTTACTTGTCACATTATATTTAGCCGCTTTTAAGGCTTTTTTCGCTGCTAACAAGGCATAATTATGTGTGCTTGCATAATTTAACGCATCGGCAAAATTAGTCGGGAACAAACCGGATAAGTTTTCCGGAAAACGAACGTCTTCGGCTTCTTTGCCGACAACCTCCAAATAGTTTGCTTTTGAAATAGCCAAATTCCCTTCGGCCGAAATAACATCGGATCGTGCTTGCGCATAGCTGGCACGGGATTGCGCCACATCGGTACGCGTAACCTCACCCACATTAAAACGCGCCAGAGTTTCATCAAGCTGTTTCTTTAACAAATTTTCGTTATTTTTTTGCAGCTTAACGATAGCTTCATCGCGTACAACATCCAAATAGGCCGTTGAAGCCGCCAGCAAAATACTTTGTTCGACATCATATAAGTTATTGATTTCGGCTTTTGCCGCATTATCTGCAGATTTAACGGCGTTATATGTCTGAAAACCGTTGAAAATAGATTGTTTAACCGAGCCTCTATACCCTTTACTGTAGCCGTCAACCGTTTTATTACCGGTTGTTTTTGTATGACTGTCGGTATAGCTGCCGCCGACACCTATGGTCGGGCGAAAGCCGGAACGTGCCGCTGCGGCATCTTCATTGGTTGCACCGCTGTTTGCTCTTTCGGCATGCAGTGTCGGATTTGTATTATAAGCACTGCCCATTGCATCAAAAATTGTTTCGGCATTAGCTGCCGTTACCCAAAAAGTACTTATTAAACCTGTCAATAAAAATTTATTCATATTAAGTTTCATCTGTTTTCTCTTTCATTATTGTATCGTTATTGCTTATAATACAAAAATTGTGAAAAGTTAAATATTATATTGAACTTATCTTCATTTAAGAATTATAATTGCTATATTGTTAAATAAATTTCAATTAATTTTATATATCTTTTGGTATAAATAGGTATGTTTAATAATAATTTAGGAGAGCTATTGTGAAAGAAAATCAAAATGTTATCACCGAAATGGACAAGGCCAGATTAAAATTATCCATTGAGCACTATATCAAATACTTTATCGGCAAACGAAACTGCGAAATTACCAAAGAAGAAGCCTTTACGGTTGTCGCTTTTGCCGTTCGCGAATTTGCTATGGATAAAATGTATGAAACCATGGCACGTTACAATCGCGATGATACAAAACGCGTTTATTATTTATCCATTGAATACCTTATCGGTCGCTCTCTTGAAAATAACCTTTATAACCTGAGCTTATATGATATCTTGAAAGAAATTAAAATTGACGGTTTTCCTAATATTTCTCTGCAAGATATTTTTGATGCCGAATATGATCCGGCTTTGGGTAACGGTGGCTTGGGAAGATTGGCCGCTGACTATCTTGACTCGATGGCTTCTGTCGGAATCCCGGGATTCGGTTACGGTATCAATTACCAATTCGGCCTGTTTAAGCAAAAATTTGAAAACGGTTATCAAGTTGAACAAGCTGATGGCTGGCTTGAAGAAAATTCGCCATGGCAATTTGCCCGTGTTGACCGCACCGTTACCATTCCTATCGGCGGTCATGTCGAAATGTATACCAAACCGGACGGTAAAGTCGGCTATATTTGGACAGATACGCATCGTCTTTACGGTGTCCCTTATGATTTTCCGATTGTCGGATACAACGGCAAGGCCGTCAATTATTTGCGCTTATTCTCGGCAAAAACCGATGATGAACTTGACTTAAACATTTTCAATAACGGCGGTTATATCGAAGCTGTTAAGGATAAAATCCTCACTGAAACAATTTCCAAAGTTTTGTATCCGTCCGATAATATCGAGCAAGGTAAAGAATTACGTTTGGTACAGCAGTACTTCTTTGTTTCTTGCGCCATTCAAGATATTTTACGTCGTTTCTTGGAAACCAGTAATGATTTTAATAAGCTTCCGGAACAAATATGCATACAGTTAAATGATACGCATCCGGCACTGGCTATTGTCGAATTAATGCGACAATTACTTGATGTGTACGGGCAGGAATGGGAAGATTCATGGAATATTGTCACCAAAATATTTGCTTATACAAACCATACGTTATTACCTGAAGCTCTTGAAAAATGGCGCAGCAGCGTTATCGGCCGGATTTTACCGCGCCATTTACAGATTATTTATGAAATCAACCGCCGCTTTATGGAATTTGCTCGTAGTAAATTCGGTGAAAATAGTTACAAACTCGGTAAAGTTTCCATCGTTGACGGCGAAGGGGATAGTCAGGTTATTCGTATGGCTAACTTGTCTATCGTCGGTTCATTTTCGGTAAACGGTGTTGCTAAATTACATTCAGACTTGATTAAGAAATCATTGGTTCCGGAATTTTATGAATTGTGGCCGGAGAAATTTCACAATGTTACAAACGGAATTACACCGCGCCGTTGGATGGTTCACGCCAACCATAATTTGGCAACTTTAATCTCCGATAAAATCGGCAAAGACTGGATTACTAATCTGGATTTGTTGCGTAAACTGGAAGAATATGTTTCCGATGAAAAATTCACTTCGGAATTTATGGAAATCAAACATGATAACAAACGCCGTATTGTCAACAGCATTTATAAAGCCACGCATATTATGGTTGATCCGGACAGTATGTATATCGTACATGCCAAGCGTATTCATGAATATAAGCGCCAATTAATGACCATTTTGCAAGTTATCGGCGATTATCTGGCAATTATTCAAAATAATGATCATCCGGCGACACCGAAAACATATATATTCGCCGGAAAAGCTGCACCTTCATATACAATGGCTAAACTGATTATTAAGCTAATCAATAACGTTGCCAAAGTAATTAATAACGACGAACGCGCTAATGAATATTTAAAGGTTGTCTTTATACCGGATTATAAAGTATCTGTTGCCGAGTATTTGATTCCGGCGGCGGATATCAGTTGTCAGGTTTCTACGGCCGGCTTTGAGGCTTCCGGTACCAGCAATATGAAATTTGCACTTAACGGTGCCTTAACGGTCGGAACATACGACGGCGCAAACATTGAAATCCGTGAAGCCGTCGGTGCCGATAACTTCTATCTGTTCGGCCTGACCGATGATAAAATCAGAGAAAAGAGAGTTTCATACAATCCGCGTGAAATCTATGAAAGCTCGGAATATGTCAAGCGTATTTTGAATTCTTTAAACTCAACGTTGTTTGCCGATGCCAACTATCCGCAGCAGTTCAGACCTATTTTTGACTCATTGTTAAATAATGATTATTACTTTATTTTAGCGGATTTGGAAGCCTTTAATGAAGCTATTCATCAGGCCGAGAAAGATTATCGCAATAAAAAACTGTGGGCAAAGAAAGCTATCATGAATGTTGCCCGTATCGGTTATTTCTCGAGTGATCGTTCGATTATGGAATATGCCGATGATATTTGGCACGTAAAACCTGTCGATTAAAAGCAATTAAATTAAAAAAAACGCTCGCCAAAACGGGCGTTTTTTTATTTTACTTTATATTAGGTGCCGAATGATAACCTTCTGCAGCGCCACAACCATACATTCGAACAATGTAAATCATTTTATATCAAAAGGGGCAAATATGATTTAGTACAGGAAGGTATGGGATGAAAGATTAAAAAAGCAAAAAGCCTCGATGATTAGTCGAGGCTTTTTTGATGATATAAAAATAAAACAATAAACAAGGAGTAGTAATTAGAAGAACTGGCAGCTACCGACTCTCCCGTGTCTTAAGACAAAGTACCATAGGCGATAAGAGGTTTAACGTCCGAGTTCGGAATGGGATCGGGTG
>JAGBLF010000017.1 GCA_017635595.1 Alphaproteobacteria bacterium
GTTCATCAGATGTATATGTTTCTAAATAAATTATAGTAAAATTACTACACCCCGGTTTTAACAATCCCTTTACCGAATTTGGCTTCCAGTTCGTCAACGAGGTGTGAGAGTTTGTCGTCGTGGGGCTTTACTTCCTCAAACAGCGATTGTTGCACTTCGCCGTAGGTCAGATGTGTCAGCGTTACACCGGTTGAGCGATAAATTAAATTCGGGCGGTAGAGTTGTTTTAAGAGGTTTATGGCGGTCATACGCACTTCTTGGTCGCCGTTGGTCGGGTTGCGCAGTTTTGTCTCGATGGCGAGATATTTGAAGTCTTTGGTGCGGAGCATAACTTCCACCCCTTGGCAAAATCCGTTCCACCGCCGTAACTTCTGACAAGCTTCGTGAACGTGCCGGTTCAGCTCATGTTCCAGATATTCCAAACTCTGCGTGAAGTCCTCAAAACTCCGCGTAACCTGTATGCTCTGCGGCGCGGTGGGCTCGTTATTAACCAAAGATGTCGCAATGCCGGTCAGCTCACTTTTGAGATTTAAGCCGTTGATTCCGAAGGCTTTTCTAATCCAGCCGTTTTCTTTCTCCACGAAATCTTTAATCGTGAAAATGCCGCTGAACTTCATGTGTTCGCTGTTTTTGCGCCCGATACCGCTGACGTCCTCAATCGGCATTTCGCCCACAATATTCAAGATTTTATCCGGCGGAATAACAAATATCCCGTTGTTATTTTTGGCTTTATCGCTCGCTAGTTTCGCCAGCGTTTTGGAAGTCCCTAAGCCGATGGAAACGGGAATGCCGACCTTGTTCCAAACCGTCTGCCGGATATTCTTGATAATGTCGGTATAGGTGGAGTGATAGACCTTGTTAAGCGAAGTTAAATCAATAAACGCCTCATCAACCGAGGTCACTTCGACATCCGGACTGAAAGTCTTAATCGTGTCCATCACTTGTTTGGAAATCTCGGTATAGCGGTGGTGGCGCGCCGGAATACAAATCGCAGTCGGGAAGTTCGGCTTGACCTGAAAATACGGTTGTCCCATTTTAATCCCGAGTGCCTTGGCTTCCTTTGAGCGAGAAACAATAATGCCTTTACTTCCACCGCCGGTCATCACGCACACCGGCTTTCCTTGCAAATCGGGATTATCCTTCCGTTCGCAAGAAACGAAAAAGCAGTCGCAATCCACAAGTGCAATTATCCGCTGGCGCATTTTACCCTCTGTCACTATGGTCTTATTTCGATAGGGGTGCCGTTTTTCACCAGCATCCAAATTTCTTCAATTTGTTCATCTGTTACGGCAATACACCCCTGTGTCCAATCCGATTTATGGATATAATTGAACAAAAAATTCGGCACTAAGTTCGGGAAACCGTGTATCATAATATCACCTCCCGCAGAAACATTATGTTCTTTTGCCCACTTTTTATCTTCGTCATTCGGATACGAAATTTTTAAAGAGCGATGAAATTTACTGTTGGAATTTCGCGTTTCGATAACATACTGTCCTTCCGGTGTTTTTCCGTCATTTTCTTGTTGTTTTGCGCCAATCGGATTTGAACCCAAGGATATTTTATATTCCTTGATAATATTGCCATTGTTCATTAAATACATTTTACGCATTTTTTTCTCTACTATGATGTTATCAGCGGATTTTTCATCAGAATTTTGAAAGGTTTCTTGTAATTCGGATTGAGATTTTAAGTTATTCATTTGGTCGCGTAAGACTCTTTTGGACCATTCCAATCTTGCCATTTTGCAGCGATATAGTCGTTTTCCCTCATTTTGACAATACCCGTTTACGTATTCTTCCAGTTCTTCATCAGTTAGCAATACACAACCATCATCACTTCCGGTATACTGACAATCAAAACGACACAGATTATATTCCTTATCCCAAACCCCGCCATCATCTGCACATAAATCAATACCTTCAAATGTTTTGTCAGTATTCGGTAATAAGTTTATAATACCGAAAACTGCTAGCAGCAGTATGCATAACTTAAATATAATCTTTATCAGAGTTAGCGTTGTTTTCAGTATCTTCTTAATCATATTATATTCTCTCATTTATCCTTAAAATGTTCTAATTATGTTCTACTATTAACACAGAAAATTTGGAAGTCAATAAATTCATGATGGATTTTACCATATTTTATCAAGCTAGTCCATTTTATTAAACTTTATGGAACAAATAAGGCATTTCTTTTGTTTCTTTTTTACTTATCCGAATATCTGATGTACAAAAACAATAATATTATTTTAATTGTAACTATTGACATTACAAAAAGTATTGTTTATATATTGTAACAGTCAATATTACAATTAAGGAGAAATATAATGACTGACTATACAAATACCGATTTGGGAACATTTGAACAAATTGCTAAACTTGAAAACGGCAAAGCCTTTTTGCATGATGCACTTGATTTGACAAGCTGTGAAATTTCCGTTAATGTGACCCCTAAAGGATTTAAGGTTCCGTTTAATCACAAACATAAACAAAATGAGGAAGTTTATATCGTTTTGAAGGGAACCGGTATCATCACCGTGGAAAACAGCAAAATCAATGTTAAGGAAGGTTCTGCTGTTCGTGTTGCAACCGGTGTTGCCAGAACGATTGAAAACACCGGTGACGGCGAATTCAGCTTTATTTGTATTCAAGCTAAAGAAGGTTCTTTAACTCAATTTGGTTTCGGCGATGCCGAACTTTGCTGACGGAATAAATTAAATGCAAATTTCAAGCCGATTTACGATAGCTTTACATATTTTAGCGGCCATCTACACATTCAAAGACGAATATCGTGTGACGAGTGAATTTTTGGCTGGTTCGGTGCAGGTTAATCCGGTGATTATCCGCAACATTTTATTACAGCTTAAAGCCGCCGGTATGGTAAAAATATCGCGCGGACGAGGTCGTATTGAAATGCTGAAAGCACCGAATGAAATAAATATGCTTGATGTTTATAAAGCTATTGAACCTATAGAACACGATACGCTTTTTGCATTTCATAAAAATCCAAACCCAAAGTGTCCGGTGGGTCATAATATCCATAACATTTTAGATAATCGTCTGCTTTCTGTGCAAAAAGCCATGGAGGATAAGCTTGCCGCAATGAAATTATCTGATGTTTTAGATGATTTGCAAAAATTAATATAGGTAAATATTATGCACGATATTTGGAACCCGTGGCACGGATGCATTAAAAAAAGTGAGGGCTGTCAGCATTGCTATATGTATTTTTTAGATAAGCAGAGAAATGCTGACGGCTCCAAGATTTATCGTGTCAAAAACAATTTTGACTATCCTTTACACAAAAATGCCGATGGTTCGTATAAAATCAAAAGCGGCGAATGCTTGCGTGCGTGCTTAACTTCAGACTTCTTTTTGGCGGAAGCGGATGAGTGGCGTGATGAAGCGTGGAATATCATCAAAAAGCGTCCTGATGTCGGATTTTATTTGCTTACCAAACGACCGGAAAGAGTTGCCGAACATTTGCCGAAAGACTGGGGTAACGGCTGGGATAATGTGTTTTTTTCCGTCACGGCGGAAAATCAATTAAGAGCCGATGAACGCTTGCCGCTTTTAATGGATTTACCTTTCAAACATAAGGGTGTGATGACAGCACCGTTTATCGGAGCAATAACATTAGAAAAGTGGCTCAAAACCGGACAAATCGAGCAAGTTGTTGCCGGCGGTGAAAATTATGACGGCAACCGAGTTTTGAAATATGAATGGGTTAAATCACTTTATGATGAATGTAAGGCGAATAATGTGATGTTTTGCTTTATTGAAACCGGCACCAAGTTTGAGAAAGACGGTAAAATCTATACAATGCCAAGCAAACGTTTGCAAAGCGAACAAGCATACAAATCCGGTTTGCAATTTGCAGGAAAGCCGATTGAATGGCAATTACATAAGCCACAAAGCGAGCTTTTTGATGATGTCGGATGGTATCAGAAACATTGGCGCAAAAATTGCACAACTTGCGGTTCAAGACTTATTTGCAACGGATGTTCCGATTGCGGCGAATGTGAAAAATAAGAGCCTTTCTTTTGTAGATAGTTTTTTTCGTTTCAATTTTTTTCACAATTTTTGTAACATTTTTAATGATATTTTCAAAAAGATGTACTATATATTTGCACTTGAGGAGATTTATTAATGCAAAAATGTTATAAATGCGGTTCAAAACAAATAGTTAAGAACGGCAAGGTTTTCGGATGGCAACGCTATAAGTGTAAAGAATGCGGTTATCAATTTACTAAAAATGCTCCGGCCGGAAAACCGCTGCATATAAAGCTTTTAACCCACACGATGTATTCGGCAGGATTTTCTATGCGGCAAATTGCAAACATTATCGGTATTACGGCCCAATCAATCTCGCGTTGGATAAAAAGATGGCATAACACCTACACCGAAGAAATGATGTCTTCCGAAAACTTTATGAAAGTGAGCTCTGATGAACTGCTGGAAATAATGAATATCTGCCCGGATGACCAATATATTGTTTTGCGAGATGTATTATCTTCCGGTGCTGAAGTGTATATTACGGTCAAGTTGCCGCCGCAAAAATAATATCATTAAAAAAGTTACATAACGTTTTTTCGACTTGATTTTCAATTTAAACTTCTTTAGATTTCCACAGATTGTTTAAACAGGAAGGTATGATATGAAAGTCAAGAAAATCAAAAGCAGAAAAATTTATCTCAACGCGTTTTATGCGTTGTGTTTGATTATGTTCGGCTGGTGGCTGAATAATCGCATGGCACCGAAATCCGGTGGCTGGGTAATGCAAACGCCGTCCGTTCAGATTCAAGGTTTAAAACAGCAGGATGTTTCTGCTAAAAAGAAATATATTGCACAAGTTGAAGCTATTAACAGTGTTGATGTTATTCCGCAAGTTTCCGGATATATTGAACAAATTTTGTTTCAAAACGGTGCTGAGGTAAAAAAAGGCGATGTGTTGTTTATTATTGAACAACGCCGCTATCAGGATAATCTCAAAGCTGCGGCAGCAACACGCAAGCAATTGGCTGCAGATTATAAACGCTTAACTTCATTACATGAGAAAAAATTTATTTCCGACAAAGAAGTTGAAGCAGCAGAAAGCGCTTTGAAAAATGCCGAAGCAGCCGAAGATTTGGCTAAATTAAATTTAGAATATACCGAAGTAAAATCACCGATTGACGGTGTTATCAGCAAGGCTTTTGTAACAGTCGGTAATCTGGTTAATCAGGGGACACACACGTTGGCAAAAATTGTGCAAGAACGTCCGGTTCGCATAGTTTTTTCGGTAACGGATAAAGAACGCTCGGTATTTATGGATAAACTTAATAATGCCCAAGATGTTTTTGTTGATATTGAATTACCGAACGGCGAAATACAAACTCAAACTGCGCAAAATCTGTTTTTCGGTAATGAAGTTAATGCCGACACGGCAACCATTCCTGTTTATTTAGATGCCTTAAATGACAATAATTTATTAGTTCCCGGCAATTATGTTGATATTTATATGCGCTTTACCTCAAAACAGATGGCGCTTTTGGTTCCGCAAATGGCATTAGCCGAAGACATTAACGGAACTTATGTGATGACGGTCAAAAAAGTCGGAGACGAATACATTGCCGAGCAAAAATATATCAAACTCGGTGATGTGATAGATGATTGGCAAATAGTACTTTCAGGTTTAAATACAGATGATAAAGTCGTGGTGCAAGGATTGCAAAATGTTCGCGCCAATGCTCCTGTTTTACCGATTGATATTGATAACGGCAAATAAGAGGTAGCACGATGTTTTCAGCATTTTTTATTAAAAGACCGCGCTTTTCGTTTGTTATTTCAATTGTTA